>NZ_JBLXHT010000019.1:0-7189 GCF_048259265.1 Kiloniella sp. | reverse complement strand
AGCTCGTCAGGCTCATAACCTGAAGGTCGTAGGTTCAAATCCTACCCCCGCAACCACCGAAGTAATGAAAAGCCTCTCTGCGAAAGCGGAGGGGCTTTTTTGCGTCTGAAAAATCGGGGAAAGGGCAAATTTAGGGAAATATTGTAAATTATCGTATAGATAGTTAGCTGATAATCAGACCTATAAGAAGTGACCCCCTTATGTTGGACAGATTGGCAGCGAATTTAAGGTGGGATGCCTGAGTTGATATTTTATGCTGCCATACCGTTCTTCTGGGTTAACCCAGAAGAACGGTAATAAACCCAATTTGGCGGGACGCCGTCAAGAGATGAATGGGGGCGGTGTTTGTTATATTTCTCCATCCAGTGGGTAATTTTCTGACGAGCCTCCTTGCCGCCTTCAAAACCGTAGAGATATACACATTCATATTTCAAGCTTCGCCACAGCCGTTCAATGAAGACATTGTCCATCCAGCGACCCTTGCCATCCATTGTGATTTTAACCTTGTGATCCTTCAGGGTCTCAATCCAGTCAAAGCCGGTAAACTGGCTGCCCTGATCCGTATTGAATATTTCCGGCTTAGGATATTTGCTCAACGCATCCTCCAAAGCCTCAACACAAAAGCTGGCCTCCATGGAATTGGACAACCGCCATGCCAGAACCTTGCGGCTATACCAGTCCATGATCGCCACCAGATAGAGAAAGCCCCGTTTTACCGGAATATAGGTAATGTCGGCACACCAGACCTGATTGGGCCGATCAATCACCAGGTTCCGCAGAAGATATGGATAAATTTTGTGCTCAGGGTGCGGCTTTGACGTGTTGGGCTGTTGATACAAGGACTTCCAGTCCCAGCAACTTCATCAGACGGCGAACCCGCTTGCGACCTACGTTATAGCCCTGCATCCGCAGCCAACGCATCATCTGACGAGAGCCGAAACACGGGTCTTCCAAAAACTTCTCATCAATCATCCGGATGAGCCTGAGATTATAAGCGTTCTCCCCCTTGCAAACAGAGTAATAGGTCGAACGGGGGATTTTCAGCAATTGGCACTGGCGAGTGAGCGAGAGCTTTCCCACAGGGACAATCATTGCCTTCCGCCTTTCCCGAGAGAGCGACTGAAGGCCCGTGATAAAAAATCATTTTCTACCGCCAACTCTCCGATCTTGGCATGAAGCTCCTTGATTTCGGCTTCGTGATTATCTTTTTGCTTCTCCTGCTTTCTGGAAAAAATATCTGACATATTTGCCAAAGCTTTTTTCTTCCATGTACTAATCTGGTTGGGGTGCACATCATATTTCTTGGCTAATTCGGGAAGCGTCAGTTTTTCTCGCAAAGCCTCTAAAGCGATCTTGGTTTTAAAATCGGCGGAATGATTACGGCGTTTTGCCATCGGATAATCCTTTTTAAAAACGGCTATCCCACCTTAACACCCTGTCCAGTTTTTGGGGACCATCTCTACTATTGCTGGGACTATCTGCAAGACTGCGGCATTCTTGAGCAAATTCCTGAGCATCTCCGGTTCTATTTTGACGATGAAGCCTATGCTCGCGATATGGATTTAAACGGCGATATTACTGAGTTTCGTGCTGATAACACGGATTATATTGTCTGGGGGGTGCTGATGTATTGATATCCTATGGGATGACAATTCTTATCATTTTGTCATCCTATAAGAAATCATAATGTTGATATTTGTATTCCTATATGTTATCATTCATTATTAATTTGTAAACTTAAGAGAAAACAATGAGCTTGCAACAGATTGTAAAACAGCAATATCGGGCGCTGGTCAATAAGGCTAGTCAGCAAACGGCTAGCCTCAACATTCCTAATGAGGGGTGGATAGCGACCGTGCGCAAAGCAATTGGAATGTCTGGTGCGCAATTGGCGAGACGGCGAGGTATTTCGCGCGCGCAGGTTTCCAAACTTGAAAAAACCGAGCTGGACGGGTCTGTCACTATTGGCACGATGCAAAAAATGGCAGAGGCGATGGAGTGCCGTTTTGTTTACGCCATTGTGCCGAAGGATGAAATTGAAGAGGTCATTGATGCTCAGGCACAGAAAAAAGCGCGGAAACTTGTGAGTAAGGCGGGCCAGCATATGGCGCTGGAAGCGCAAAGCCTGTCAAATGAGCAAATGCGATATGAGGTCGAGCGTATAGCCCAAGAGCTGAAAGCGCGGCCTCCTAAAGATTTTTGGGATGAATGATTGTGATAGTATTTCAAGAGCCAGATGGCGCAACGCCACTTGATCCAGATGAAATGGAAGGCTTGAAGTTCAAGCATATCACCACCCGTGGCGAGCTGGATCATTTGGAGCAAGCCAATATTCAAGAAGGCCTACAATGGCTGTCCCGTCAGAAATTACCGGATATTTTTGACGAAGCTTTTGTGCGCGAATTGCACAAAAAACTGTTCGGCCAAGTCTGGGAATGGGCAGGCAGTTTTCGCCTGACAGGCAAGAATATTGGCGTCGATCCGATGTATATCGGTGTCGAGCTGAGAAATGCTCTGGGGGATGCGCGTTATTGGGCGGAGCATAGCACTTTTGAGCCACTTGAGACCGCAACGCGTCTTCACTATAGGCTGGTTTTCATTCATCCGTTTCCCAATGGCAATGGCCGCTTTTCCCGCATCATGGGCGACCTGATGATGGAAAAGGTCTTTGGTCTGCCGCCGATCAACTGGACGGCAGGGGTTGATTTACAAGCCGCAGGTGAAAGGCGGGCACAATATATTGCAGCCTTGCGTGCGGCAGATCGTGAGGAATTTGACTTGCTGTTGGCATTTGTCTCTGAAGGTGAAGATTAACGCTCTAACTCAGGGCCTTGGGGTTCTGGGCCAGATTTCTGATTTGTCTTTGATTGCTGATGGAACCGCTCGTTATGGCGGGCCTGTTGTTTTTCCTGCATGCGCTTATAGCTGGCGAGGTCTTTGTAGAGCTTGGCTTGGCGTTTGGTGGCTTCCATGCGGTTTTGCTGAATGTCAGCTTGTAGCTTGCGCCGTTCATCCAATTGAGCTTTGCGCAGATCGTGGGCTTGTTGCTTGTCGCGCTGATAGGCGTTGAAGGTTTCCTGCTCATTCTGGCGGCGTTGTTCGGCATACTTGCCCGTGAGCTTGTCCCACAGGCCTTTAAAGCCTTTATGCATGCGGGCGGCGCGTTGATTTGTCTCGGCTTGCCAGCGTTCTTTTTGTTTGGCTTCCAAACGCTGGCGTTCCGCTTTTTGGGCTTGGATCATGGCAAGGCGTTTATCTTGCAGCGGTTTCATATCCTGATGAGATTGAAAACGGGCTTCCCGCATATATTTCTGAACTTGCGGGGTCATAAAATCAGCAATATGGCTTTTGGTTTCTGCAACAGAACGGAGGTCATCCGGCTTGCCCAAGCGTTCACGAACCTCTTTGGCTTTCTTGCCTGCATAGCGGGCGATGGATACAGCTTCGCCTTCATAGGTCACGGCGACATGGCCGCGTCTGTCCCCTTTGGCGAGGAGCATACCGCGATCCTCCAAGGCGCGTTCAAAGGCTTTGCGGTTGTCGGAAATATTCCAAGCATCCTGCACAGCAGTTTTCAGGTCTTTGGCATTTTGTGCCCATGGCAATGGCTTGGGCTTCTTTCATCGTGCCGAGCACACTGTCAGCCATGAAGCCACGAATTTCATGGATTTCGACATGCTCATTTTCTTTGGTCTTTAGTAGGTGAAGGCCAAGTTGGCGTGATCCGCCGCGCTGTGATGCCTTGATGATCATTCCTTTAATCCCAAGGCTTCAATCAGCAGTAGACGAATATCGGCAATGTCTTTGGAGGCCTTTTGTAAATCGGCTTCTGTTTCCGGTGTGACAGGCAGGCTGCCCGTATGGACGGCCTTGGCGAGCTGATTGATATTTTGCGACAGGCGTGATTTTCCGAGCTTGGCAATCAGGGCAGCCAGTATCTTGTGATCTTTGACAGGGTCTTTACCACGCTTCTTTGGACGTGGTCTGCCAGGGTCAAATAAGCGCCACTTAATATAAGCGCTTAATGACGTGCCTTCGGCATCTTTTTCTAGTTGGGCACGTTCTTCAAAGGTTAGACGAAGGGAGAAAGGGGCAGGTCTTTTACCTGTTGCTTTCCTGAATTTTGACTGCATGGTACAGGTCCTTTGGCTGTACCAGACGAAAAAATATTATATATCAAGCTTTTGCATGTCATTGACGACGAACATTAGAGACAGTTACTCGAGAGCCCCCGCAACCAATGAAGTACTTAAAAGCCTCCTCAGCACTAGCTGAGGGGGCTTTTTTGCGTTCTAGGCTAAAAGGTAACAAGTGCAAATTTAGAGAAGTATAGGGAAGTATCGTAAATTTCGCTATATTTCAGCGACCAATCCCCCTTTCTTTCTTATTGGCATAACCTTGAATACGTGGATGTCTAAATGGCAAGTGTGATCAAGAGTTAATACAGGTGTATCTAACTGATAGTCTCTAAAAATAAGCCCCCTTTAACTCATTGAGTTAAAGGGGAGGGATTACCGGAGCTTTAAAAAAGTAAACGGTTTTTGATAATGTGTCGCTGTCGAAATATTTACGAAAACGCCTTTACCACTGTAAATCAGTTTTAGTTATACATATCTGTCGAGCTATTGGTGCGAATTGTAATATAGTTAGAGGAGGACTCATAAGATGTCACCGACCTATTAATAGAACCCAATTTGTGTCATTTCGCATAAGTGCGTAGCTTTGTTTTATTAAAAATGGTTCATTCATAAATGTAAGTGACATTAGGTGATGTAAAATATTCCCAAGATTGCCACTTTGGTACTTAGAGAGGTCGCAACAATAAATTCAGTTTCTTAAATGTAATATGTTGCGTTATGCGCGTAACGCGTATAGTGTGATTGTTATGATCAAGAGTTTTAAACATAAAGGGCTTGAGCGTTTCTTTACCAAAGGAAGCAAAGCTGGCATTCAGGCAAACCACGCTTCTAAGTTAAGATTGCAATTGTCAGCCCTGCACACTGCAATGACCATCGAAGATATGAAATTGCCGGGGTGGAAGTTACACAACCTTTCGGGAAACCGAGCAGATACTTGGTCAATAACAGTCAATGGAAACTGGCGGATAACGTTCATATTTGAGAATGGTAACGTCTATATTGTGAATTACGAGGATTATCACTAATGGAATATCAACAATATAATCCACCGCATCCGGGGGAGTTTATCAAAGAAGTCTATCTTGATCCTTTGGAGTTATCAGCGAATGAAGTTTCGAAGAAGCTTGGTGTGCATTCTTCTACCTTTGGTCGCTTGATCAGCGGGAAAAGTGATGTATCCGCAGAAATGGCTGTTAAGCTTGAAGCTGTTCTTGGCCGAAGTGCTGAGAGCTGGTTATTGATGCAAGATCAATATGATTTAGCTGATGTTAGATCTACGGTTGATGTTAGTGGTTTGACTGCAATTTCTTTTCAGTAAGCTTCTAAGTATATTGACTTGTAATCAAAATTCTTAGCCGCTTTGTGCGATTAGCAGACATTGAACCAAGTCACAAATCCGGCGATAGTTTAGAAATTAATAAGCAAAAAATGACCTTGAATAATGTGATCTAACATTTGAGTAGCCACGATTACGGGCTTACCAATCTTTCGGCAGGTGGCGATAATCTTTCTTTGGGCTATGGGAACCTGATCGGGGCTTAGCTCTACACCCAGATCCCCCCCGCAACCACCGAAATCAAATAAGCCCTCATCGCATATGCGGTGGGGGCTTATTTGCGTTCTAGGCTAAGAACGAACACTCAGCAATAAGCCTGAATATAAATCTCTATATTCAACCTTATTGGCATAACCTTGAATATAAGAGTAAAAAGGAGAAAAGAGGCCTATGGAATTCAATCAAAGGTTATTAGATTAGTTAGATCGTGAAAGCTCTAAGACAAGAAGATAATGAAAGTCCTACAACTCAGGCTGTAAAACGGGCTTTACGTCTTCCAGAATTTCCTCAAGAAGTTGTTGTTCCTCCAAGTCATCAACCAGCTTTATTGTAGAGACGACATGCTGTGCTTCAACGACCCTCCATACTTCGTGGGGAGAAAATGTAATTATTTCAGGCTTGAGCTCTTCTGAAGTCCAGGTAATTAATGACATCCATCAAGCCTGTTATTGTTTTCATTAATTCAAGTGGGCCTGATTTAAATAGGCATTATGGCTTCTAATCCAGCTCGTTGTAGCTTTAGGATCTCCACCAACAATCGCATCCAAACTTCTAACCAACCGAATCAATAGAGCTGCGATTTCAATGTCCTTCTTTTCTTCTGATAGAAAGTATTCGCCCTTTTTTATGCGAGAAAAAGTCGTTTAAACCTTTATAAGCAAGGTCGGTGTAATCATTGAACATAACCGCTTCTCCTTTCTTTCCCATGCGTGAAAGGAGAAGCAATCATGTTTAAATTTTTCAAAAATAAATCAAAAATTCTCAAATATTTCGATCAGACTCAGAGGCAAAAGCACTGCTTTGCCGAAGAGCTTGATGTTATTTAAATAAAGGACATTGTTTATGAAGACACTTGATGATCTCAATCAAAAACTTAAAAAAATCGGTGCTGTAGAAGTTACAACTGATGAAACATTACAGCTACTTTCCTGTGCAATAGACACTCCTCTATCCGCGGTAAAAGATACGATCCGTAATTGGAATATGGTGTCTTTCCGTGATCAGAAGGGGGAACATATCTCAACTCATCTTGTCGGATATTCTGAAAACCAAAGAACAGAGTGGATGACATCCGTCGTGGTAAAAACGGATTTAGCTACTGGAATGATTAAAACCAAAAATTCATACTATTTAGTGAAAGACCCCAATGTAGAAGATCCGGACCCAGAAATTGTAAACCATATTTTTTACACCTTGAATACGTGGATGTCTAAAAGGCAAGTGTGAACAAGAAGTTAATATAGGCGTATCTAACTGATAGTCTCTAAAAATAAGCCCCCCTTTAACTCAATGAGTTAAAGGGGGGCTTTGGTTTTATTCGTTCCGATAATCCTGGGGATGGTTTTAAGAGAGGCCACTTCACGAAGCCTGTGAAAGATGGAGAGCCTGCTCTAAATCCCCGATGACTTTTAAATCAGCTGAATTAGTTCCGACTTAATCTGACACCACCCTCTTTTCACCAGAGTGAATTAAGGGTGGTGCATCTCTTGAAAGA
>NZ_JBLXHT010000018.1:0-24744 GCF_048259265.1 Kiloniella sp. | reverse complement strand
GTGTAACTTATTTCGAATAAGATACATGAAACTAGCTAGCTCGTTGTCATAAACAACAAACCGCCGTCCACGCATCCCTTCCAATTCATATCAACAATGTCAAACAACAATTTACAAACCAGAACCAAGTAAACTCGACCCCGAAAAGCATGACGATAGAGAGCTATAAGCTCTTTTTTCACCATATATTTTCTTAGAATATGTAACCTTAGCTTAATATGTGATGTAAAACCACATTGCCAAGGCTGTCTATTATAAGTCGATTAAAAATAAGAGCAAGTACTGTTTGAACTTTTTTCTAACCGTCCAGCGCGTCTTTCAGTGTGTCACCGTTGTCTGCGCCGGTGAAGCTGGGTTATAAGGAGGTAGTGGGATCTTGTCTATAGAAAAAAGCAAAATAATGATTTTTTTTTGATGCCATTTACAAAAGTCCCAGTTTCTCTAGTTCTTCGACCATTTGTTCTGGCATTTTTTCTGATTCGCTATCACCAAACGATTCGTAACCAGACACATCAACGGGCGAATCTTCGGCCCTTAAATACCGCCATCCTTGAAAAGGCCGATGTTTACGACTTTTTACCCGAATCAGTTTCTGGTCCAGGATAAAGCGTGCCATTGGTTTTCCCTCGCTATCCTCAACCCGGACAATATCCTTTACTAGCTGTCGTGCCCTCACTTGGCCTTTGATCACCCAATAGATAGATCCACCACTAATGATTTCGTCACGCCGTTTAGGAAACATTCTTGTTTGATGAAAAATTTCCCCATATTGCGCCAAACGAAGGGCTTGAAATTCTTCGAGAGTTTCAGGGCTCTCGGTACCGACGGATAATTTAATCAAATGCAAGGGCATAGATAGCAACTCAATAAACTAATTACGGATCAACAAACTATTCACAGGAAAGGCCACTATACCGAAAGATCTAAACACAAAAAAGATCGCAACGAAGGCATATTAGAGCCTCACCACTCACATGTTTTGATTATTTTTGCTCTCTCTTTATAGGAGTACGTCTTGAATAGGACATAATTTCAGAAAATCCAAACAACAAGAGCATCACACTGACAACAATTTGAATAGAGACAACGACTTTAATGCCGTCGGTTATGGGGATGATATCACCATAACCGACGGTACTGAGTGTAATCATCGAAAAGTACAAACTCTCAATAAAGGATATTGCACGAACTTCACCTTGAATTGAGAAGTGCGTCACGGCGCTGTAATGATCAATGATACGATAGAGAAAGCCAAAGATCATAACATTCATGGAATAGAATGTCAGAAAAGCAAACGCAGGCATCACAAGCGTCTCTATGCGAAGGAAGAATTCCTCGAACAAAAGACCTGCTTCTAAAAGAAATGTCGCAACGTCTTTACTTACAAGGCTGACGACAAGAGTAATCCCCCCCATAGATACGAGGAAAAGAATATCCCCCATAAGAACAGGAATTGAATTTTCAGGAATAAAAAACGTTGCAATACCAATAAAGCTAACGGGAACCAGCCATTTAACAGATTTTATCGTCAAGCCTTTGGCATTTTTTCGGTGCTCCACAACAACGGACTTAATTAATTTCCTATTACTCCAGGTACCGACAAAAAAGCCCAAAATCGGCATAAAATATCCGACGCCCAATAGTTCACCACTCACAAAGCTAAAGTTTGTGGTGACAAAGAAACTAAATAAACAGGTATAGAGCGCTATAAAGTTTGCAACAGATATAGAAAAGAAACGGCTGCCGGGAAAAACACTGTAAAGATATACAACGTTAAATACGACTGCAAAAAAATAGACAATGAGCTGTACAAAGTTCACCGAACCGATTGCCAAAGCCACGAGAAGAAAAATAAACGCTGTAAAGCCTGCTGCTTTCCAGCTTCCGCTTTTAACAGTCGGCATTGCCTACTCCCCTCGTTTCGTACCTCATCAACAAATCACCAAATCACCACCCTTTTTGCGTGATCCACTCGTCCAGCATAGGCATTCGATCATACCCCCAGAAGGGTTCGCTGTTAAAAATGAAATAAGGGCTACCAAAAACCCCTGCATCTTGCGCGTTATCTACAGCAGAGCGCACCTCGTCCTTAATGCTTTGATCCTTTAATCCGGCCAAGACGTCATCTTCTTTGAAGCCAAGAGCAACAACAACGTCGACGACTATCCTGCTATCTGAAATATCAAGCCCCATTTGATATCCGGCTTTAAAGAGGTTCTTTGAAAAAGAGCTTGCAACTATGCGATCCTGCCTTTCCAACCAATAAAAAGCGCGGCACGCAGCAAGAGACATAAAAGGCATCTTTGGCGGCATTATGAAGGGTACTTTGTTTATGCGCGACGTGCGTTCCAGATCATGCTGGGCATAGTCTTGCTTTAATGGCATGGAAAGAAGTGGCTGCGCGCCGGTTTTCTTAAAAATAGCCCCGAGTAAAATAGGATGCCAATGAAGCCTTAAACTATGCCGTTCAGCAAGCTTGTCCACATCCATTGCTGCGAAATATGCATAGGGGCTGGAGAAATCAAAATAAAAATCCAGCACCCTATTCATACATCATCTTCTTGTAAAATCTGACGACTGATAACAAGACGCTGTATATCAGATGTGCCTTCGTATATTTGACATACCCTAACATCACGATAGATCCGTTCGACCTCATAATCACGAAGATATCCGTAGCCTCCGTGGATCTGTATAGCATCTGAGCACACACGCTCTGCCATTTCAGATGCAAAGAGTTTGGCCATAGATGCCTCTTTCAAGCAGGGCTCGCCATTGTCACGCAGCCTTGCGGCCTCTAACAACATTAATTCTGCAGCTTGTAAAGACGTTGCCATATCTGCCAACCGAAAAGCCACAGCCTGATGTTTGGCGATTTCCTTACCAAAGGCCTTACGCTCTTTAGCGTAGCTTTTTGCCCTTTGGTAAGCACTGCGTGCCATACCAATGGATTGTGCCGCAATCCCAAGACGCCCGCCTTCCAAATTGGAAAGGGCTATCTTGTACCCCTCACCTTCGGCACCCAACAGATTGTCTTTAGAAATTTTACAATCGTCAAAAACCAAATGTGCCGTGTCAGAAGCATGTTGACCAAGCTTGTCTTCGATATTCGCGCAGGAAAACCCGGGCGTTTTGGTCGGTACAATAAAGGCAGAAATGCCCTTTTTGCCCGCATCAGGATCAGTCACAGCAAAAACAACTGCGATGTCAGCATTTTTACCCGTAGATATGAACTGCTTCGATCCATTGAGGATATAGTGATCGCCCTCTTTTTTCGCCTTCATTTCCAAAGCGGAAGCATCAGAACCTGCACTTGGTTCAGTTAAGCAGAAACAGCCTAACAACTCACCAGATGCCAAAGGTTTAAGATAGGTTTCTTTTTGATCATCACTGCCGTAATTCAAAATCGGTGAACACATCAAGGAATTTTGAACTGACATTATCGTCGAACAGGAACCATCCCCGGCCGCAATTTCAATCAGTGCCAAGACATAGGAAATATGATCTGTACCAGCACCACCATATTCCGGCGGCACCAACATCCCCATAAACCCCAGTTCGCCAAGTGCATTAACTGCATCCCGAGGGAACGTTGCTTCTTTATCCCACGCTGCGGCAAAGGGGGCGAGCTGCTCACGCGCAAATGATTGAGCTGTCTCGCGGATTAAAGTTTGCTCTTCGCTAAAGCGTGATGACATAGAAGTACCTCTTACCAGGGAATTATAGTTCCATCATAATTAAAGAATTGTCCGGTTTGCTCGTGCGTAACCTTACCAATCAGCTTGCGTAATCCTGATACCGACTTTGCAATCGTCAGGGGTGCTTGTTCGCCGCCCATATCGGTCTGGACATGACCAGGATGAACACAGATAACCGTGACCCCCTGTTCTTTAAGATCAACAGACAGGCTTTTTGTTACCACATTCAATGCGGCTTTTGATGATCTATAAACATAAGCTCCGCCGCTTTCATTTTCAGCAACAGACCCCATTTTACTGGAAACATTAACAATCAGCTTTCGATCGCTTCCGCTAACGTGTTCAATAAAATTTTCAACCACACGCAAGGGAGCCATTGTGTTAACAGCAAAGGTATGCGCCCAGTCTTCGTAATCGATTTCTCCAAACCCAAGGCGAGGACCAAAATAACCAGCATTGTTTATTAGGACATCAATCTTCTCATCAAGCATGCCACGTGCAACACTTGCCACACGCAAATCATCTGTGACATCCAGCTTATGGATACTGATATCGCCTTCGATACCTTGCAGGCCCTTGGCTTTGTCTGGCTGACGACAGCAAGCATGAACCTTCCACCCGTCAACAGCAAATGATTGTGCAAAAGCAAGTCCGATACCCTTATTGGCACCTGTGATTAAGACACTTGGCACGTGGCCACCCCATAGTCTGTTATCCCGATGGACATATTTTGTCCTTCGCGCACCTTACCCCTTTCCCATTTTCAGTCAACACACTGCAAGCTAATCAAACTTGCGTAGTTAACACTGATTTTGGAATTATCTATCATAAGGAGATCTGAGATTGTGAATTTGAGTTTGACTTCAGTGCCCTTAACCAATTGCGTTTAAACAAAACAAATAGTTATTTTTGACATGTCGTTTGTAACAACAAGTATTAAAGTAAGAAAACTGCTGCGAGCCCTAAAAAGGCAAAAAAGCCAATAACATCAGTAACGGTTGTCAAAAATACGCTCGACGCCACCGCAGGATCAATTTCAAACTTTTCCAAACCAAGAGGAATGAGCGTTCCGCACAAACCAGCCACGACCATGTTGATAATCATTGCCGCGCCGATAACCAAGGCCAATGCAGCCTGATCAAACCAAAGCCAAGTCACAACCCCAGTTAAAATGGCGAAAAGAAATCCGTTGATAATGCCGATAATCAGCTCTTTTCCGATGAAGCGGGAAGCATTGGCTTCGGAAAGATCTTTCATCGCCAGTGACCGTACAGCCACCGTCAAGGTCTGAGTACCTGCGTTACCCCCCATTGACGCGACAATCGGCATCAAAACAGCTAGGGCAACAACCTTTTCAATCGTTGCATCAAAAAGGCTGATAACAAGTGACGCCAGAACAGCAGTTAAAAGGTTAACCCCAAGCCAAGTAAAACGAGCTTTCGTTGTATCCGCCACATCTTCATAAAGATCGGGTTCGCTCACGCCCCCCATCTTCATGAGGTCATCGCCAGCTTCTTCATCAATAACATCAACAACGTCATCAACCGTAATAACTCCGACCAAGCGTCCACTTGCCTCAATCACCGGAGCCGAAATCAAGCCATATTGCCGGAACATGTGCGCGACATCTTCCTGATCAAGCTCTAGCGGAATGATACGCATATCATCGTCCATTACCTCGTCTAGGCGCACATGACGACGCGACCTCATCACCCGACTTGCCGGTATAAAACCAACGGGATGATGACGGGGATCTACGACAAAAATATCATAAAAATCATCGGGCAGATTATCACTAACACGCATGTAGTCGATTGTCTCGCCAATGGTCCATACCGATGGGACAGCAACGATTTCCCGTTGCATCAAACGCCCGGCAGAATCTTCCGGATAACTGAGGCTTTCTTCTATGACACGACGATAAGCTTGTGGTAACGCCGCAAGGATATGCATCCGGTGATCTTCATCCAGGTCCTGAACCAACTCTACAGCATCATCACTATCTAGTTCCTGAACCAGTTTAGCGATGCCCTGCGGCCCCAGCCATTCTATGATTTCTTCACGGATTGTTTCATCAAGGTAAGGGAGAATTTCAGGATCAAATCCGGCCCCGATCACCTCCATCAGACGATAACGTTCATCCCGCCCCAGAATTTCAAGCAGATCAGCAGTATCAGCTTCGTGAAGGCCCTCAACCAGATCTTCAACATCGGAATTCCTACTTTCTTCAAGAGCATCCTCAACAGCATGAATAAGATCAGAGGAGAGACCAAAATTTTCGTCTTCGGTGAGATTTTGAAGATCGCTACTGTTTTTTGTATCTTCCATCACCTCATCCTCTGCCGCTTATATTTGTGGTGCAGATTTTTGCACTTACTTTTCTTACTTTTAAATACCGGAGGAACATTACCATTTTATGCAATGTCCCTCCTTAGTACCTAATCAGGCCTTAGTACCTAATCAGGTGCAATTTTTATCAGGCGTTTATTTTTTAATCCGCCTTTCTCTGTTCTGTGCATCAACTACAGCAATAGCGGTCATGTTAACAACCCCTCTTCCTGTTACAGAAGGCGTTAAAATATGCGCAGGCTGAGCCGCACCGACCAGGATCGGCCCGACAGGTAAACCGTCCTCGACAGTCTTCATCAGGTTAAAGGCAATATTAGCCGCATCAAGATTCGGGAAAATCAAAAGGTTTGCAGGCCCTGTTAGATTTGAATTCGGGAAAACCCGATTGCGCAGTTCAGTATCCAGAGCCGCATCTGCATGCATTTCACCATCAACTTCAAGCTCTGGGTCCATCTCTTCAATTAAAGAGAGAGCTTTGCGCACACGACAGGCAGATTCGCTATCTGAGCTACCAAAGTTAGAGTGAGAGAGCAACGCAACCCGTGGCTTAAGCCCAAAGCGGCTCACATGTTTTGCGGCAAGAATAGTCGTTTCAGCCAGCTGTTGAGACGTTGGCTCCTGCGTAACGTATGTATCCGCCATGAAGTAAGTGCCGCTTGGCATCAGCATCAAGTTAAGGGACGAGAAGTCGGAGACACCATCCTGAAGTCCGAGAACCCCGCGAACGTGCTTAAGATGGCGATGATAGCCACCAGTCACACCACAGATCATGGCATCAGCATCGCCCCGATAAACGGCAAGGGCCGCAATAACGGTATTACGTGTCCGTACGATCACTTTGGCCGTTTCGGGCGAAATCCCCTTACGTTCCATCAAACTGTGATATGTCGTCCAGTAGTCGTTATAACGAGGATCGTCCTGTGGGTTAATGATTTCAAAGTCTTTTCCGACTTTGAGCTTAATGCCCACCTTATCCATGCGCATCTGCACAACATCGGGACGGCCAACGACGATCGGCACCGCCATTTTCTCATCAATCGCCACCTGCACAGCCCGCAATACCCGCTCGTCCTCGCCTTCGGCATAGATAACCCGTTTGGGATCTTTTTTCGCACGTTCGAAGAGAGGCTTCATCACCAAGCCGGAACGATAGACAAAGCGTTTCAGCTTTTCGCAATAAGCATCAAAATCTTCAATAGGACGACTGGCCACCCCTGTTTCCATAGCAGCCTTGGCAACAGCCGGGGCAATAATAGAAATCAGACGTGGATCAAAGGGGCTGGGAATAATATAGTCCGGGCCGAAATTCTTGGCTTCGCCACCCATGGCCTTGATAACGATCTCATCCTGCTCTTCCATCGCAAGATCAGCAATCGCCTTAACACAGGCGACCTTCATTTCTTCGTTGATCGCTGTTGCCCCAACATCCAGCGCACCCCGGAAGATGTATGGGAAACACAAAACGTTATTAACTTGGTTTGGATAATCAGAACGTCCGGTCGCCATAATGACATCATCGCGGATCGCCTTGACTTCTTCGGGCATGATTTCAGGTGTCGGATTTGCCAAAGCCATAATAATCGGATCTTTGGCCATACGCTTTACGTAATCAGGTTTAAGAACACCCGGTGCAGAAAGGCCCAAGAAAATATCTGCACCCTCAATAACATCAGACAAAGTGCGCGCATCCGTTTTCTGTGCAAAAACAGACTTCCAGCGATCCATAAGTTTCTCACGACCATCGTAGACGACGCCTTCAATATCTGTAACCCAGATATTTTTGCGATCAATGCCCAAGGAAACCAAAAGGTTTAGACAGGCTAGCGCAGCAGCACCGGCACCAGAAGCCACGACTTTGACGTCTTTTTTCTTCTTTTTCACAAGGCGCAGCGCATTGTAAATTGCTGCGGCCACGATAATCGCAGTACCGTGCTGATCATCATGAAATACGGGAATGTTCATTTTTTCCCGAAGCGCGTCTTCGACAATAAAACATTCTGGCGCTTTGATGTCTTCCAGGTTAATACCACCAAAAGTTGGCTCTAACGCTGAAATGACGTTAATCAATTTTTCGGGATCGGTTTCATCAACCTCAATGTCAAAAACATCAATCCCTGCAAATTTTTTAAAAAGAACCGCTTTTCCTTCCATAACCGGTTTGGATGCAAGCGGACCAATTGCCCCCAACCCGAGAACAGCCGTACCATTTGTTATAACACCCACGAGATTACCGCGTGAGGTCACGGTAGAAGCTTCGGCTGGGTCATCAACAATGACTTCACAAGCCGCAGCAACCCCGGGGGAATAGGCCAAAGCCAGATCTCGCTGGTTGCCAAGCGGCTTGGTTGCTGAAATTTCAAGTTTTCCAGGTGTTGGATAGCGGTGATAGAATAATGCAGCGTCGCGCAGGTCTTGCGTCATAAAGTTTATTGCTCCTTAGGGCAGTCGATGCCTTATATATAAATTGGGAACGGCTCGTTCCTGCCAATGACGGTCTTGACAGTGTGACGCATAAAAGCGACACCCTGACGCGATTAAAACATAGCAATCCATGGGATGCCATAGATACGATGAGTAAAACCGTGAAAAATTCCCAAGTACTCACAAATGATAGACCAATGAATGACCCAGATACCACGCATGAAGACTTGGGAATCGAATGGCGCATCACGGAAAACCACGTGAGCTACCAAGATGCTCTGAATTTTATGGAAGACCGTGTCGGAAAAATATTCACTAACGAATCTCCGCAAACGGTCTGGTTATTGGAACACCCTCCCCTCTACACAGCGGGGACATCGGCTGATAAAGAAGACCTAATCGATCCTGATCGTTTTCCAGTTTATGATGCCGGCCGGGGTGGACAATACACCTATCATGGTCCGGGACAACGTGTTGCCTACGTTATGCTCAATCTTAACCTCTATAACAAAGATGTTCGCAAATTTGTATATAATCTGGAAGAATGGATTATACGGACATTGGTAAAATTCAATGTAAAAGGCGAACGCCGCGAAGGCAGGGTCGGAATCTGGATTGATCGCGGAAATGGTCGCGAAGACAAAATCGCCGCGATCGGTGTCAGAGTCCGCAAATGGATCACTTTTCACGGGATCTCCATAAACCTTGACCCCGATTTATCCCACTTTGAAGGCATTGTGCCCTGCGGCATTAATCAACACGGGGTGACCTCACTCGTTGATCTGGGGCTATGCGTCTCTATGGAAGATCTGGATGTAGCAATGAAAGAAGCTTTCTTCGAGGTTTTTAAACCAGAAGACTTGCCTGTCTGAGGAGAACACCACTACCTGATTTGAACAAACTCCATTTCATTGCCCAAGACAGATGTATCAACAGTTTCTTCGACAGAGATCACGTTGGCGTGCTCAGGCCCTTCATGACATAACTTGACCAAAACATCTATCTTATCCGCCTCTCCTTTGACAACGGCTTCAACCTGTCCCGTTGGCAAATTTCGAACCCACCCAGCAAGACTCAGCTTTTGAGCTGCATCAACCGTCCATCTACGGTACCAGACGCCCTGAACTCGGCCTGATATTAAAAGTTTCACCTGTTTAGTTGTCATTGCTGTTTTCATTCCAAGGTTTAGAGCGTGATTTCTTCACTGCATATATGATCATACTATTGTATTGCTATGAAAATATTGAAAAGCAAAAATAATTAATCGATAGAAAGTTGTGGTTTCCTTTTCCCATACCTATTTAGAAGAACGGATTGGGGAGTAGATTGATGTTAAACACAGGATTAGTTGAAAAGCTGGAAACGCTGGGTTCGTTATCAAACTCATGGCGAACAGGAACAATTGAAATTAACGATATTGCACCCGGCGACTGTGTTCTCTCAACGAGTGAATTAACCCTGAATTATGCACTTACACCCGTTAGTAAAAGATATCGATCAGGCAATCTAGCGCATTATAATACTGGAACAGGATGGATGGTGCCCTCGGGCATTAATATTCATTGTGGCTACGAGACATCTTCGCGAAGCTTGCGTCTTATTCTCCCCCTGCAAACATTACGCGATGTACTGCCAGAAGGGCAAGCCATTCCTGATCTTCCTGTATGCTGCCTAGAAGATCCAACCATTCTCCAGCTAATTTTGAATCTTTATGATTCCAGTCAAGAAGATGATGCCTATTCAACACTCTATCGGGATACAATGACACTTGCTTTGGCCTCTCACCTCTATCGCGCTTATGCTCGCATCGAAGATACTACAACTCAACATCGCGATCCCCGCCTTAAGCGTGTTATTGAATATATCGAAGATAATTTAGACAAACAGATGACACTTGATGAGCTTGCCAATGTTGCAACAATGAGCCGCTATCATTTCGCAAAAATGTTTAAAGACTTAACAGCACTACCGCCACATCGCTTTCTTGCAGAAAGAAGAATTGAAAAAGCTAAATCCCTTTTGATGACATCAAGGGATTCGACAGCGGAAATTGCATATCAAGTCGGATACAACAGCCAGAGTAATTTCACTCAAACGTTCCGGCGGTTAACAGGTATTACCCCCGCCAAATATAGAGGCGTTAAGGTCTAAATCAGACCTAAAACACCCAAACACCCCAAGATCTTTATAAACTATCCCAAGAACGGATCTGTTATAATCCCCTGATCGTTTCTATTTTCATGTCATAGCCATACGTAAGAATAAGGCCATAAACATAGAACTTGTCAGGAACTTAACCATGATTACTTTCACATTAAACAATGAGCAAAGATCAGTAGACGTCGATCCCGACATCCCTTTATTGTGGGTGATCCGTGACGAAATCGGACTAACAGGAACAAAATTTGGCTGCGGCGCAGGACTATGCGGTGCCTGTACGGTCCACCTTGATGGCGAACCTGTAAGATCATGCCAAACACTTGTTAGTGATGCTGCCGACCTTAATATCACGACGATAGAAGGCATTAACGGAAAAGCAGCAAAAGCCATTCAGACGGCTTGGGAAGAAATAGAAGTTCCCCAATGTGGTTACTGTCAATCGGGTCAAATTATGTCGGCAACCTCATTGCTCGCCCAAAACCCCAAACCAAGCAACGAAGAAATCGATGAAGCCATGAACGGCAATGTTTGTCGTTGTGCGACCTATGTCCGGATAAGAAAAGCCATTCATCACGCTTCTGATCTGATGGAGGCTTAAGAACATGACAACAACAAAAACACTAACTTCAAGCCGCCGTACATTCCTTAAAGGTGCTGGCGTAACCACCGGGTTGCTTATTGGCTTCCACATAACAGGTAAAGGTGTTGTTGCGGCCGTCCCGGGTCAACAATTTTCTCCAAACGCATTTGTTCGCATTGGTACGGATAATCTGGTCACTGTTATCGCAAAACACATCGAATTCGGACAAGGTAGCCACACTGGTTTAGCCACAATCCTTGCCGATGAACTTGACGCAAGTTGGGATCAAATCCGCATTGAATCTGCCCCAGCTGATGCAAGTAAATATAACAATCTCTTTTGGGGGCCCTATCAGGGAACGGGCGGATCAACAGCCATCGCGAATTCATGGACGCAGCTTCGTGAGGCTGGCGCCAAGGCCCGTGCAATGTTGGTACAGGCAGCGAGTGCAGAATGGAATGTTCCCGTATCAGAAATCACCGTCTCTGACGGCATCGTAAAGCACGAGAAATCATCCAAACAACAAACTTTTGGCGCACTCTCTGAAAAAGCGTATCAACAACAAGTTCCGGAAAAAGTTCAGTTAAAAACACCTGATCAGTTCAAACTCATCGGGCATAATGTCAATCGTAAAGACATTGCACCAAAAACCGATGGTACAGCAATTTATACTTTGGACATAAGTCGCCCGGGAATGGTTGTCGCCGTTGTAAAACGCCCGCCACGGTTTGGCGGACTGGTTAAGTCTTTTGATGATACTGACGCCAAAAACATCAAAGGTTATGTGGGTTCTGTTACAACACCCCGCGGTGTTGCCGTCATGGCTAAAACTACATGGGCAGCTATAAAAGCGCGTGACGCAATCACAGTAGATTGGGATGACAGCCAAGCAGAAATGCGTGGCACAGAACAGATCATGGCTGAGTACCGTGAGTTAGCCAAAACACCAGGCTTACCTGCTCGTAATGACGGGGATGCAATAGCGGCTATTTCAGAAGCGAGACACACACTTGAAATCAGTTATGACTTTCCCTATCTCGCCCATGCACCAATGGAAACATTGGATTGTGTGATTGAGCAAACCGATCAAGGTGCCGCGGTCTGGACTGGATCACAAATCCCAACGGGTGATCAACATACTGTTGCGACCATCCTTGGGCTAAATCCTGAACAGGTCAAAATTCATACCCAACTTGCTGGTGGTAGCTTTGGTCGTCGCGCAACATCTGATTCCGATATGGTTTCAGAAGCAGCAATGATCATCAAAGTTACCAAAGGTAACGTGCCTGTTAAATTGGTATGGACCCGGGAAGACGACATTCAAGGTGGCAGATATCGACCAGCCTATCACCACAAACTCAAAGCCGGACTTGATGATCAAGGGAACATCACGGGATGGCAGCATTCAATCGTCGGACAATCTATCGTCGCAGGAACCGCGTTCGAAGGCTTTCTGGTAAAAGATGGAGTAGATGCTACATCTGTAGAAGGTGCCGCCAATCTCCCCTATGCCATACCTAACCTATCTGTTGACCTAACCACAACGAATGTAAAGGTACCTGTTCTCTGGTGGCGTTCCGTCGGCTCTACACACACCGCCTATTCAACGGAAACCTTTATTGATCAACTGGCAAGTAAAGCAGGAAAAGATCCCGTTGATTTCCGCCGTTCAATGCTGAAGGACCACCCTCGCCATCTGGCAACACTTAATCTGGTGGCAGAAAAAGCAAATTGGGGCTCACCAATTACCGAGGGACGATATCGCGGTGTTGCAGTTCACGAAAGTTTCAGTTCTGTGGTCGCACAAATCGCCGAAATCAGCTTTGATGAAGACGGCGTTTTAAAAGTTGAAAAGGTTTGGTGTGCTGTAGATTGCGGGATAGTGGTCAATCCTGACGTTGTTCAAGCACAAATGGAAGGCGGGATCGGCTTTGGTTTAGGTGCAGTTCTTCGTAATGCTGTCACAATGGACGAAGGTATCGTTGATCAATCCAACTTCCATGATTACGAGCCTCTTCGCCTGACAGATATGCCGGAAGTCGATGTTTACATCGTTCCAAGCGAAGCTGCACCAACTGGTGTTGGTGAACCCGGTGTCCCGCCCATTGGGCCCGCCGTCGCAAACGCAATTTTTGCCGCAAAAGGCAAGATGGTAACCAAACTTCCGTTTAGCGAAGGTATGCCCGATTTGGTGTAGTCCTTAAGCTAGACCGTAGAACCAAACAAGCCGAGGCAAGTAATATTGCCTCGGCTTGTTTTTATTTAGATGAAATGGCCTATTACAAAGGCCATCAATATACAAACTGCATACTTTATGACGCTATTTCATAGGGCGTTTGTAAGGCGTTGTTTGCAGATTTGGCAATTGATTCTGAATCCAAACCAAAGTGACGATAAAGATCGCCAATCGTGCCTGTCTGACCGAAGTGCTCAACACCAAGGGGAATTGTGCGATGCCCTCCAACAGCCCCAAGCCATGACAGTGTTGCCGGGTGGCCATCAATCACAGTAAGAACAACACAATGCTTTGGCAAACGAGAGAATAGCTGCTCAACATGACTAGTGGCCTGACGATTGCCGCGACTGCGATCACGTTGCGCCGCAGTCCATCCCGCGTTCAAACGATCAGCTGACGTCACCGCAAGAACACCGACATCACGATTGTGTTGCGCCAATTTACCTGCTGCATCAATGGCTTCATTAGCAACGGCACCTTGATAAACAATCACCAACTCACAGTTGGGGCCCGGTTTACGCATCCAATAAGCCCCATCAATAACGCCCTGCTCAAAGTCTGCATTTGATCTTTGCCCCGGCTGTTCCAACGGGTTCGTGGTCAACCGCAGATAAACAGATCCTCCTGTTTCATCCCGAAGCCAGGTGCGTTCGTTTGGCTCACCTTCGCCATCACGCTGCATATAATCAAAAGACCATTGCATGATGATTGCCAACTCATCCACAAAGGCAGGCTCAAACGCAGCCAAACCATCCTGAGACATACCAATCAGCGGCGACCCAATAGATTGATGCGCCCCGCCTTCCGGTGCCAGAGTGATACCTGATGGCGTGCCGACAATCATGAAGCGCGCATCCTGATAACAAGCATAGTTCAGCGCATCCAAACCTCTGGCAACAAAGGGATCATAAACAGTACCGATTGGTAACAGGCGCTTACCATACAGAGAATGAGATAGACCAGCAGCACCAAGAAGCAGAAAGAGGTTCATTTCAGCAATACCGAGTTCGATATGCTGACCTTCGGGGGTGAATTCCCATTTCGCAGTTGAGGGAATTTTCTCGTTAATAAAGGTATCGCTCTGTTCGCTCCGGGCAAAGAGTTTCCGACGGTTGACCCACGGGCCGAGATTTGTTGTTCCCGTCACATCCGGTGATGTGGTTACAATACGCTGCGCAAGATCAGAACTTCCTTTAGACAGATCATCCAGGATCTTACCAAAGCCCATCTGGGTCGAAATTTCGCGATCGCTTGCCAACTCGATTTTAGGAACCTCTACAACCGCATCAGAATAGCGCCGCGTCCCCTTGGCAAAGAAAGGCGTTTTATCCAGAAATTCTTGCAATCCCTTTACATCAGAAACGGCAGCAAATTTTTCCCACTCCTGACCTTCAGGCACGCCCATATGGGTTTGCCACTCAGTCATTTGAGGCTTGTTCATCAAGCCACCGTGGTTGTCCTTATGCCCAGCAATCGGTGTACCCCATCCTTTGATAGTATAGGCCAAGAAGCAAACAGGTCTGTCATGATCAATAGCATCGAATGTTTCTGCCATGGTCTGAACGCAGTTACCGCCCAGATTTTCCATCAACTCGGCAAGCTCATCATCGCTGCGCTTGTTAATCAAAGCAGTCACATCTCCTTGATCGCCCAAGGCATCCATCAGACGTTCGCGCCAAACTTTACCCCCCATATAGGTCAGAGCAGAATAAAGCTGGTTCGGACAGTTATCGATCCAGTTTTTTAGCTTCTCCCCGCCCGGTTCTTCAAAGGCAGCACGTTGCAGATAACCGTACTTTACCCGGACAACATCCCATCCAAAGGCGTCAAAAATTTGCTCTATGCGTTGAAACAATCCTTCGCGCACGATACCATCAAGTGACTGGCGGTTATAGTCAATAATCCACCAAGTATTACGAAGATCGTTTTTCCACCCCTCTTGCAGGGTTTCGTATATATTACCTTCATCCAGTTCCGCATCCCCGACAAGGGCAACCATGCGCCCAAGCGAAAGATCTTGCCCCCATGACTTTGCCTGAATGTAATCCTGAACCAGAGACGCAAAAGATGTTATCGCAACACCTAAGCCAACTGAGCCCGTAGAGAAATCAACATCATCGATATCTTTTGTTCGTGAAGGGTAAGACTGTACACCTTTGTAACCCCTGAAATTTTGCATCTTTTCCAAGGTTTGATTACCCATGAGATACTGCATGGCATGGAAAATTGGTGATGCATGAGGTTTAACAGCCACACGGTCTTCGGGTTTCAGAGCAGAAAAATAAAGCGCCGTCATAATCGACACCATAGAGGCTGAAGACGCCTGATGCCCCCCGACCTTGATACCATCTTCCTTGGCGCGCAGATGATTGGCATTGTGGATCATCCAATGTGAAAGCCACAGCAGTCTTTGCTCGATTGTTTTAAGATAATTAATTTTTATTTGGCTCGCTTGTTTAGACACGACGCTCTCCTCCCAACACTCAAACTCAGGGAACAATAAAATACATTCCTAAATGTTACTTGCAGTAAAGTTATTAGGGGTAACTATTGTTCAATATTAGAAGATACCACCTAATAAAAAGCGATATCTTGCTATTTGTAGGTAATTTGATTTAGATGTTAGGTGAATTTAATACTTTTAAGGATTTTTTAGTGGCTTCACCTAATTTAGACGAGATAGATATTCGAATCTTACGCGAGCTGAGAAATGATGGGCGGATCACCGCAGCAGAACTCAGCCAACGCGTTGGCCTTAGCGTAACCCCGGTTATCAGGCGGCTTAAACATCTTGAGAGCACAGGTATTATTACGGGTTATGTCGCCTTGATCGACGAGGTTGCCCTAGGCTATGAAATGTCTGTGTTTGTATCCGTCAAGCTCGACAAACAAATTGATGCCGCCATCGAAAACTTCGAAACTGAAATGTTGAAATTTCCAGAGGTCGTCGATTGCTGGCTAATGACCGGACACAGAGATTACCTTTTACGCATTGCCATCACTGGTCTGAAAGAATTCGAAGCCCTGATGATTGAGAGGTTGGTCAAAATCAACGGGGTGGCGTCCATCGAATCATCCATCCCCATCCGGCGAGTAAAATCCGGTATTTCCCGAACGCCCTAACCACACCTCGAATTAGTAAGTGCAAACATATGAAGGCTGATACCCAGAACATATCAGCCTTCATTATTGGTAAAATTAGTTACCGTTTTTGACCATAGATTCTTGCTCGTTGCAGTTTCCGTTCAATAAAAGGAAAAGAACTCGCAACAGACAAATCACCATTGTTATCAAACCAGACAGGATCGTTTCTTAAAAAGCGTCCCTTTCTAATTCGAGAGGCTATCGGTTTATGCGAAGCTTCTTTTGTTCCCCACAAAATCCGACCTCGTGGATTTAAATTATGCATTTCAAAAACTTAAGTTAAGACTTTCTCAAGAGTAAACTTTGAAATGACTACAAATACTTACGACTTGTTCTTTAGATTTTTGAATAACCGTGTCTTCTTGCTCAGTACCAGCAGCTAAAATCATTTCACTGATCATTTGCCCCAATTCGGAAAATTCAGTTTCCTTCATACCACGTGTTGTTGCCGCACTCACACCGAGACGCAAACCAACCCAATCAGCAGGTCGCTTACTATCAAACGGGATCGGATTTTTGTTCGAGGTGATATCTGCGCGTTCTAAAAGCCTTTCA
Source organism: Kiloniella sp. (assembly GCF_048259265.1). Taxonomy (NCBI): domain Bacteria; kingdom Pseudomonadati; phylum Pseudomonadota; class Alphaproteobacteria; order Rhodospirillales; family Kiloniellaceae; genus Kiloniella; species Kiloniella sp. The sequence continues at coordinate 7,601 of NZ_JBLXHT010000018.1, read as the reverse complement.
ATAGCTTGTCCGGTCTTTTTCTGTGCACTTAGATCCAAAAGAACAACGTGCGTATCTGTACCACCAGAGACAAGATTAATTCCGTTTCCTAATAAAGTTTCTGCCAAGGTTTGGGCATTATTCTTGATCTGTTTTGCATAGGACTTGAACTCGGGTTGTAAAGCTTCACCAAGGCAAACTGCCTTTGCTGCCAGAACCTGTGTATGAATTGATCCCTGCACACCTGGGAAAACCGCTGCTTGTAGTTTCTTTTCATAGTCAACAGACTTGGAAAGGATAATTCCCCCACGCGGGCCACGCAGTGTTTTGGTGGTTGTACAGGTCACAAGATCAGCATGGGGTATCGGGCTCGGGTGAACACCACCTGCAACCAAACCAGCAAAGTGCGCCATATCAACATGAAAAAACGCATCTACCTTTTTGGCAATCGCCGCCATACGTTCAAAATCGATTTCTCTTGGGTAGGCTGATCCCCCCGTAATCAACAGTTGGGGACGAATTTCCAATGCCAGAGCTTCTAGTTTGTGATAGTCGATCTGCCCCGTTCCCCGTTCAACACCATAGTGATGCGCTTCGAACCATCGACCAGATAGATTAGCCCCCAAACCATGACTTAAATGACCACCAGCGGCGAGATCCAAACTCAAAACCCTGTCACCAGGCTTGAGAAGTGTGAAAAAAACAGCCAGATTAGCTTGGCTACCAGAATGAGGCTGAACATTTGCATAAGCGCAGTTAAATAGCTCTTTGGCCCGATCAATAGCTGCCTGCTCAACAACATCCACATAGCGTCCGCCGCCATGAAATCGTGCACCCGGATAACCTTCGAGCGTTTTATTCGTCATCTCATGCCCCAAGGCATCTAAAACGGCACGACTGACAATATTCTCAGATGCGATTAATTCAATCTGGTCTTGTTGCCGGGCTTTTTCATTCTGCAAAGCCTCACCAATTAATGGATCAGTTGCTGTAACTGGGGCGTCAAAAAACACTGACATCTGCAATATCCCTATAGAAGTATGCGCCAGCCCAATTAGATAGGCTTAACCATTATATACAAGTCAGCTTGATCTGAGCTGACGCATTTAAGTTAATGTCTCTTGAAGACACCTTTATGATCGCGCTAATCCCATAGACATCGCAAATCAGTTTTGCTATATCTTAGGCCTAGAAAAACTGAGTCTGATATATCATGACTATTGTCCCTCCTCGGCCACAAATCCCTCCGTTGAATTCTCTCCGCGCCTTTGAGGCAGCGGCACGACTTGGTGGTTTTTCGACCGCAGCAGATGAACTTTGCGTAACACCGGGTGCCGTAGCACAACACGTTAAATCACTAGAGGCATGGGTCGGCGCAGACCTTTTCATTCGGCTATCACAAGGCGTTGAGTTAACCGAATTGGGCCAAAACGTCCTTTCCGAGTTTAGTGCTGCTTTTGATCAACTTGGTCTTGCTGTGCAAACACTTCGATCGCAAGCCACGCCTAAACATATTCGTATTGCCGCCCTTCCCAGTATTGCCCAGCTCTGGCTCTCTCCCAAACTGCCTTCTGTCAGGCAGGCCGCACCAGAACTAACAATCTCTGTCACGGCTTTGGAAAAAGAGCCAAACCTTCAACGCGAACCTTTCGATATTAGTATTTTTTATCGGGATAACCTCTCCAAGAATAAGGATGTTTTTTCCACGACCTACGAAGTTTGCAAGGATATCATCTTCCCCGTCTGCTCACCGCAGGTTGCCAGTCGACTATATAAACATGAAGACCTGAACAAAGCGCTTTGCCTCCACGACGCTTCCTGGGCAGAAGACTGGTCAAAATGGATTAGCCATGCCTTGCCTGATACATCCTTAAGCACCGATGGACCTGTTTATTCACTCTATGGACTTGCCATAGAAGAAGCCCGAAATGGCGCAGGTATTATGATGGGCCACAAGGCATTGGTTGAAAACCACCTAAAAGATGGAAGTCTGGCCGTTCCTTTCGACAAACCACTCACACTGGATCGGACTTTGGTCATCACGACAGCACAATCGGCCAAGAGTAACCCATATCTTGATTTGATTATCAAAACACTACTGGAAAAATAACCCTTTACTGATCCGCTATAGATCTTAACAAGACAAAGCTGACTTGTTTTTAAAGGTTCCAAGAAGTGTCATATTTGTGCAATGGCAAGTAAGTAACCGTTAAGCATTCAAAAATGATAAAGCCGACTCCCACCAAGGCGGTCGTGCGCTCAGGAGTGCAAGATGACTAAAATCAGAAACGAAGACCTTTCTTTTGATGAATTTGATGAAATTATAAATCCCGGCCCAGAAGTAACCGGATTTGAACGGGTTGTAGAAAAAGCTTTGTCCCGCCGTAATTTTCTAGGTGGTGGTTTGGCCATCGGGGCATCTGCACTTGTTTTGGGATCAACAGCTTTAACGCCGTTTAGTGCCAAAGCTGCAAGCAATTTTAACTTTGAACCTATTCCTGCAAACACTTTGGATACCGTGACTGTTCCCAAAGGGTATTCATGGCAAGTTGTGACCAAATGGGGGGATGAGCTATGGTCCAAGTCTGCTCCCTTTGATCATGAAACGCGCGGTACCGGAGAAAGCCAGGAACTTGCCATTGGGGATAACAATGATGGTATGTCCTTGTTCACCATTGATGGGCATCACTTGCTGATCTCTAACAATGAATACACAAACCGCAACATCATATACGACAACCGTGAGAGCAAGTTACCGGAAACAGCGGATGATATTCGCAAAGGCAAAGCCGCTCACGGTGTTACAGTGGTAGAGGTCAAACAAGACGGCAAAAGTTGGACTATTGTGAAAGATTCCAAATATAACCGCCGTATTACAGCTGATTCACCTATGAAAATTTCCGGTCCAGCACGTGGCCATGACCTGTTGAAAACATCTGCCGATCCCTCCGGCACACAATCACTCGGCACATGGAATAACTGTGGGAATGGTCGTACACCTTGGGGCACCTATCTCGCATGCGAAGAAAACTTCAACGGCTATTTTTCCAGCAGTGACGAAAACTATACGCCAAGTGACGAACTGAAACGCTATGGCGTCAAGAACGAAGACTGGGGTTATGCCTGGGCCACCGAAGATGAGCGCTTTGACATCAGTAAAAATCCGAATGAACCAAATAGAGCGGGTTATGTTGTCGAGATTGATCCAAGTGATCCAACATCAACGCCCAAAAAACGTACTGCACTCGGCCGTTTCAAACACGAAAATGCAGAGGTTGTCGTCAATAAGGACGGTCATGTTGTGGTTTACATGGGCGATGACGAGCGCGGCGAATTTATCTATCGTTTTGTGTCCAAAGGAAAGTTCGTTGAAGGCGGCGACAATACAAACCTTCTGGACGACGGTAAGCTTTACGTTGCCAAATTCAATGGCGACCAAAGTGGTGAATGGCTGGAACTTTCCCCTGACACAACAGGTCTGAAATCCCAAGCTGAAGTTTGTATTCACTCCCGTATTGCCGCATCCAAGGTTGGCGCAACGACGATGGATCGCCCAGAGTGGGTCGCATCACATCCGAAAAAAGCAGAGATTTACTGTGCTCTGACAAACAACAAAAATCGCGGCAAGAAACCAAATGCAGGTGGCGACGAAACACCTGTAACGGGCCCAAACCCACGCGCAGCAAATCTCTATGGTCAAATCGTTCGTTGGAGACCAGAAGGAGAAAACCATACTTCAAATGCTTTCTCTTGGGATCTTTTTGTAATGGCTGGCAATCCCACGGTCCACAAAGATGCTTACGCAGGTTCAAAGAACATTGATGCACACAATATGTTCAACGCACCAGATGGTATTTCATTTGATAACAACGGTAAGCTCTGGATACAGACCGATGGCAAATATTCCAACAAGGATGATTTTGCGGGAATGGGAAATAACCAGATGTTGATCGGGGATACTGAAACTGGTGAAATTCAGCGTTTCCTTGTTGGCCCGAAAGAGTGTGAAGTGACAGGCATTACCTGGAGCGAAGACCGCAAAACAGTCTTTGTCGGCATCCAGCACCCCGGCGAAAAAGGCGATAGCACCTTCCCCGGCGGCGCAGGAACAGCACCTCGTTCAGCGATCATTGCAGTCACCAAAGATGACGGATCTGTTATCGGTTAATACGATTTAATAGGTCAGAGAGGTCAATAACCAACGAGGAAGTTATCTTCCTCGTTGGTTTATTTAATCATCCAAAATAGAAAGTCGGTGGTTTACTCAAATGCTCCAAGAAATGCCCTTAGGGGACAATTAAAGGAAACCTTAATTTGAAACAGGCACCTGGTCCCGGCTTGACGTCATGATATTCAATTAATCCACCATGGCGCTCCATGATCTCTCTGATAATCGGTAACCCTAGACCGCACCCTTCGTCGTCCCGCGTTTCAGACCGATAGAAGCGTTCAAAAATCTTATCCTGCTGATCCAAAGAAACGCCCGGGCCGTTGTCTTCCACTTCCAGAACAACATTCTTGGATCCCTGTTTCAATCGAACTGTAACCGTTGAATGTTCAGGACAATAATTTAGAGCATTTTCAATTAAGTTCTTTAGCGCCTCTTTAATCAGTTCTCCATTTCCAAAGACAGACGAAGTTGGGTCTAGCGGCTCAAATCCCAGATCAATTCGTTGCGCAACTGCCAGAGGTACATATGTTCTTGTCACCTCTTCACTTAACCTTTTTAGGTCAATGGCTTCGGACTGGAAATTTTCGTTCTCCTGATGCGTTCGAGCCAGACTAAGTAGCTGATTAATAAGACGTGAAGTTTGCTTGGTGCTTCGGTTTAGATGCTCCAAACGCCTAGAAACTTCTTCTGGGTCTTTTGCATCACTGGCCAGTTCTGCCTGTGTCTGGATCGCCGCCAATGGTGTTCTTAGTTGGTGCGCAGCATTCGCGGTAAATCGCTGCATAGCCTCTATAGACGCCCCTAATCTTTTCATCAGATCATTAATCGCATCGATCAGATGTCGGACCTCTTGCGGGACTTCATGTTCTATCGGCCGAAGATCAGAGGGCGTTCTGCGATTAAGGGCAGCTTCCAATCTAACAAGAGGCTTTAGCCCCCACCCGATACCTATCCACAAGACGATGCCAGCGACCAAGATAAACACGAGTTGGCGCACAATTGCAGCTGTCATCATTTCATTAATCAGATTATTTCGCCCCTCTACGGTCTCGGCCACCATCACAGTAAAGCGAGCAGACAGGCGTCCCCCCGAAATATGACGAGAAATCACACCCGCCCGGATGGCATCACCACGATAATCCGCATCAAAAAACAGAGGAGAATCATTTTTAGGGATCTCATTGCCATCAACGACCGGCAAATCATCATAACCCGTAATAAAAGCATTCCCCGGACCAACTACTTGATAAAATACGCGGTCTTGAGCAGCAGATGTTAACATTTCAAGCGCAACGTAGGGAACATCAACTTCCAGTTGTTCGCCAACAACAACAACCCGTTCGGCAATAGCCAAAGCAGACCCCAACAATACCCGGTCATAAGCTTCATTAGCCGCTTTGGTTGCGCTGGATCTGACCTCAAAAAGCATCAGAGCAGAAATAACGGCGAGTGCTCCAAGTAACCACAGCAACAAACGCCGACGAAGTGATTTGCGCTGCCAGCTCATTATTTTTCCAGAAGGTAACCAAGACCCCGAACAGTCTTGATGTTAATATTGGCTGCTGCCAACCTCTTTCTTAGGCGGCTTATGTAAAGCTCTACGGCATTTGGACTGATGTCCTGATCAAAATTGGCGAGGCTGTCGGCAATTTGCTCTTTACTAACAACATGCCCTGCTCTGCTGATCAAAAGTTCCAGTAGACAGAACTCTCGACGTGGAAGGTCCAAAGGCTCGTTCATAAGAGAAACACGTCGGGCAACGCTATCAAAGACCAATTCACCAATTGTTATTTCCGGGGATTTCAACCCACTCTGCCGCCGAAGCAGTGCGCGTACTCTGGCTTCAAGCTCGACAAGATCAAACGGTTTCGTCAGATAGTCGTCAGCCCCAAGATCAAGACCTTTGACCCGATCATTCAATGTATCCCGTGCAGTCAGAATTAAAACCTGGGCTTTACCACCGTTTTGACGATAGCGTTTTAAAATCTCTAGCCCGTCATACCCCGGAAGGTTTAAATCCATGACGACCAGATTAAATTCCTGAGTACGTAAAATATTGTCTGCCTCGGTCCCATCACCAACAACATCGACGGCCATTTCCATACGGGTGAGCGCACTGGATATTCCATCCGCCAAAGCAGCATTATCTTCTACGACTAGTATTCTCATGCGCAAAAGACTAACTTTGTTCCAAGGGTTTTGAAAAGCCCGGGAACAAAGAAAATCTATTTTCTTTCTAATGACAGGTTCCCGACAGCTTTGAACCATAAGTTATGAAGAAAAATCAGAAACCAGAAATTGGTCACACACATAATCAGGGGCTCGGATCATTAAAAGACTATCAATAATAAGAACATTAGGTTTGCAAGCTTTATGCAAATTACTGTTTGTCATTTTCCAATTGTTAAGCGCATTACTTGCTGGCCATTTATTCATAAGCTCAAGCTACGCCAAAGCATTTGACTTCCCAGCAACATCGGGAAAAGAAAACAATGTCATTACCATTTACAGCGTAACCGATGTTGATATTTTCCAAGGTATAATAGCTGACTTTCAACAACTGTTTCCTGATATTTCAATCGCCTATCACGATCTACAATCCCTTGAACTCTACGAACGCATTCAAAATGAAACTTTAAAAAATAACGTAACAGCAGACATCGCCATAAGTTCGGCGATGGACCTTCAGATGAAACTTGCCAACGACGGGTTTGCCCAGCCCGTAGAAATATCAACAGCGCAAGATATGCCCTCATGGTCACAGTGGCGGAACGAAGTCTTTGGGTTCACATCGGAACCCGCGGTTACAATTTATAGTAAAAAGTATTTCCAAAACCATACACTGCCCAAAACACGCCTTGAACTCCAACGTTTTCTGGCCGAAAGACACGCGGATCTTTTTGGACGTATTGCGACCTACGATATCGAACGTAGTGGTGTTGGATTTTTGTTTATGGGTGTTGATTCCGAACATTACAATGGCATCTGGAACCTCGTTAAAACCTTTGGGGCAAACGGTGTAAAACTATCGACAAACTCTTCGGCCATCATCAATAACGTCAACAGTGGAAAGTATGTTATCGGCTATAATGTTTTAGGGTCTTATGCCTTAGCACGATTAGAAAGCTCCCCAAATCTCGGTATTCTATACCCGGAAGACTATACAACTGTTCTTTCCCGCCTTGCACTGATCCCCAAAGCAGCAAAATCCAAAGAGACAGGGAAACTCTTTTTAGAATATTTGCTATCAGAACGTGGGCAGCAACTGCTCACCACCAGTGCCAAATTAAATGCGGTGCATCCCGCGGTTAAAAGTAGTGGACCACAAGAAATTCTGGACGCTCAAGCCCGTAGTAATTTACAGCCTATAAAAGTTGGTCCCGGACTATTGGTATATCTTGATCAGGTAAAAAGACGTAAAACAATAAATCAATGGAACAAGTCTCTACGC
>NZ_JBLXHT010000017.1:0-32451 GCF_048259265.1 Kiloniella sp. | reverse complement strand
CTAAAACTCCCTAAGTTGGGAGTTATGAATCACAAAAAGTCAGGCACAGCAAGATATGGAATTGGGTTCACACCCTAATTCAACTAGATTACTTTCGGTGAAGACAATCTACGCCTTAACGGGTGTCGATATATCAAATGGACAGCAATAAAAATTCCCACTGGAATGAATGCCAGGGTGTTAACGGCTGTCCAGCCGAATTTATCAAAAACAAAACCAGAGCTGAAGGCTGTTGTTGCGACAACCCCGAAAACTAAAAGCTCGTTAAAGGCTTGAACTTTGGCTTTTTCCTCTGGCCTGTATGATTCCGTTAGCATGGCACTGCCCCCGACATAAAGAAAATTCCAACCAAGGCCTAACGTAACCAGTCCAAACCAAAAATTTTCGATCTCTATGCCAGTCAAATTGATGGCCGCGGCCATTGCGATTAGAGAAACCCCAGCTATCTGGACCCTGATTAGTCCAAACCGATTGATGATTGATCCTGTGAAAAAAGATGGCGCATACATACCAAATACGTGCCATTGGATAACAAAGGCGGCTGCATCAAAGGGGTGGGCACAGGCAATCATCGCTGCTGGTGTTATGCTCATGATTAGATTCATACATGCATAGCTAACAATACCGCTAAGTACAGCGACAAAGAAAACGGGTTGTCGGGCTATTTCTAAAATAGACCTACCACTTGATTTTAGCTCATGTACTGCGAGTTTGGGGATGTTCAAAAACTGTACGATCAATAATGTTACGAAACAAAGACCCGTGATCGCATAAAAGCTTCCTACAAATAATATTGGGCCAAAATACTCTAGATCTTTTGACCATTTTGCCAATTCAGGCCCTGCAAAAGCGGATATAACGCCGCCTGCCATAACGAGGGAAATAGCTTTGTTTTTAAAAACTTCTGTAGCGGTATCTGCAGCCGCGAAGCGGTAATAAGCGACCGTTGATGTGAAAGCCCCAAAAAGAAATGAGCTTAAACAAAAAAGCTCAAAGTTATTATCCAGAACGGCTTGAGCAGAGAAAAAACCTGATAGAGCACCGCAAATAGCCCCAAGACTAAAGCCTGCACGACGTCCGTAATGTTTCATAAAATATGAAATGGGTAATGCACATATCATCATGCTTAAAAACTGGAGTGATAAAGGCAGTGTTCCATAAGACTTATCGTCGGCGAGCGTCGTTCCAACAAGAGCGCTCATGGAAATAAGCATAGAGCTACAGCTCATTCCTAGTGCCTGGCAAATGGCAAGAAAAATGACGTTGGATTTTGTAGGGTCGTTCGGCATGTATGGGTATCTCTACTTGATTGTAAGCTACCATACACAGGACTAGTATCTAATTCCAAGGGGAATTAGTTTTGTGATAATGAATTGTTAAATCTAACTGTTTGAGGGTTTTGTAATACCTTCAATAAGAAGCTCAACATCACGTACAGCCCCCTTGCCCATAACTTTATCAGCAACATCGATCAGACGTTTTGTGATTTTATCGTTCACATACCCATCTTGAGTGAAGTATCTGTAATAATACAAAGAATGAAGTTCTGTCATAAAGTCGTTTTGTAGTCGAATTTGCCAGCGTTCAGCATTAATAAGGTCAGGACCTTCTGCGACTTCTATCGTAATTTTTACTGTGACATGGTGCGTCACAACACCTTCTTTTATCAAGTGAATTACGGTTGGCGGAAATTCGAGAAATGCAGAAGGGATTTCAGGAATTTCTTCGACAACTTCTTCTTCACTATCTGGTGCTTTCAAAAAAAACCACCACCCGGCAAATCCACCGCCCCCAAGCAGCAAGATTATTGCAATGAGTATGATAATTTTTTTCATTTAACCACCAGAGTGAAATGTCTTTAGATGTAATAGTAATAATAAGGTTTAGTTTAAATTAAACAAAGGGTATTCACTCAAATGAATTAAATACTAAAAATGTTTCCAACCATATTCGCTGACAGGCATGCTCTTATTATCTTTATCTAATAACAAGACACCTCGCCCTCTAGTCAAAACGCCTATTCGTGTAACTGGAATATTTAACTTTTCTGATAATTCAATAACTTTGCCTTTGTTGCTATGTGATGCTGTGAACAATAGTTCGTAATCATCACCGCCTGAAGCCGCCAGATGAATTTCAGGATCTGTGATATCTTGAAACATATCTCTAAAGGGATTAGACAAAGGTATTTTTGAGGCGGTTATGCTGGCCTGAAGGTGTGAACCGTCAGCAATGTGTTTAACATCGGCAAGAAGTCCATCGGATACATCAAGGGCCGTTTTACTGATATCTTGTTCTAACAAGGCAATGCCCAAAGAGGTTCTCGGTTGGGGAACTCTATATCTGTCTATTAAAAAAGATTTTGCCGCAGAATTTTTTGTATTGATCTCCCCTTTAAGGAGCTTCAAACCAGCAGCAGAATCTCCAATAGTGCCACTTACCCAGATATCATCTCCCTCTTTAGCAGTCGTTCGGTGTAAGCATTTACCGCGCGGGACAGAACCAAAACAAGTAAGAGAAATCGTCAATGGCCCGGGCGTTGAAACGGTGTCGCCGCCAATCAGGTGGCATCCAAAAATTTTCTGATCGTCTGCTAGACCCTGAGTGAACGATCTCACCCAATCACTTGCAAGTGATGCACTGTAGGAGATTGAAAGTGTGTAACCTTTTGGTTTAGCCCCCATGGCAGCTAAGTCAGAAAGGTTTACCCGTAGAGCTTTGCGCGCGATACCTTCGGCAGGATCAGTTGATAAAAAATGGACACTCTCGACAAGAGTATCCATTGTAACAACGGTAGACCGATCAGGATTTTCACTAATCAGTGCAGCATCATTTGTAAGGTTATAGGCTTCGGGATAACCAGCAGTAAGCGGTGCAAAATAGCTTTTGATTAGATCAAATTCTGTTTTGTCCACCTGGAAAGTCCTGTTGGAATTGTATTAAAATTCGTCTTTGCGCAGGCTGTGTGCAAGACGATCCAAAACACCGTTTACCATGGCTGTTTCTTTATCACCAAGAAACGCATGAGCGACATCAACATATTCAGAAATAATCACTTTTGCGGGCGTTTCTGCACGTTGTTGAATTTCATAAGCGCCAGCAACCATCACCAATCTTAACAATGGGTCCAACCTGTGGATGGGCCACGACTTATCCAGAACAGAGACCAGCATATCATCAAGAAGTTCCCGTTCCTGACAGATACCTTTGTATAGTTCAATAAATAGCTTCTGGTCCATGGCAGCAATGTTCAGTCCGTCGACTTCTTCATCTCTACGCATGTTCAGGAACTCATCCAAGACAGTCTTGGAACTACCTTGGTTGAACTCTATCTGGAAAAGCGCTTGTATCAAGGCAAGGCGAGCCATACTTTTTTTCAGGCTTGCAGTTGGCGCTTTAGAATTGTCCTCAGTCACGGTCATAATTCCTTATGCAACACCGTACTGGCGTTTTAATGCGATCATATCAAGGCAAGCCCGTGTTACTGCGCCGCCTTTGTTTTTTTCAGTAGCTCTTGCCCGTGCCCAAGCTTGTGCTTCGTTTTCAACGGTCAATACACCATAGCCAATTGCCATATTGCTATCAACGGCCAGATCCTGAAGCTTTCTTGCGCTTTCCACACAAACATAATCGTAATGGCTTGTTTCGCCGCGAATAACACAACCAAGTGCAACATATCCATCAAACTGACGACCATCTTTGCGCAAGGATGCAAATTTAATTGCAGCAGGCAGTTCAAAAGCACCTGCAACGGCAACAACTTCGTAACTGCAGCCGTCTTTTTCAAGTTCAGCAATAGCCGCACTTTTCATCTCATCAGCAATAGCGCTATAGAAACGTGCTTCAACAATCAGAACGTGGGGTTTGTCAGTCATTCTTTGCTACCTAATAAATCCATACTGTCTGGCGCCTAATCCAATTCGATAGATTAGGTCGTCTCAACTATTGGACGCTGTTCAACTACAGAAAGCCCGTATCCGTCAAGCCCAACGATGTTTTTCTCTGCATTTGTGAGAAGAATCATCTTTTGAACACCAAGATCAAGTAAAATTTGAGCTCCGACACCATAATCTCTTAGATCATGGTTGATTTCGACGGGCTCTCCAAGTCTTGTTTTAATTGCGTCAGAAAGACTTCTTGGGGATGGTTCTCTGATAAGGACAATAACGCCGCGTCCTTCTTGATCGATCATTTTCATCGAATTATGAAGATCGTCTGCTTTTCCGCTCTGGGTGTCTATTAAAACATCATCAAGGATATTTAAAGCATGCATTCTAACAAGCAAGGGGGCACCCGTCGAAATATCACCTTTCCATAAGGCAATGTGCTCGGCGTAAGTTGTGTTGTTGACATAGACTGCCAAATTGAATTCGCCAGCAATTTTTGAATGCAATTTATCTTCGAGTGTTTTTTCTATTAAGTGATCATTTTTCCGTCGATATGCGATCAAATCTGCAATAGTTGCGATTTTGAGTTTATGTGTTTGTGCAAATTCTATGAGGTCATCACGACGCGCCATTGTGCCGTCATCATTCATAATTTCACAAATCACGCCAGAAGGGTTTAAACCTGCCAAACGAGAAATATCAACAGCAGCCTCGGTATGCCCTGTTCTGACGAGAACACCACCGTCCCTGGCCACAAGAGGGAAAACGTGCCCCGGTGTTACAATGTCATCAGGGGATGCTGAGGGATCTGTAGCTACAGAAATAGTCCGGGCTCTATCCGGTGCCGAAATACCAGTTGTAACGCCCTCTTTGGCTTCGATAGACACGGTAAAAGCAGTTTCATGCCTGGTGCCGTTTTTTTGCGCCATAAGCGTCAGGCCAAGCTCTTCTACACGTTCATTACAAAGGGCCAGACAGATGAGGCCTCTGCCGTATTTGGCCATAAAATTGATGGCTTCCGGGGTGGCCATTTGCGCTGGAATAACGAGATCGCCCTCGTTTTCGCGATTTTCATCATCGACCAGAATAAACATATGGCCATTTCTTGCTTCTTCGATGATCTCCTCTGGTGGAGACAGGATATCACTAAAAGATTTTGCGCCATTAGAAGACGAATTAGCCATTGTTTTGCCTTTCCAGTAGCTGTCCAACGTAGCGGGCGAGTAGATCAATCTCTAGATTAACCTTACAATCCCCGACTTTAAAGCTTCCGACCTGCCATTGACCTAGAGTTGTCATCTCTGCGGTGTGAGGAATGATATTTACGCCGAACTGGTTTCCGTTAACTTCGTTGACGGTCAGAGATACACCATCCAGAACGATTGAGCCTTTTGGCGCAATAAATTTTGCAACTTGTTCTGGCGCTTCAAAAGTAAACCGTTTGGAATCGCCATCGGGAACAATGCTGACAACAGATGCAACGCCATCAACATGCCCAGAAACCAGATGACCACCAAGTTCATCGCCCATACGCAACGCCCGTTCAAAGTTCACTGGTGTCCCCTTGGTCCATATCTCTAAAGTAGTTTTTGACAGTGTTTCGGCCGAAACATCAGCGCTAAACCACCCCTGCCCTTTCTCGACAACGGTCAGGCAAACGCCCGAACAAGCAATCGAAGCACCTATATCGACCGTGTCCATATCAAAGGCAGTATTAAATACGAAGCGTTTGTCGCCGTTATTCAAGATTGATTGAACAGATCCAAGGTCTGTTATGATACCCGTAAACATCTAAATGCCTTTTCTTATGCATTTGATAGCAAAATTAAAAATCACGTCGATAACTTTCGACCATATCTTCACCCAGCTTGGCAACATTGGATAATGTGAACTTTGGTGCCAAGGATAGTTCCTCTAACCCAAAACCTGTTGTTACCCCCAAACCATCGCCCCCAATTATCTTTGAGGCGCGAAACCAGATGATACGATCAATAAGATCCGCTTTGAAAAGTGATCCGATTATATGGCTTCCACCTTCGACCAGAAGTCTTGTAACGCCTTGTGCTCCAAGCTCTTTCAAGACTGCGATCGGGCTGATGTATCCATCTTTATCTTTATCAATGAGGCAAACTCTTACGCCGGCATCTCTATACGCACTCAAACGCGACGTATCGTTTTCTCGAAAAGTCATCAGTATCGTTTCATGCTCTTTTGCTCTTGTGACAAGATCATGCGTCAAAGGCAACCTGAGCCTGCCATCCATAACAACACGTTTGGGAGACTGATGCGTCAGGCCTGGTATCCTAACATCCAGCCGAGGATTATCTATAACCGCAGTTCCACTACCGACAAGAATGGCATCGTTTCGTACTCTGAGCATATGTCCTGCCCGGCGAGCAGCTTCGCCAGTAACCCATTTACTTTGCCCGGACTTTGTTGCGATACGACCATCCAATGTGGTTGCAACCTTTAGAGTAACAAGGGGGCGTCCGTGTCGAATTTTTGTGAAAAATCCAGCGTTTAATTCCTCTGCCTCGTGTTGTCGTACGCCGACTTCAACCTCAATCCCCGCATCCTTTAAAGCTTGTAAACCTCGCCCTTGGACGCGTGTATCGCTATCTTCCATAGCAACAACACAACGGCTTATTCCCGCAGCGATCAAAGCATCACAGCAAGGTGGTGTTTTTCCGTGGTGGGAACAGGGTTCAAGGGTCACATAGGCTGTTGCCCCTTGAGATGACATTCCTGCTTCGTCTAAAGCAACGGGTTCAGCGTGCGGCCGACCGCCGGGTTGTGTTCGTCCTCTACCAACAACCCGTCCATCCTTGACAATGATACATCCCACGGATGGGTTGGGGCTGGTCGTACCTAATCCCCGCGCGGCCAGAGACAAGGCGGCATCCATATGTTGGAGATCAACATCATGCTGTTCTGCGGACATCACACGTTTCTATAACTGTTTGAGACGATATTTTGTAATTCAGATAAAGTGAAAAAGCTATTGATCGGTCGGGTCTCGGCCTAAAATATCGAGGTCGTCGCCTAGTTTACCAACGAACTCTTCAAAATCTCTTACTTCTTTGAAATCTCTGTAAACAGACGCAAATCTGACATAACCAACTTGATCAAGTGTTGCCAACGCATCCATGACGAGTTCGCCAATTAGATCTGTCGCAATCTCGCTTTCACCAGATGATTCTAGGCGACGAACGATGCCACTGACAACGCGCTCAACACGGTCTCTGTCAACATCACGTTTTTGGAGGGCAATATTCATTGACCGAGCGATTTTTTCCCGATCAAAGGGTTCGCGCTGTCCATTCCCTTTTACAACGATCAGCTCACGTAACTGAACGCGTTCAAATGTTGTAAATCGGGCACCACAGCTTGCACACTGACGGCGCCTGCGGATCGCTGTGTGATCTTCTGTTGGTCTCGAGTCTTTGACTTGAGTATCTTCACTACTGCAAAACGGGCAGCGCATATTCCCTCACAGTTTCCCCCTAAGGGGATCCGAGTTATGACGATTTGGAAATCATAACCCGGATAAAACCTTAGATTTCCAAATCTTGGTAGATTGGGAATTCACGGCAAAGTGCTTCGACTTCGCTGCGAACTTCCGCTTCGATTTTGGAGTTATCTTCGCGGTTTGCAGCAAGTCCATCAAGAACTTTAGTGATAAGTTCACCAATTTTCTTGAATTCAGCGTCTTTAAAGCCACGTGTTGTACCTGCCGGCGTCCCCAAACGGATACCGGAAGTTACCATTGGCTTTTCTGGATCGAACGGAATGCCGTTTTTATTACAGGTCAAACCGGCACGGTCTAGGCTTTCTTCTGCAATGTTACCTGTCAGGCCTTTTGGTCGTAGGTCAACCAGCATCAGGTGGGTATCTGTACCGCCTGTTGTAATCGCAAAACCGTTTTCAACAAGTGTTGCTGCAAGTGTTTTTGCATTGCTGACAACTTGTTTCGCATAAATTTTGAAATCAGGATCCAGCGCTTCTTTCAATGCAACAGCTTTGGATGCGATACAATGCATCAACGGACCACCCTGAAGACCAGGGAATGCAGCGGAATTGATTTTCTTTCCGATATCGAGATCGTTTGAAAGAACCATACCGCCACGACCAGCACGTAGTGTCTTATGTGTTGTTGTCGTCACAACATGTGCGTGTTCCATAGGGCTTGGGTGAATGCCTGCGGCAACCAAACCTGCAAAGTGTGCCATGTCAACGTGTAGGTAAGCCCCTACTTCGTCGGCAATTGCACGGAACTTTGCAAAATCAAGTACGCGCGGATATGCGGAGCCACCAGCAATAATCAGCTTTGGTTTGTGTTCAACAGCCAGATCACGAATTTCATCATAATTCAGCTGGTGTGTTTCTTTATCCACACCGTAACTAACAGCATTGAACCATTTACCGGAAAGGTTCGGGCGTGATCCGTGGGTCAGGTGACCACCTGAAGCCAGATCAAGCCCCATAATTGTATCGCCAGGCTTAATCAACGCGAGAGTTACGCACTGGTTTGCCTGCGCGCCAGAGTGAGGCTGTACGTTAACATATGCACAGTCGAAAAGTTCTTTGGCACGGTTGATTGCTAATTCTTCGACAATGTCAACGTATTCACAACCACCGTAATAACGACGATTTGGATAACCTTCGGCATATTTGTTTGTTAGAACAGTTCCCAGTGCCTGCATCGTAGACAAAGAAACGATATTTTCAGATGCGATTAGTTCAATCTGATTTTGTTGACGTGCCAATTCTTTGTTAATTGCATCAGCAATTTCAGGATCAGTCTGCGCCAAAGGTGCATTAAAGAAGGTGGTTGTATCTAAGCTCATGACAACTTCACTCTCTGGTAAAGGTGATTATTATCCAAGTTTTTCGATGCGACCTTGATGGCGCCCACCGGCAAACTCAGTGTTCAAAAAGGTTTTAAGGCAAGCTTTTGCGACCTCAATACCGGTTGTTCTGGCCCCTAGAACCAGAACGTTGGCATCGTTATGCTCACGCGATAAACGAGCCAATGTTTCGTCGTGACAAAGAGCTGCACGAATACCTGCATGTCGATTGGCGGCAATGGAAATGCCGATACCTGAACCACAGACAAGAATACCTGTTTGTGCATCACCATTTATAATCGCTTTTGCTAATGCAGAACCAAAGTCCGGATAGTCAACACGATCCGGGCCGTTTGTGCCCAGATCAAGCACTTCAAAACCAAGGGCTTCGACGTCCTTTTTTAACAAGTCCTTTAGTTCATAACCCGCATGGTCAGCAGCCAAGGCAATGGTAGTTTTGCTCATTTGTCCGTACTTTTTTTGTTTTCCCAATAAAGCGAATGGATCACATAGCACACCTGTTGTGTTCTCGAAAGACAATGACAGGTTAAAGATCTCATCCATAATTGATTTTTGTTTAGTTTAATCATTATGAAATGAGTTCTTATATGCTCCCAGAATTAAGGCTTATCTTTTTCGCTTTATCAGGCCTTTAAACAGGTTAAAGGTTATAATGTGATTCTTTTGTCTCACGCTAGACAATTTACGTACATTTCATAGAACATCTGCGGCATTATTGTACCAAGACAACTTATTGGCATAACGTATTAAACGATTTGCTTTTATTCTTAGGCTGCTATCTCTTTGAATTTACTCTCATAAACCAGAATGAAAGATATGTATAAAATATATTGAGAGAAAATAAGTATTTGAATTTTCTCATTTTTTTAAAACCTGATAAAAATTATGCGCTATTATGTCGCAGGTAAAAGAAGATTTATCTGGGGCTCCAGAAGCACAAAATACATTTGATTCCATTTTTTTCTTATTTGTTGTCGTCATGAAAATTTGATTTTAAGAACTTAGTTTCTCAATTTTAAACGATAATTCCGCCTCTATGGTCTTTTACCGTTTTTTGCTGAACAGATTTATCTGTCCTTTTTTTATTCAAAACATAGTTTAGCTTTTTTATGACGATTTGTTTTAGCTTTTGCTCTGTTTCTTTGGGGTCACCAACAATTGATACTTCGGTCATGGTAGCTTCGTGAAAGGCACTTACCTTTACGTAAGAACCCATTCTTGAAAACTCTATTATAATTCCCTGATCAGCTGTACTCATCAAACCAAACCAACAATAAAAAAGGTCTCTGTATTAACAGAGACCTTAAAAGTAACAGAAATAGTATCCTTTTCAAAGATACTACATGTAACTCGTTATTCGATTATGCCTATGGGTTTACACCGCCACCCATTGGCATCGGTGAAGACCAGAATAGCTGAAGGCGATGAAGCGTGGCCGTCGTCACTTTTAAATCTTCGTCCGTAACTACACCGCCACTTATTTGTTCAGCATGGGCATCAAAAAGGGTGGAAATAGAATTGAAAATCTCTAGCCCGGTATCGGAAGCCCGTACATGAAATGATCTGCGGTCATGTGGCGAGCGTTCTTGAATGAGGTAACCGTTTTCGACCATTTTCTTAACATTATAAGAAACGTTCGATCCTAAATAATACCCACGATGGGTCAGTTCCCCGACAGAAAGTTCTTCTGCCCCTATGTTATAGAGGATCAGAGCTTGAATATTATTCAGGTCCCGAATGCCGCGGCGATCTAATTCAGCCTTCACCACCTCCAAACACTGGCGGTGCAGGCGTTCAACCAAAGATATTGTTTGCAGATAAGCAGCCTTCACGATGTCCTCACAATAACCATAAACTTTAATGAAATTTGATGGTATTTTATGCAATAGGCGTTAACGGCGGATTAACCGGAATCTATTTTATAAAGAAAATATATATAAAATCATTGATCCAAAAGAGTATTTTCCATTTTTACTATGTAATTAAAAGTAATTCTTTCTTGCTCTGGTTGTCTTATAAACGTAGGGTACATGATATTAATTAGCGCTGATTTGGAGCTCAGCTTGCGGGCGCTTAAAAAATGCAGCTAAATCGAGGGGAAACCCATCTGAATTAAGATTACGCATTTTTTCTGCCCTTTCTGTGCATCCTGATCAAAAGTCCCTATGTTTAGGGAAATAAAACTAACGGGTGATGCAATGACAATCGATACAAAAAATCCGGAGACTTTGGTTCTTCATTCTGGCTACAGAAGTGATCCACAAACAGGTGCTGTTGCGGTACCTATCTATCAGACAACATCTTTTCAGTTTGATAGCGCTGAACATGCCGCCAATCTTTTTGCTCTGAAAGAGTTTGGGAACATCTATACACGCATCATGAACCCAACCACGGCAGTTCTAGAAGAACGTATTACAGCCTTGGAAGGTGGTGCTGCATCACTTGCGGTCAGTTCTGGTCAGGCCGCAAGTACATTGGCTATTCAAAACGTTGCCAAAGCTGGTGATAACATTGTCAGCTCTACTGAACTCTATGGCGGCACATATAACCTTTTTGCAAATACACTACCGAATATGGGCATTGAAGTTCGGTTTGTTGATCCGACTGATCCTGAAAATTTCCGCCGTGCAACAGATGAAAACACCAAAGCCTATTACGCAGAGACACTTCCCAACCCACGTTTGCGTGTTTTCCCCATAAAAGAAGTTGCTGACATA
Organism: Kiloniella sp.; assembly: GCF_048259265.1. NCBI lineage: Bacteria > Pseudomonadati > Pseudomonadota > Alphaproteobacteria > Rhodospirillales > Kiloniellaceae > Kiloniella > Kiloniella sp. The sequence goes on along the minus strand of NZ_JBLXHT010000017.1, from coordinate 20,979 downwards.
GGTAATGAAATTGGTGTGCCCCTAATTATGGACAATACGGCGGCACCAATTCTTTGTCGCCCGATTGAACATGGTGCTCATGTGGTTGTCTATTCCACGACGAAGTATATCGGTGGCCACGGAACGTCTATTGGTGGCATGATTGTTGACGGTGGTAATTTCGATTGGGAAGCCAATGCAGATAGGTTCCCGCTTTTGACCCAACCTGATCCCAGCTATCATGGGGCGGTTTGGACAGAGGCTGTTAAACCGCTTGGGCCTATCGCCTACATCATTCGCGCCCGTGTTGTTCTGCTTCGCGATCTTGGTTCAGCTATGTCACCAATGAACGCTTTCCAGTTTATCCAAGGAATGGAAACACTTCCGCTGCGTATGCGCGAACACTGTAAAAACGCAACGGCTGTTGCTGAATTCCTAAGCAAACACTCATCTGTTGAGACGGTTATCCATCCTAGTCAGGCGAGTGGTACAGAACGTGATCGGGCAGATAGATACCTGAAAGGCGGTCATGGTGCCCTCCTCGGCTTTGAGCTTAAAGGTGGTAAAGAAGCTGGCCGCAAGTTTATTGATAGCCTGAAAATGTTTTACCACGTTGCTAATATTGGGGATGCCCGCAGCCTTGCGATCCATCCGGCGACGACAACACATTCACAGCTCACAGCCGAAGAACAGGGCCTTGCCGGTATTTCTGAAAGTTATGTGCGTTTGTCTATTGGGATTGAGCATATCGACGATATCCTCGCAGACCTGAGCCAAGCGCTAGAGGCTTCTGGCAACTAGTTTGCTAAGATCTTTACGTTATAAAAAGGGAGCATCTAGTACAGACGCTCCCTTTTTTAGTTTCTATATCAGTCTTTATTCTAAAGAGATCTGATATTTACCAAAACCATCTTTGCCTTCACCGACGTAGCTGATGATGTTTTTGCTACTCAAAATACCTTTTGCAGCAGGAGTTGTTTCAAAGGTGACATTTACCGCCTCTTTGATTGGTGCAAAGCCCCAGTTCTTATCAGCGCTGGGGTCAATTTTCTTTTGATCAAAGATGTAGTTTGCCAAAACGGTTCTATTTTCATCAGGCGCCTGAACAATGACTGTTGAGCCGTCCAAAGCAGGGAAGCTCCCGCCACCATGGGCACGATAGTTATTGGTTGCCACAACAAACTGAGCATCCATATCCAATGGCTTACCCTGATAGGTCATATCAATGATGTGAAGTTTTTTTTAGGATATAAAAGTTACAGCATCAAAAGCCTTTGTGGGCAATGCCTACGGTTATTCTGATTTATCTTTGAGAATTAGTTTCTTGATTTTTAAGGGTTTGCGACGATCTGCCCTATCGATCTTCAAGCCGAATACTTGCAATTTCGAGAGCTTCGGTAGAAGGTAGCAAAAAACGAATCTCATCAGGAGAAAACAATTGAATAAGACCTTTAGGCAGGATCTTGTCGTTAGACCGCGCCGTATTCGTACGGATGACTGGACGCGCCGTATGGTTGCTGAAAACCGTCTATCTGTTGATGACTTTATCTGGCCTGTGTTTCTTCAAGAAGACAACGGCACCACGGATGTACCGTCAATGCCGGGCGTTAAAAGATACGGCCCCGATTGTTTGATTGATGCCATTGCCGATGCTGTAGAGCTGGGCATTCCGGCTATTGCGCTTTTCCCCTATAACAACCCTGCGACAAAAACAGAAGATTGTCGCGAGGCATATAACCCAGACAATCTGATCTGTCAGGCAACAAGATCAATCCGAAAGCATTATCAGGAAATCGCTTTGATTGGTGATGTTGCCCTAGATCCTTATAACTCATTGGGGCATGATGGTATTGTTAAGGACGGCGTTATTCTAAATGACGAGTCCGTTGAAATTCTGTGTCGTCAGGCTTTGGTTCAGGCCGAAGCCGGATGTGATTATGTCGGACCGTCGGACATGATGGACGGCCGTATCGGGGCCATCCGCGATACATTGGATGACGCAGGCTATACCTATACAAAGATCATGTCTTACAGCGCCAAGTATGCCAGTGGTTTTTATGGCCCCTTCCGAGATGCCGTCGGCGCAAAGGGTTCTTTAAAAGGCGATAAAAAGACCTATCAAATGGACCCTGCCAACAGCGAAGAAGCCTTACGACTTGTTGAAAATGACCTTCAACAAGGGGCAGATATGGTTATGGTCAAGCCTGGTATTGCCTATCTGGATATTATTCAGCGTATTAAAGATACCTTTGGTGTGCCAACCATGGCCTATCAAGTCAGCGGTGAATACGCGATGATCAAGGCTGCATCTGCCAACGGCTGGCTTGATCATGATGCGGTTATGATGGAAAGCCTAATGGCCTTTAAACGGGCCGGAACCGATGCGGTCCTGACGTATTTCGCACTGGATGCTGCCCGGCTACTTAAATAACAGGGTACACGATAAATTTGATGAAAGGCCTGATTTTTGGATTAGGTCTTTTTCTTTTGATGTGCGGCACGTTTCTTATAAAAATATTGTTTTTTAATGGGTTGGATATTTACTACCAATCACTATATTTTCAGGGTAAGATCACTTTTCTTTTCTGAGAACTTTTTCAAGTTTTCATACTTTTCTCGAAAGCGGATTTCTTTCCGCTCCTTATGACACCTCAATGGAGGCTGCAATGACTTTACGTCTCGGCGATACAGCACCTGATTTCTCACAAGATTCTACCGAAGGTACAATCAATTTTTATGACTTTGTTGGCGATAGCTGGGCTGTTCTTTTTTCTCACCCAAAAGATTTTACACCTGTTTGTACAACAGAACTTGGCTACGTTGGAAAGCTCAAGCCAGAGTTTGACAAACGTAATGTAAAGGTTCTTGGCCTAAGTGTTGACCCGCTTTCTGATCACACACAATGGGTTGGCGATATCGAAGAAACTCAGGGTCATCAGTTTAACTTCCCGCTTTTGGCTGATGCGGATCGCAAAGTGTCTAATCTTTACGACATGATCCACCCAAATGCGAACGACACACTGACTGTTCGTTCTGTTTTCGTTATTGATCCGTCTAAAAAAGTACGTTTGATCATTACCTACCCGGCTAGCACCGGACGTAACTTTGATGAAATCCTGCGTGTTATCGACTCATTGCAGTTGACCGATGGTTACAAAGTAGCAACGCCAGTTAACTGGAAAGACGGTGATGATGTGATCATCGTTCCAGCCCTGAGCGACGAAGATGCGAAAGAACGTTTCCCGAAAGGTTGGGTGGCACACAAACCTTATCTGCGTGTAACACCACAGCCAAATAAATAAGCACAAAATTTTATGTGTATAATGAGAAAGCCCGGTATTTTTGCCGGGCTTTTTTATTACTTTTCAATATGATTTTAGAAATATCCGTCGTTCAATTCATTCCTGAATCTAGATTTAAATTAACGCGGCGGTAAAGAGTTTGAGGCTTACTAATATATCTACTGCTGTTATAATAATCAGGATTAACAACGCCCCCTTGGTATCCACCAATTATGAATACGTTTTCACTTTCGTTTAGAGATAACGAAGGATGCCATGCATCATACTGATAGGCTGAGCCCTTAAACTGCAAAAAAGCATCCCGAATACTCGAAGAAATTCTCCTCCAGGTTATCAGGTCTAGATACCTGCATTTCAGTAGAGGGTCCACCAAATCGGGCTCAACGCCTCTCATAAGATCTTCAGCAGATTTATTCATTTCTCCATTAACGAGCCGAGGCTTTAACTCCAACGCTGAAAAGCCGAATACCTTCCAATCGGATGTTGAGTTAGATGGATACTGATTGTAAGCCCAGATTTTACTCGTTAGATAGGAATCGCCATATAGAAAATGAAAACAGGCACGAGGGCCATGTCCCGAGCCCAAACTATCACCAAAGCATAGTGCAATCACTGAGGTTTTATCTTCGGTTTTGAGATAAAGCGTTTCACTTTCAAAGCCAGTGAGTTTTTCTTCTGCAGGAATATAGAAAAATCGATCTTCTCGCTTTTCTTTCTCTGCGTTATACGGGGGGTAAGCAACAGGTTTAACCAAATTGTGAACCCCTACATACTTTGAAGTGTCGATCTCTTTCGTATCGTGGAAAATCCACGGGCTTGGCGGTGGTGTATCCAAAGCAATGGGAGGAGCCGATGTTAAGATTGTAGGCTGATATGCTTCCTGACATGTCGCAAAGGTTCGTTCCCACCTGTCATTCCAAGAACCATTTACCCAACCACCAGCGATAATTATTCTCTCTGGTACCGGGCCCGTTTTTTCAGTTTTAGGCCAAAAGGTAAATGCATCTGCAATACAGTCATCAACCCGCCGCCACAGACCATAAGATGGATGGTACTTATCTGAATGTTGATTGTGTCTTTCCGCCCAAATTTTGGCTGATCGAATATGATCGACCTGCCACGCAAGTTTGTTATTTATAGGTGTGACATAGCTTGGGCTCAGAGAATATCTTTCGTAATTATCGTAAACAACAGGCCCCGTTTCCACCAACAACGGATAACTTAAACCATCGTATTGATACTCAAACCTCAGCCAATTCCCTTCCGCAGGACTATCCTTCGGGCCAAGCTTTTCACCACTAACTAAGTTGACCAGGGCTATATTTTCGGGATCAAAAGCCCACCAGCCAATAATATCAATCATTTACAACACTCTTCTTTTGAGTTCATATTAACTGGAATATTGAGATAAGTTGTTTGATTTACAGGCGGGAAACATAATCTGATTCTGTTGATCTATCTATGAGGTCGGCATAACTGTCGGCCTGTATTTTACTGTGTATTGTTTTTCCCGGCATTGCCGTCAGCAATAAACCCAAGATGATATTCACCCCGGGTACGGCAATCAATAATGCCAGCCATTTGGACCAGCCGATATGATTTAAACGATGTGCCATCCAGCACATTTGCGCACAAAAAGTCGTAAGGATAACCGAAAGAATAGTCCAGCCACCTTTAATCTCTATATCCTCGATCGGATCTTGAAGTGCTGAAATAATATCTTCAAGGGGGATGATATTTGTAAAACTCATAATCAGGAAAGCCCAAAGAAAAAGGGATAGAAATAGCATTCTAAAAATATAGGTAACTCGTCCAAGAACCTTTTCATCACTGCTGACATAAAGAATTGTCGGCGGTAAAATGATTACTGAAATAATGGCAAAAATTCCTAGCATTAACATAGCTCAATTTAGTTGGCATCTACGATAACTCTACTAAACAGGGATTAATTATCAACAAATAATAGTTAAAATTGTATCCTTTTGGTGCGCCTATTTTTTACATCATATTTTTTAAGCCACGCGAGATATTTTAGTTAGTACACTGTTATCATTAGAAAATATATTTAACTTGAAATTATTATTATTTTAGAATATTCATTTTAAAACAAACAATCTAAAATTTTATGGAAATTAAATGGGCCGAAATTTATCATTTAATGAAAAAGAGACCCTTGCGAAAGTCGCAAATATCTTTCGTGAAAAAGGGTATGAAGCAACCACGGTTAAAGACCTTGAAAAGGCAACGGGTTTAACATCGGGAAGCCTTTATAATTCTTTTGGCGGCAAGGAATCTCTTTTTGATATCGCGATTGGTTATTACAACAATAACGTTGTGCGAAATCGGATCAGCAGATTTTTGGATCAGGCAGATGATCCGCTTGCAGGTTTGAAAGATCTTTTCCATTCATTGCTTAATGAGCTTGGTGGTCAGGAAAATGGATGTTTATTAACCAACACGGCAGTCGAGTTTAACAACAGACGCAGACATATAACGCAAGAACTAGATACTGGATTTTCCCTTTTAGAAGCTGCGTTCAAAAGACAGATTATTCGTTGTGTCGAAAAAGGGAAAATAGCCAAGCACCCTTCCCCACAACAAGCAGCGACACGCCTGCTCATTTTTTACCAGGGTATTCTTGTTCTGGTTCGGGCGGGACTACGGCGCAAAGAAATAGAGCAGATCATCAATGATGAAGTGGATATGATTTTGGGGAAAGCGTCTTAATGCTGCAAAAGCCTGATGATCATAAGAATAACTTCTCTCGATATATTCTGGAACAACTTGAACCGTTGGGTGACTTAAAAATAGGGCGGTTCTTTGGTGGTAAATCTATCAAATACAAAAACAAGAAGTTCTGTATGATCATGAAAAACAGGCTGTATTTCAGGGTCTGCCCGGACAGCCTTTCTGAATACCTGAATTATGGATCAGAGCCTTTTAGCTATTTAACAAAAAACGGTCGGGTACAGGTCAAAAAATATTACGAAGTCCCTACCGACATTCTGGATGATATTGACGGATTAAGGGCGTGGGCAAAACTCGCCATCAAAGCTACGTTATAAGGAGCTACGATTAAGACGTTAGGTTCTAAAGGGCCTCGTTTTAAATAGCGGTCCCTCACCTTCTGTTAAATTTGGATCTCGTACTTTATCCGGCAATTGTACGTTTTAACTTTGCAAAAGTACTTTCTGCACCTAACTCACCACCGAGCTGCTTTAGATAGCTCCGCACCTGTGAGCTCATAACAACAGAGCCGTCGTTCATAAACCTTTCGTGGTTTTTCTCGATATCAGCCAGATCATAACGGTAGTTGACCATAATGCCGCTTGCTTGCGATATTCCTTTTTCAGACGTATCACCCAACCAGTTGATCTGGTTTAGCTGTGCACCGTTTTTAAGGTGGAACCGTGCCACAGGATCCAATGCGCGGCCTTTATGATCTTTTTCATGGAAATAAGCGACGCACAAACGTCTGAGTGGACCGCGTAAAAGCTCGCTGAGTTCTTTATCTTCATACCAGTTTTGGTCTTGAAAACAGAGAAATATAGCTGTCTTGGCAACATCTGCCCCTGTCTTTGCCTTTAGACGCTCCATTTCATCACTTGTGACGGCGTCTTCGTAGAAACTTGCATCAAGATCGGCAAGCCATGCCCTGAAATCGGGAACAGGCGATAAGGTCGCATAGTTTTTTATCCACGGCATTTCATGGGACAGGTGCTGCACAACCTGTTTGATCAGGTGTTCACCAAAGGATATACCGCGTAATCCGGTTTGCGTATTGGTTATGGAATAAAAAATAGCCGTGTCTGCATTTCGTGGGTTCCCAAGCGGGGCTTCAACGTCTAATAGCGCCTGAACGTTTTCTGCCAAACCCTTCACCAACGCAACCTCGACAAAAGCGAGTGGTTCGTCAGGCATACGGGGATGGAAAAGCGCGTAACAACGACGGTCTGAATCCAATCGGTTACGAAGGTCTTCCCAGGAATCTATTTCATGTACTGCTTCGTACGCGATCAGTTTCTCTAAAAGTGCGGCAGATGTATGCCAGTTCATTTCGACAAGATCGAGAAAGCCTGTATCGAACCAAGAATTTAAAAGCTGTTGTAGGTCACGATCCAAAGCGTTGAGATATGGGTCTTTGCCTTTTATCTTTAAAAGATCATCCCGGATATCAACCAGAAACTTCACGCCATTTGGTAAGGCATTGAATTGCATCAATAACTTTAACCTGTCAGGGGCGGAAGCCTGTCTTAGATGATAGGCTGCAATAATACGTTCAGCTTCGTCTTTTGCTGTTTGGTATTCATTGATGGTTGATTTAATCAAATCATCATTGGCACAAAAATCTTCTGCAAGCGTTTTTAGAAAAACACGTTTCCCATCAAGGTCAAGGTCCAGATAGGTTCTGCCAAGATCCGCTGTCCGCATTCTGGCAGAAACATCACCACCTGGACCATTCAGGCATTCATCCATCATTTTTTTGATGTTTTTTGTCTTAATGGATGAATCAGAACTAGAAAGTCCAACGCTGCGCGCGGCCGTCTGGGCGATATCCCGCCATGCACCGGATAGCTGTGATAAAGTACTTACAGTTGCCAGATTTTCGTTCGCCATCATTAATACCCTTAAAGATCAGAATGTGTTAAATCACACTTGATGATGATCCTGATATATTCAAGACCAATACAAAAGCTTTCTACCAACTTTTAAAGCCCCTTGTTACAGCAATACAACTTAATAGCAGCAAAACTATGATTGCCTTAACTTAAAGGACTAAATGATTATTCTTTTAAGTTAACTCGATGAAAGCATGGAACGAGAACCTTTTTTATTGTGCTAGTTGCTGTTCGCAGCCCGATTGTGCCCTCTCCAGCTCTGTGCTTCGATGAAGACCTTCCTGACATCCGCATGTGTGGTTCTGATTTGCCGTTCCATTTTGGAAATAACGGCTTCGACTTCCTGCGATGAAATATCATCCTTAAAGTCAAGCGACAGAGTAACCAGAATATCCATGGGACCATTTTGTAGTGAAAGGATTTCGTTGGTTCTAAGCACTTCTGGATGATGGGCGATAATGCGACGGATTGATCTTTCAATTTCAGGATCAGCCCCTTCTCCGATTAAAAGTCCTTTTGTCTCGTAGGCCAAAACCCACGCGATGGTAGCAAGTAAAATACCAATAACGACAGACGCAACACCATCGAGTTCAGGAATATCCAACCACAAGCCTAGACCAAGTCCAATCAATGCGACCATCAAACCTAGCATAGCAGCTGAGTCTTCCAACAAGACCGCAAAAATTGACGGATCTTTACTTGTTGCAACAGCTGCAAAATAATTACTTCCCTTTACGGACCTTTTAAATTCTTTGAAGGCAATATACCAGGCAGCCCCTTCAAAAACGAGCGCGGCGCCGAGCACAACAAAGTTAACCATAGGGTTTTGAATAGGTTCTGGATCCATAATTTTATGGATACCTTCGTATATGGAAACACCTGAACCAATGGCAAAAACCAATAAGGCAACGACAAAGGCCCAGAAATACAATTCACGACCATACCCATAGGGGTGTCTTTGATCCGGAGAGCGTTTTGCACGATGCAAACCGTAAAGCAACAACCCTTGGTTCCCAGTATCTACCGCTGAATGGATAGCTTCGCTGAACATAGCAGAGCTGCCTGTGTACGCAGCCGCAATTGCCTTTGTTATTGCAATCAAGCCGTTTCCGGCCATTGCTGCGAAGATGACCATTTTGGATGAATTTCCGGCCATGCCTGTTCCCCTTTATCACGAACAATTTCAAGGTCCGTTATTACAATCGGCCCATTGATCTGATTTGGTTCGTGTCTTGAAATAGAAATCAAATAAGAAGCGACATAATAAGCAACATGTGACAAGGTTCAATCACCTTATTATATATTCTAATTTTTACTCTCTGATTTTATTTGTTTGCTGTATGGAATTATAATGCCTCGTAAACTTAAAATTCTCTTTTTGAGCCTTGCTGGAATATTCCTCTGTCTCTTTCTGTTTATGACAGGAATGTTCTTTTGGATGCGCGGATCTCTCCCGCAGCTTACAGGTAGTATCCAGATAGAGAGCTTACAAAAGAAGGTCGAGGTTATTCGCGATACGGACGGGCTGGTAACCATCAAGGCTCAAAACACAAGCGATGCATACAAGGCACTTGGCTTTGTCCACGCACAGGATCGGCTTTGGCAAATGGATTTCATGCGCAGAGCTGGTTCGGGAAGACTGTCAGAAGTCGTTGGTGAAGCAACGCTGAATATCGACAAGTTTATGCGTACTTTGGGTTTTCAAAAGCTTGTTGAATCAAACTATGAAATGCTCCCCCCCAAAGTACAAAAAGCTTTTGAAGCCTATAGCGCTGGCGTCAATGAATACATCAGTAATCATGCATCAACGCTTTCACCTGAATTCCATCTATTAAACTACCAACCAGAAGAATGGAGGCCGACAGATTCCTTGTTATGGGGACGGCTTATGGGGCTCCAGCTTTCTGATAATTTTAACCGCGAACTCTTGCGCCAAAGGCTCCTACAGCATCTGCCGACTGAAGACATAGATGACCTTTGGCCTCAAGATAATAATGATCCGACGATTATCCCTCAGTTGGACCTGTCTAAAGCTTCTCAAAAAGAAATCTTTGCTGGGGGGCATCCCCTACCCTGGACCTTAGCACCGAAAGATGCATCAAATGCATGGGTCGTTTCTGGCGATAAAACTGCAACGGGGAAACCAATTCTGGCCAACGATCCTCATCTTGCCTTGGATGCGCCGGGTCCTTGGTATCTGGTTCGAATAGAAACGCCAGATTACACCTGGGCCGGGGCAAGTTCCCCGGGCGTTCCGTTTATTATATTGGGACACAACAGTCACATTGCTTGGGGGTTCACCACGACGCACAGTGATACACAGGATTTGTTTATTGAACAGGTTAATCCGGATAATCCGAACCAATATCTAACACCTGAGGGATATAAGGATTTTAAGGAAAAGATCGAGACAATATTAGTTAAGGATCAACCTTCTCAAGCATTTCCGGTACGTAAATCACGCCATGGACCAATCCTTACTCCTGTACTGAGTAATTCCCCTATATTGAATAACTCTGGCAATAAAACAGATGAACATCTTTTAGCTCTTGCCTGGACTGCACTACGCGAAGACGACCTGACAGCTCAGGCACTGTATGACATCAACTTTGCAACAGATGCCAAAGACTTCGCACAAGCCGTAAAGAATTTTCATTCTCCTCAGCAAACATTGGTCATGGCAGATCGTCAGGGTAACATTCAATTAATGGCACCGGGGCGAGTTCCTGTTCGACAACAAGGTGATGGCCGTTACCCGGTTTCTGGTTGGACGCAAGAAAATGACTGGATTGGCATCGTACCGTTCAAGGATCTGCCACAAAGCTTAAACCCCCGCGATCAGAAGCTCGTTACTGCAAACAATAAACTTATCGGCGATGATTATCCTTACTTGATTGCAAAAGATTGGCCTAATTCCTATCGCGCAAAGCGAATACATCAACTGCTTGATAAAAAAGCTAAACTGTCCGTAGATGATAATTTGGCTATTCAAATGGACACTCTATCGATTGCCGCATTGGAAATGTTAGACATTTTATCGGATACACCTGCGGCTGATCTGAAAAGTGAAGCCATAAAACAAAAACTTTCACGTTGGGATGGGCAGTTAACTCTAGATGCAACTGAACCAGCCATTTTTTATCACTGGATATATTGGTTAAACCAGGCCGCTTTTGGAAACCTTCCTACAGATGCAAGTTCTTTTCAAACACCAAATATTTTACGCTTACAAAGGCGGTTAGTTGAAAGTCCTAATTCTTGGTGTGTATATGGGGAAAAGCTCGTCAATGAAGATAACTGTGTCGCCCAGATGACAGAAAGCCTGCGCAGAGTTGCTTCTAATTATACTCAACTGGAAAAAGACAATACTTGGGGAGAGTTACATTCAACAACTTTTCAACATCAAATTTTTGATAGAATTCCGATTTTAGGTGAGCTATTAAAACTAAAGATCGCCACGCCGGGCGGGCATGACACGGTTAATCGTGCAAGCCCGTCAATGAAAAGTGGTAATTTATGGCGTTTTCCGAATGTTCACGGCCCCTCTTATCGGGCAGTTTATGATCTGGATAACCTTGATAATTCAAGGTTCTTAATTGCAACAGGACAATCGGGGAACCCACTGTCAAAGTTTTACGGTAATTTCCTATTACGTTGGCGCGATGGAAATTATGTGAAACTGGATGGGAAAAACACAAGTGGTCAAAATCAGCGTTTAATGCTGAATAATAAATAAGAACTAAACTAAAAAAATTAGGATTGATAGGGTGACAGTAACAATAGACGATATCCGACAAGCGGCGGATGAAATACGCGGTGATGTGGTTAGAACACCCTTTGTGCATGCTAAGCGGCTCTCTAAAATACTTGGATGCGAGCTTTACCTTAAATTGGAAAGCCAGCAATTTAGCGGATCATTTAAGGACCGTGGTGCTCTTTATCGCATTAAAAACCTGACAGACGCGCAAAAAGAAAAAGGTGTAATAGCTATGTCTGCGGGTAACCATGCACAAGGCGTTGCTCTGCACGCTAATCGTATGGGCATACCGGCCACAATTGTTATGCCTGAAACGGCCCCGTTCAGTAAGATTGAACGAACCCGTGCTCTTGGTGCCAAGGTTATTCTGTCAGGTGAAACTTTAGATGATTCTCGCAAGGTTGTTGATGAAATCGTTGCAAAAGATGGCCTGACTTTTGTTCATCCCTATGATGATGAGCATGTGATTGCTGGCCAAGGAACAATTGGCTTGGAAATGTTGGAAGAACAACCCGATCTGGACGCAATTATCGTTCCTATCGGTGGCGGCGGTATCTTGTCTGGTATTTCGCTGGCCGCAACTGCAATCAATCCAGATATCAAACTCTATGGTGTTGAAGCAAACCTGTTCCCGTCAATGTCACAAGCAATAAAGCATCAGCCTGCGACATCTGGCGGATCGACCATGGCTGATGGTATTGCCGTTAAAGAACCAGGGGTAATTACCCGCGAGATTATTGACCAACTAGTAGAAGAAATTTTTCTTGTCGATGAAAGTCAAATTGAAACAGCTATCCTGACCCTTGTTGAAGAACAGAAGGTTGTTTCAGAAGGTGCAGGAGCAACAGGCGTTGCTGCTATTTTAAACAATCCGGAAAAGTTTAAAGGCAAAAAGATTGCGACGGTTATCTGTGGCGGTAATATTGATGCTCGAATGTTGTCTGGCTTGTTAATGCGTGGCCTGATGCGTGATGGGCGTTTGGTTCGAATTAGAACTGAGATGGTCGATCAACCCGGTTTGTTAGCAAAAATATCGAGTGAAATCGGGAAAGCCCGCGGCAATATTATCGACGTAATGCATCAAAGGCATTTTTACGATGTGCCTGCAAAAATGGTCGAAATAGATTTTATCATTGAGACCCGTGATAGTGAACACGTCGATGAAATCGTTGAATGCCTAGTTGAAATGGGTATTTCAACTCGAATTTTATCTTCGAGATCAACCGATTAATATTATTATATCATGTTTATATTAAAAGGGGATTTTGCTCCTTTTAATCAGGCTACTGTCAGGTGCCAACGTTATTTTCTTCATTTTTCGTAAGGATATCGACAATGAAACTCAAGTGTAAATTTCTTCTCACATTTTCACTAATTACATCACTATTTACATTAACTCTGCCACTTGCTGCAGAAGAGCTACCTTTCAAAAAGATCACATGCTCTGAATTTGATAATACCGACGAATTGATATCTTTTGCTTTCTGGTTAGATGGCTATTTTTCCGGTGCAGCCCAAAAACAACTTATGGACGAAAAATCCATTGAATTAATTTTAGAAAAAACCGTTGCCACTTGCCAAAGCAACCCTGAAAAGGCAGTGTTCCAGATTATTAGCGATTTAAAATCATAATTATCAAAAGTTGTTTAATGTCTGATAGCCCCAATAAATCCAATCGATTGTCTTTTGCAACCCGCACAATTCACGCGGGACAAAGTCCTGACCCAAGCACAGGGGCTATCATGCAACCAATTTATGCGACCTCTACTTATGTACAGGACGGATTGGGTGTGAATAAAGGCTACATGTATAGCCGTACAGAAAATCCGACCCGTCAGGCTTATGAGCGTTGTATCGCCGACTTGGAAAGTGGTGAGTTAGGATTAGCTTTTGCCTCGGGCCTTGCAGCGATCAGTACTACGTTGGACTTGTTGGATTGTGGCTCTCATGTCATTGCCATGCATGATCTTTACGGGGGAACACATCGTCTGTTCCGTGATGTGCGGCCACGTTCGGCAGGTCTGGAAATTGATTTTGTAGATTTAACTTCAATCGACACCTTAAAAGCTGCTCTGAAACCAGAAACGAAAATGATCTGGATAGAAACACCGACCAACCCTCTTCTTCAGCTTGTCGATCTACAGGCTATAGCTTCTATTGCCAAGCAACACGGTATAATAACGGTCTGTGATAATACCTTTTGTTCTCCGTGGGTTCAGCGCCCGCTAGAATTGGGGATTGATATGGTTATGCATTCGGCAACTAAATATCTAAACGGCCACTCTGATATGATTGGGGGTGTCTTGGTTGTCGGTGAAAACCCTGAACTATGTGATAAAATCAAATATTTACAAAATGCATTGGGGGCAATTCAGGGACCTTTTGATTCTTTCCTTGCGCTGAGAGGCCTGAAAACACTTGCATTACGTATGGAACGTCATTGTCATAATGCGCTGAAAATCGCACAGTTTCTGGAAAACCAAGATCAAGTTGAAAGGGTTTGGTACCCCGGACTGCCGAGCCACCCACAACATGAACTGTGTAAGCAGCAAATGAAATCAGGCGGTGGCATTGTCACTTTCACGCTCAAAGGTGGGTTAGAAGAAAGCAGACGCTTCCTTGAGCGAGTTGACCTTTTTGCTCTCGCGGTAAGCCTGGGAGGCGTAGAAAGTCTGGTTGAACACCCCGCATCCATGACCCATGCTGCAGTGTCACCAGAGCACAGACAAGCAATTGGCATAACAGATAATTTGATAAGACTATCTGTTGGTGTTGAAGATAGCAATGATCTAATTAATGATCTAAAATTTGCACTTAAGTAATTAAAATCAATATTCTACAAACACATTTTAAACTATTTATTCAATATGAACGCCACGATATTTTCCACGGAAATATAAAAGTGGATCACCTTCGTTTTGGATTAGTGTCTCTTCTACTTTACCAACGACAATAACATGATCGCCCGCATCGTATTGCGCGTACATTGAACAGTCCAGATTAGCCAGACAGTCTTCCAAAATTGGGACACCAGTTTTCAGAGTGCGGGTTTTAACCCCTTCCCATCTCTCTTCTGAAAAGGCAAAACGGTCGGAAATATCTTTTTGCCCATCGGTTAAAACATTGATGGCAAATGCATCTGCTTCATTGAATGCTGGCAGACAGTTTGATCGTTTATCAATACAGAATAAAACCAAAGGTGGTTCAAGAGAGACAGAAGAAAAGGAATTCGCTGTTAGACCATGGGGAATGCCTGATTGGTCACGAGTTGTGACAACAGTCACACCTGTAGCAAAATTTCCCAAAACCTTGCGAAACTCATTAGAGTTAAATGCCATACCCCAGTACTCTATTCCAAATAAGTCTGTATTCTTTGCCCTTATGGACGCAACGGCACCCTACAAATAAAGTAACACAGAAAACAACAGAATTTTTACGCATCACGACATATTACCCATGAAAACGCTAAAGTATTCTGAAAGCGACCTCTTTTACCATAACATTTTCCCAATTCTCGCCAAAATTATACAATGGAGAATGTCGCACTTGTAACAGTATATAAAAGCAGATATGTGAACCTCTTTGTATGTATTGTTGTGAGTTCAAAGGTCATGTCCCGTATCCAAGCTAACCTTATACTGTTAGTGGCCGCAGCTATCTGGGGATCAACTTTTGTTGTCCAACATGTGTCTATGGATGTTATTGGTCCGATGAGCTTTACCTCGGCTCGTTTTTTTCTTGGATTTCTTGTTGTCCTTCCTCTTGCCTTGAGAGAATGGAAAAAGAAAAAAGCTTTGATCAAAGAAAAACCTTTTCTTGCGATCACAACAAAAGATTTAGTTCTCATGGGGATCATTGGGGTCATACTCTTCACGGCAACAATTATTCAGCAATATGGTATCATTCATACAACGGTTACCAATGCCGGCTTTTTGACAGCTCTTTATGTCCCGATGGTTCCCCTTCTTGGCCTTATAATTTTCCGCAAAAAACCACACTGGATTACCTGGGTCGCTATCGCCTGCTCCTTTTCGGGAACTACCCTTATCAGTGGCGTTGATTCAAGTCTGCAACTGGGATACGGGGATGCGCTTATCCTGACATCAACCATTTTTTGGGGCCTACATGTTCTCTTGGTTGGTCTGGTTGCCTCCCGTACGTCTATGCCACTAACACTTGCTGCTGTACAATTTGCAGTCTCGGCAATAATCGCAACGTTCTTTGCCCTTGCCTTGGAAACGATAACGCTGGAGATACTCAAATCTGCATTTTGGTTCATCGCTTATGCAGGTATTTTATCTGTTGGCATTGCTTTTACCCTTCAAGTTGTGGGGCAAGCCCATACCCAACCTGCAGATGCTGCCTTGATTCTAAGTATGGAAACAGTTTTTGCAGCCATTGCCGGGGCACTTATTCTCGGTGAAAGGTTGGAAACTAACGGTATGATTGGTTGTGCTTTAATTTTAAGTGCCATTTTAATGGTAGAGCTATTACCCAAGCTAATCCGCAAACGAAGACGTTTTAGTTAAGATCAAAATATTCATATAAAATTTGAAGATTATTTAACTCGTTTTTACAGATAATTACGACTTGTTAACCTTATTCCGTGATGATGCGAAATAGAGGCTTTTAAACAGGAATCGAACTTCTGTCATGACAGTTATTTTAGGTATTATTATTGTATGTGCATGTGTTGTCGGTGGATATATGGCCGGTGGCGGACACATGGGTGTTCTTTGGCAACCATTTGAATTTGTTATTATTCTTGGTGCAGGTGTCGGAGCCACAATTTGCGCCAACTCCAAAGCAACACTAAAAGGTATAGGCTCTGCCTTTGGTCGTATGGTTAAAGGCCCCGCATACAAGAAAGAAGATTTTTTAGAGCTGCTTTGTTTGCAGTATCAGGTTTACAAGCTGGCCAAAACTAAAGGAATGCTGGCTCTTGAACAACATGTTGAAAATCCAGAAGAGTCTGCTCTCTTTTCGCAATTCCCAAAGTTCCATGGTGACCATCATGCGGTTGCTTTCGTTTGTGACTATCTCCGTTTAATGAGTTTAGGTGCTGATAATCCTCATGAAATAGAAGGTTTGATGGACCAGGAACTAGAGGTACATCATTTGGAAGATGCCAACGTTGGTGGCGCCCTTGCCGGGTTGGGAGACGGTCTTCCAGCTCTTGGTATTGTGGCAGCTGTTCTAGGTGTTATTCACACCATGGGATCCATTAGTGAGCCACCTGAAGTTCTTGGTAAACTTATTGGTGCGGCACTTGTTGGAACGTTTTCGGGTATTCTTGCGGCTTACGGTTTTGTATCCCCGATGGCATCTGCCTTTACAAAAGTCGCCGAAGAAGATTCCAGATATTATGAATGCCTAAAGGCCGGTTTGCTGGCACACATGGCGGGCAATGCACCTACTGTATCGGTTGAATACGCACGTAAAACTCTTATGTCCCATGTTCGACCAAGCTTCTATGAGGTCGAAGAAGCGGCAAATGAGCTTCCTGCGCCGGGTTAATCTATACCCAGTATTGTTGATAATTTAGTATATGTTCATAATTTCACCCAGATTTTTAGATATCTTATTGATGTTAGTTAATTCGGAAAAAAAGAATGGCTGAGGAAGCTCAAGGCGTAGTCATAATAAAGAAGGTCAAGAAAGGTGGCCACGGCGGCCATCACGGCGGGGCCTGGAAAGTTGCTTATGCTGACTTTGTGACTGCGATGATGGCCTTTTTTCTTTTACTTTGGTTGCTTAATGCAACAACAGAAGAACAAAAGCTGGGTATTGCAGACTATTTTGCGCCCTCTTCCAATATTTCCAAAGCAACAAGTGGTTCTGATGGATTGCTCGGGGGGCAATCTATTTCCAAAGACGGTGCACTCGTATCACAATTCTCTAGTATCGGCGTGCAAATGCAATTGCCACCAGAAGAGGAAAGTGAAGAAATCGATCCAAATGCCGAAAAAGATCCCTTAAAAGGTGACGGTAAAGCAGACGAAGAACAATTGGAAGAGTTTCGGCGAGAACAAGAACAAAAACAATTTGAAGAAACTGCCGTCGCACTGAAGACGGCAATAGCTGATAACCCCGCACTTGCCGGACTAGAGGAAAATTTACTGATTGATAGAACACCTGACGGACTTCGAATTCAGCTCGTAGATCAGAATGGAACTTCTATGTTTCCAAGCGGTGCGTCTAATATGCTTGATCACACCAAAGAACTTTTGGGCCTTGTTGCCGACGCTATTAAAGATATTGATCAGCAGATAGCGATCAAAGGGCACACGGATGCGACGCCCTATAAAACAGAGAACGGATACACAAACTGGGAACTTTCTTCTGAAAGAGCTAACGCAAGCCGACGGGCACTTATAGATGCTGGGTTAGCCAATAACCGGGTTTCATCAGTAGAGGGTTTGGCTGCAACAGAACCTTTTGACAAAGAAAACCCAACTGCTGAAATAAATCGACGGATTTCAATTATTCTCCTCAAAGATGATGATGAAGTCTTGAAGAAGAAGATGGATCAAGGGAAGTCAATCAATGTAGATACGATTACATCGGACCCAACATAACCCAGTACTTGAAAACACTATACTTGAAACTCCTCCTTTATGATCTTATTTGTTTGAGATGACTGATACACAAGCTGTTGGATTTAATAAAGTAGCGCAGAGATTAAGATTTGGGATTAGCCCTTCTGATACAAGAGGAGTTCTTTTCGATCGAAGCTTTGCGTATGTAATCGATTTTATTATATTGGCTGTATTAGGCCTGATCGCTGGTTTTATTGCCTTTATATTAACGATACTTTCTTTTGGTATCCTCTCGCCGTTATTGGCTCTTCTGTCCTTTATTCCCTTGCTTTATCATAGTTATTTTTTGTCTCAACAAGGTGCTACACCTGGTATGAATGCTATGG
Source organism: Kiloniella sp. (assembly GCF_048259265.1). Taxonomy (NCBI): domain Bacteria; kingdom Pseudomonadati; phylum Pseudomonadota; class Alphaproteobacteria; order Rhodospirillales; family Kiloniellaceae; genus Kiloniella; species Kiloniella sp. Next base: position 2,397 of record NZ_JBLXHT010000017.1, on the reverse strand, counting down.
GTGTCAAAATGATAACGATGGATGGAAAGCCTGTTACGTTGGTACACGCCCTTCTGACAACAGTGATTTTTTACCTGACTGTTCCTGCAACCAGCTTCTTGATCCTCCTCGTTGCTTTTTTTAATGAAGAAAAAAGAACGCTGCATGACATTCTGACCCATACGGTTGTAGTTAATGATGAAATCCCAAAGACAACGATTGATGAAATTTTAAAGTGACGACGGGTTTTTCACACGTTTCATCCTATAAAACTTGAAAAATTGCGGACTTTCATAATTTAGCCGCATTCGAGCATAATAAATCTGTCATCTTTTGGTCTGGTCTTATCGATCTTTTCTCGGTAATAAAGACCTATAATTCCTATCAGATTATTATTGAGAAAAATAAAAATGCAGCGTGAACTACTTGGGACCGAGTGGCGAATAAAGAATTTCACCATTTTAATTACCATCGCCGTTCTTTTCGGACTTTCATATATCTGGGAACCAACAAGTGAGCTTTGGCACGCAGCGAGTGTTGATTTTTTCTGGGCCGTTAACGGCTCCCTGACTTGGGGCGAACCATGGCAAGTCTTTTGGGCAGCAACAAATACCCCTGTGTTTGACAAAATGAATGGCCTCATCATGGCAATTCCTTGTCTTTGGTATGTTATAGGCGATAGAAGCCGCCCCCTTAGCTTACGCTTAGGGCATATGCTGGTTATGGGGATTGGTATTATTGTCGGTGTTTATTTCGCCAAACATGCTTTCCGATCCTATGAATCTCTTAGCCCATCTTTGATTTTCAGTGATACGTTTAATAACCTGAATGAACTTGTTCCGTGGCTAGAAGCAAAAGTAAGTGCCGATGATAGTTTCCCTGGTAACCATGCTGTCGTTGCCGGAATTTATGGTGTCTTCTTTTATTTTGCAATTGGCCGTAAATATTTCTGGCTCGCCCTTCCAATTGCTATACTTGGCGGAACAGCACGTGCTGTAGCTGGCGCTCACTGGTTATCTGATCTTGTGGTTGGCGGGGCTATCCATATTCTACCGATTATGGCTCTAACCTTTACGATCCCAGCAATTCGTTGGGCAGAAAGCTTTCTTAATACCCTAGCTGACGTTTTGGTTTTAAATTTACCAAAAGCCATAACCGGTCCATTTGTGAAATTAGCGCGCAAACTGACATAAACTTTTCATATACTGAATACTACAGTATCAAATAGAACAGGGCCGTTGACCATGAGCAACGGCCCTGTTTATTCTTTGGTAACAAAATTACAAAACAAAGTATTTGGTGCATGACGTTCACAAAACCTCAATTGTTCTTCACAACACCTCCCTCACCTTGCCCCTACAAAGAAGGGGAAGAAGAACGGAAACTGGTAACCGAATTTTCAAATCACGAACCCATTCAGCAATATGACTTACTTATAAAGTCTGGTTTTCGACGTAGTCATAATTACCTTTATCGCCCCCTCTATAATAATTCTGATTATTGTCTTTCTGTTCGTGTTCGTACCAATGATTTCAACATGACCAAATCACAACGTCGGGTTTGGAACAAAAACCAAACTCTTCAAGCCAAAGCTTTTCGGGCGAAGGCAACAGAGGAACAGTTTGAACTTTTCCGTTCGTATGTCGAGCAACGTCATGGCGATGGTGATATGAGCGATATGTCATGGGCTGATTATAAAGAAATGATAGAAACCAGCCCCATTGATACAGAAATTATAGAATTCAGAGCGCCCGACAACCGTCTGATCTCTGCGTGCTTGATTGACTGGGTTCATGGGGGTGTTTCTGCTGTTTATAGCTTTTTTGACATTGAGTATTCGAATAAAGGCCTGGGAAGCTATATGATTTTATGGCTAATCACTGAATCACAACGTAGAAAACTGCGGTACCTTTATCTTGGCTATTGGATTAAAGAATCTCAGAAGATGTCCTATAAATCTAAATTCACACCTCTTGAAGCTTTTCAAGGCGGAATCTGGTCTGAATTTCCTCTGTCTAACGCTTCCTAATCCCCAATATAAGAAAATAACAAGAATAACAGCATTATATTCACCTAATCATTCTGATGTAATACTTTTAAATCATCTCGTTATCCCATTGCTATAAAACGATTATGCATAATTTTAAGTGCTATTATGCAATAATACCCCCCTTTAAAATGTCAGGATTTATTGCACTCGCGAACTAACTTGCTTATTCTGTGCCACACTTTTTAGTTACTAATTCATAATATTCCTAAAATGGAAATCTCAGCAGGGAGACAATTTTAATGAATCGTAGAAAGTTTCTAACGGGCGCAGCTACGGGTGTAGCAGCAGGTGCGGCAGCAGCAACACTTAGTGCCCCCGCGATTGCACAAGGCAAGCGCGATCTAAAGATGGTCACAACATGGCCAAAG
>NZ_JBLXHT010000016.1:0-64714 GCF_048259265.1 Kiloniella sp. | reverse complement strand
TTTCAAGAGATGCACCACCCTTAATTCACTCTGGTGAAAAGAGGGTGGTGTCAGATTAAGTCGGAACTAATTCAGTTTATTTATTCAGCAGATGGTTCCCATGGGGATTGTCGATGACCATTTTCCACTCTCCATTTTCCTGGTGGCGGAGGACCGCGACAGACAGTCCGGTTTCGGTAACATCCTGACCATCGGGGGTTTGGCCGTGCATGGACCACGGGGCGATATGCAAGGCGATGTCACCTGCAACGATAACTTCGTGACCGCTATAGGAAAATTTTGGGTTCAAGGCTTTAAATTCGGCAAAGATCTGTTTGGACACATTGCTGTCGGTAACGGCCGTGCCCGGTTCAAACATAATGGCGGCGTCTTTTTCATAGGTGGACATAACGATGTCCAGGTTTCCCCCTTCAAAGTTGGATGTCATTTTCTGAATAAGGGAGAGGACATTTTGTTCCTGATTAGTCATTTCCTGACCTGAAGCATTGAGGCTCGTCATTGTTTTTGATCCTTTGGGTTGGTTTTTTGGTTCCGCGATAAGCGGGGAAGAAAGCAAGCTGAAACACAGGGCTGTGACAAAGAATAACTTTGTGCGCAGGGCATGCGAACAGGCTGCCTGAAGAAAGGGTTTCTTCAACATGGGGAACTCCTGAAGGTTGAGTGTAAACTTGGCCTAGTTGTTAATGAGGGATATCGTGTCTTGGGTTGTTTTGGGTGAGTACAGATGCAAGTTTGTTTGCAAAGTCTTGAGGACTTGCAAAGGTCGGTGTGGCGCGCTGTAGCTTGATGGTTTGCAGTTCTGCTTCTAATGCCTGTACATCTTCGATAACAGCGATGTAATCGGGGGCATCTTGCAAGGCATAGGCTGGGGAGCTTCCCGAACCTTTTTCAGGAATACGTCCCAGTTTTCTCGCCGCGGGCAGGCGACGGGGGCAACTACACATTGCTTTGCTGTTTGCTATACCGCAATTCCGAGAGGTAAAGGCGACAACTTCATTGCGCGCTCGGGAAAGGCGCTTTCGATAGTTTGCTGTGCTGAGGTCCAGTATCTGGGCGGCTTCAGACTGTGGAAAATCCAGAATGTCGCCAAGAACATAAGCAAGGCGATGTTTTAGATCCAGACAGAGTAGCATGGCCATTGTGCAAGAAACCCGTAATTCGTTGAGCCATATTTTGTCTTCACCAGATGCCATATTCGGAGAGAGGGTATCTGAAAATGAGGTCTTGGGATCAAGGCCACTTTCCAAATCTTGTTTGAAAATGTCAAAGGTCAGGCCAAGCTCTTTGTCGCGGATTTTTTTGGCATTGATCAGATAGTTGGCAGCAACCCGATAGACCCACGTTTTAAAGGCGCTTTTCCCTTCAAAGGTTGAAAGTTTGGTGATGACAAGGATAAGGATTTCCTGTGTGGCTTCCTGGGCATCATCTGGGTTGACCATCATACGCATGGCTAAATGATGGATTTGATCCTGTATTTCTTGCACCAGATTTTTTAAAGCTGCCTGATCCCCCGCTTGCGCGGCAGATACTAATTGTTCCAAAGTCTTTTGCATCTCACCAGTGTCTCTTTTTTGTTGCTCTATTTAATTAGACAGTAAAAGAAGCCAATGTGTGACAGATTATTTTTCTTATTTTGTATTCTTATAGATTCAGTCAGAGTCAATTTCTATTTATAGTTTATAAATCCGATATTTATCAATTGGTTAATGTGTATATATGTTTATATGATTTGTCATGTTTTGACATGTTAGGTCAACTGTCCTATGAAATTAGGGCAAGTGTCCTAATACGGTGGTTTGTCGAGAAGTAAGCAGGTTGCCCCAATCGCGTTATGATGTGGAATAAGGTTTTTAAATATGAAAAAACAAAAAACACGGGATCATATTATCGAGGCCGCGGACCAACTGTTTTATCAACAGGGTTATGAGCATACGTCTTTTGCCGATATCGCCGATGCGGTGCAAATTTCGCGGGGTAATTTTTATTACCACTTCAAGACAAAGGATGACATTCTCGAGACTGTGATCAAGGCACGCATGTATAAAACCGGGGCGATGCTGGCTTTGTGGCAACAGAATGGTTCTTCACCCCGAGATCGTATCAAGTGCTTTATTCGCATCCTGATAACCAATAGAGATAAAATTCTGAACTACGGATGCCCTGTGGGAACCCTGACGACAGAGTTGGCAAAGCTTAATCATGCTTCTCGTCCCGAAGCCAATGCCTTGTTCACTCTATTTCGTGTTTGGTTGAAAGACCAGTTTATCCAGATGGGGTGTGAGGACGAAGAAGCAGATGATCAGGCGATGCATCTACTTGCTAGATCCCAAGGGGTGGCAACACTAGCCAGTGCATTTCATGATGCAAAATTTATCGATCAGGAGGTCACACAGATGTGCAAATGGGTGGAAGGTTATACGCCTGCCTGAACGGGCCTGATTGTCCATGGTCCAGAAAATAAAACGATGATGAGAGAAAGCAATCAAAAATGTTTATCGTATTACTGAAATTTTCAACCGAAAAAGCCAAAGCGAGCCAGTTTATGGATGAACATAAAGCCTGGATCAAACGGGGCTTTGACGAGGGGGTGTTTCTGATGGTGGGTAGTTTGAAACCGGGCGCTGGCGGTGTCGTGCTTGCCCATAACTGTTCGTTGGAAGAGTTGGAACGACGGGTTAAGGAAGATCCCTTTGTTATTGAAGGTATTGTTAATGCAGAAATCTTGGAAATTGATCCTGCAAAGGCAGATGACAGATTGAACTTTCTTTTAGCGTGAGGGGATGGCGGTATGAGTGAAACAACTGTAGGGCCTGATGGAAAGAGCCGTTGTCGGTGGAGTGATGCTGCGCCAGAGTTTATCGACTATCACGATAACGAGTGGGGTTTTCCCGTCGGGGATGATCACAAGCTATTTGAAAAGATATGCCTGGAAGGGTTTCAGTCTGGGTTGAGCTGGCGCACCATATTGGCCAAGCGCGAGAATTTGCGTACAGCGTTCCACAACTTTGACTATGACAAAGTCGCGCTTTTTACGGATGAAGATCGAGATCGTTTGTTGCAGGACGCAGGGATTATTCGTCACCGTGGCAAGATAGATGCCGCGATTAATAATGCAAAACGTGCCCAAGAACTTGTAAAGGCCGAAGGATCATTGGCTGCTTTTATCTGGCGATATGAACCATGGGAAGATGACCTTGCGGAACCTCAAACGCTAACGGCATCACCAGCGTCGATTGCGTTGTCAAAAGATCTCAAAAAACGGGGCTGGAAATTCGTGGGCCCGACAACGATGTTTGCTTTGATGCAGACCATGGGGTTAATCAACGATCATGTCAAAGGCTGTGCCACGAGAGAGAAGGTAACAGAAGCGAGGAGGGATTTTAAGCGACCAGAATAGGAGATATATTCACGATTTTGAATATGAAATACCCATGATAATGGGGCGATTAGTAATGGCCCCCCAGACAACATTTGTACAGTCTGTGGTTTAAGATAAATGAAACAAGGACAAGGTCATAATGATCTTGATGCGCTAGTGTCAGAATTGCCGGGGCGCCTAAAAACAAAAACGATGGTTTTGAAGGGGGGTCACGGCAAGCTGTTGTAATGTCGGATTAGCTTCGGGATTTTTTCCTGCCTTACTTGTCCAAGTGTTGTCCAGATTTTATCAGCCATTTGAGGGGCTGTATTATAGAACTGATGGCTGATCATCATATACCAATCATAACTGGCAAAGGGTTGTTTTATTTCGACTAACTTATCCTTCAGGCCATGTTTTTTAACTAGATTATTCCCAATTGTGCTTTCCACAATATAAGCATCCAGATGGCCATCTGCGACAAGGGCTAGACCCTTCGCAGGTAAGTGGCGGGTGTTGGCATTAATATTGTGATCTTCTTTGAGTTTTTTAACAACAACATAACCGATGGGGGCGCCGATTGATTGGTTTAGATTGCTGAAGTTTTTGCCATCCCAATTAAATTCACTCCCTTTCTTTTTGAACAGGTTATAGGTCACGCGACGGAGGCGTCGATTGGGATCTGGCTTGTTGCTGATGCTGATCCTGACGGGTAAATAAGGATAACGACCAATAATCTCGCGCTCTTTCAAGTGGACTGATGAAAAGATACCATCAACTTTGTTCTGTTCTATAAGCTTGAGACAACGTTTCCAGGGGCGTCGGATAAATTCGGCCTTAAACCCGTTTTTTTTGAGTGAAGCATCGATGATTTCAACCAGAATGCCAGGGTTTTTATTGGAAAAGTGCTTTGATCACCCATAAAGTATGGTGGATAGCTTTGGTTTTCAGCACAAAGAACAAAGGGTTGCTCCTCTGCCCAGGCAGTTGTTTTAAACAGGCTGATGAGAAGGCTTGTGACAATGGCCAGCTTGGCAGCTAATGCCAAAAATACTTTGTAACTCACTTTTCACCCCCTTTCCGCCCCCGCTTAACGGTACTGTATAGATGCTAGCAGATAAAAGCATAAAAAACTATAGATGAACAAAGAGGCAGTTAAGTGTCAGGAATACTAGGTGGTGTATATTAATATAAGCAAAAAATTATATTTAAAAGGGAAAATAAGTTTCTTTGTGGTGAGAGATTAAGTTTTTATTTTTGTAATATTTAAGTTTAATAATTTTTAAACTTAAATATGATTATTTGTGAGAAGTTGTATTTTGTTGGGTGGTTACTGTATCGTGTCAAGATTCTATTTGTTGTTATCTCTTCTTGGTTGCGTTTTATTTTCTGATTTATCGCATGCTGGATCTTTGGATTTTAAGTTGTGTTACGAAGACAAAGAACAGCCTCCTTATTATAATGGTAGTGGTGTAATGGTGCCCTCACGCGATCAGGGGCTTTACATGGAAATACTTCATAAGGTTTCTTCAGAACTCGGACTTAAGTTATCTCCTGTAAGGCGCCCTTGGAAACGGTGTCTGAAGTTGCTAGAGCAGGACCGGGTTGATGGGGTGATGGGGGTGTCTTTTCTTGCGGAACGTCGAAAAATAGGGCTTTACCCACAGCAAAATGGTGCCTTGGATCTAAACGCAAGATTAGCAATGAAAAGCTACTCTATCTTCGTAATGAACAATTATCCTTTTTTGTGGAATGGTGAGTTGTCAGAAATCAGGGGGAAGTTAATAGGCGTACCACTTGGTTATTCAATTGTTCCCAAATTGGTCCGTGCTGGTGTGAAAGTATCTGAGCATGCAAATACTGAACAGCTTTTTGATATGCTGAAACACGGGCGAGTTGAAGCCGTCGTAACATTGGAACAAGTGGGTGATTTCCTGCTGGAGGCTAAATCGAATAGATTTAAAAACATTATTAAACTTGAGCCAATTATAGAACAAAAAGCTTATTATTTGATGGTAGGTCATGGATTTTATAAAAATAATAGCAAAATTTCCCAAGATATATGGCGTTTGATTTCTGTATACCGCCCTGAGATTAGTGCTAATTATGGAATAAAAGAATAGAGATAGAATTCAGGTGATATAATGAAGAGCCAGGCAGTTAAGCGGGCTCTCCACATAAACATTCACCTAAATAGTGAATAGCTAACAAACAAATGGTTGTTCAAACGAATGAACGATGATGTTGTAACAAAGGGTTAGAGCGGGGTTACATCAACATAAACCTGATAGTCCTGAATAAGACTGTTTTTTATTTCTAAAACCGTTGCAAAGGGAAGTGAGAGTTCACTTTGGTCCAACCGTTTGTAATGCACTTTGCCCTTGCAGATAATATCATTGCCCTGTGCCCATATGCGGTCAATTCTGTGAGACATGGCTTCAATAATTTGAAAGAAATTCTCATTGGATGCGAGTACGGCGTCTTTGCTGTGGACTTCATCAAAGTTTCCAAGCTGGAAACGAAGATCATCAGCAAGAAATGCTCCAAGTTTTGATGTGCTTTTTTCATCCACAGCCTGATACAACTTTGTGATCAGATTGGTGGCATCTAAGGCAAGGGGGCTTGGGGGGGAAGGGGGCGTTGTGAAAGCAAGGTTTGTCATTTGTCTTCTCTTTTAGTGTTGTGGTTGGTTCAGGACTGATCTGGCGGATGTCTGCTCAAGGCGTGTCGTAGAGGTTTCGTTCCGCGGGGTTCTGGCTGTAATATTGAATGAACTCGAACTGAAAACCTTCGGGATCGACAAAATAAACCGTCTTACGAAACGGATGGTCGGCCCCGAGAATGTCGATTTTAAATCCTTTGTTCTGAAGGCGTTCGATAATGCCGTCCACATCATCAACTTCAAAACCCAGGTGGGCGAGGCCTGGTTTGTGTCCGGCAAGTTCGCGATTGTCGCCTTCGCCGTTATCGTTCAGGGTGATGTATGTCGTATCATCCCCAACATGTAACCAGCGGCGAGGTTTTCCCTTCCATGCCATTTCACCTTGGCCGCGGACGATCCATTTGGGAAAGGCAGTTTGGATAAAATCCAGGGTCGCTGCTAAATCAGTGACAACCAAATTAGCGTGTTCAAACCGTACCATGGGACTCTCCTTTTGTTATCTTACGTGATGTTGAATAAAGCTTTTGTGTGTTTGATTCTAAAATAGGGAGTTTCTTCAGGGGATATAATTGCTATAAATGGAAACTAATAGGTGAGAAAAAGTTGACAGTTATTGCTGCCTTGGCTGGGTATCAGGAGAACGAATGGAAAGTATGAATGCGATACCCGTCTTCGTGGCAGTGGTTGAAGAGGGGAGCTTTGCCGCTGCTGCTCGGCGTCTTGGGGTGACAAAATCGGCGGTGAGTAAACGCATTTCCCAACTTGAAGCCCACTTGGGTGTACAGCTGCTGCACCGTTCAACGCGTAAGCTAAGTCTTAGTGAAGCCGGGGAGCAGTATTTTGCTCATGCGATCCAGTCTTTGGCTGCGGCGCAGGATGCTGAAGATGCCGTGGCTCAGTTACAGGGGGCACCACAGGGGCGATTGAGGATCAATACGCCAATGTCTTTTGGCCGCTTGCATGTCTCGCCGCTTGTCCCCGATTTTCTTGCTGCTTATCCCGGGGTTGGCGTTGATATGGTCATGGATGACCGGGTTGTTGACATGGTCGAGGGCGGTTTTGATTTGGCTATCAGGGTACGAACTTTGGAAGACAGTGCCTTGATTGCGCGAAAACTTGCGCCTTGCCACAATCTTTTGTGTGCTGCGCCGAGTTACCTGAAAAAGCATGGGACCCCAAAGCACCCCGATGATTTACAGGAACATAATTGTTTGCAATATGCCTATGCCAGTACGATTCATACCTGGCGGTTTGAGGAAAAGAATAATGGAGGTATTGTTAATCTGGACGTAACAGGGAACTATCAGGTCAATAATTCTGAAGCCCTTCGCCAAGCACTGGTTGCAGGTGTTGGCATCGCACGTCTTCCGACCTTTATTGCCAGCGCTGACATTACTGCGGGACGTTTGGTGCCGTTATTACCCGACTACAAATTACCCAGCCAAATTATATACGCGGTTTTTCCTGAACGTCGTCATCTTCCCGCCAAGGTCAGGGTTTTTATCGATTACCTCGTTGAAAAAATTGGTGGAGATCAGCCATATTGGGATCTGGGGTGAGGAGTTAAAGCAATTCGTCGGTTAAAGCGTTGATATAACGAGTGACCGAACGTTCCACCGTGTGCTTTCCGTCTTTACCAATTGTCCGGCCATCAAATGCCCCATACACCGTATCAAATTCGTAGCTGGCAACTGAATTTCCGATTTCGCGCACCTTGCTGGCGGGCAATGGAATATAGTTTGGATAGCTGCGCATAAAGCTGACGTGTTTACGGTCCGCGACGACCTGCATGATGTCCCCGGTAAAAAGAAAGTCTTTGTTATGTCGCCAGTGAAGAACGGTGCCGCCGGAGAAGTGACCGCCGCATTTAATCAGGGTAACATCAGGGGTCAATGTTAAGCTGTTTCCTGTCCAATGATTAATGGCGGGATGAGGTTTTTGAACCCATTGGGCATCATTACGGTGAAGATAAATAGGGGGATGATCAAAAGCATCACTCCAATCGCTCATCGCTGTGTAATAATGTGGATGTGAGATTGCGATAGCCGTAAGTCCACCCCGGCTTTTGATCCAGTCCATTGTTGGTTGATCCAGAATGGCAAGGCAATCCCACAGAATATTGCCATGGGGCGTTTCTAAGAAAAAAGCACGCTGACCAATCGCTGCGCGTGGGGTTATTTCAAAGCTATGTAAACCCGAAAAATGTTCCGTACGCTTTAAGCTGTGTCGGGCCTTCAATTGAGAGGATGTTGTCCATTTTTGCCCTGTTTCAGGGACGTACTGACGTTCATCCTCACAGATCGGACAGTGTGTTGGCGGGGCTTGTGGATCTGGATTTTGTTCTGAATCTTGTTCTGGGTACTGTGTACCGCAAGTGACGCAGAGGTATTCTGTCATGTTGGCCCTTTCCATGTCCCTGACATATATATGAAATCACGAGGGGCCTCTTTCAAGAATGGCCTCATTTTTATAAAATGAATATTTTCTACAATCTTGCTTGCAATTAAAATCTAAACCTTGCTCTATGGTTTGATACTTATCAAAACTGGAACAAGCCTATGGCCCCAAAGAATCACATTTCCGGGAGTAGTGGTCCGTCTGCAAACATTGAAAATGCAGGGGTTGACCCGCGAGAGAACTTTAAGGGTGCGGCCTTTATGGTGGTCAGTCAGGCGGCGTTTGTTTTCAATGATGCTTTGATGAAGCTGGCTTCGGCTGATCTGTCTTTGTTTCAGACAATTTTTCTGCGTGGACTTTTTACGACGTTGTTTCTGGGGCTTATTGCCTGGCGAACCAAGGCACTGTTTCATTCGGTTTCAATTGCGGACAGAAAAGTTCTGGCCTTTCGAATTTTTGGTGAAGTCGGGGCCACGCTCTGTTATTTGACGGCTTTGTTTAACATGCCGATTGCCAACTCAACGGCAATTCTACAGGCCCTGCCATTGGCTGTTACTTTGGGGGCGGCACTCTTTTTGGGTGAAACCGTGGGGTGGCGGCGTTATTCCGCGATTGCGGTTGGCTTTATTGGTGTTTTGATCATTGTTCGACCGGGGGCAGAGGGTTTTAACGCTTATTCCTTCTGGGCCTTGGCTGCGGTGGTTTTCATTGTCATGCGTGACCTTGCGACCAAGAAGGTCTCTAACGCGGTTCCTTCTATCTACGTTGCCTTGTTGACCTCTATCTTTTTAACCCTGACGGCTGGGGTTTTGCTCCCCACTTCGGGATGGCAGCCCGTTCAGGCAATATCCTTGGGATACCTGACCGGGGCGGGCTGTTTTGTCATGGTTGGTTATCTGAGTGTTATTATCGCCATGCGCCGGGGCGAGACCGCTTTTGTATCCCCCTTCCGCTATACAATTTTGCTTTGGGCGATCTTGCTCGGGATCGTTGTTTTTGGGGATATACCCGATTTCTGGACAATTGTCGGTAGTATTATTCTGGTCATTACGGGTGTCTATACCTTCTATCGTGAAAACAAGCTGAAAAAGCGGGCTGAAGCCCAAGGTGGGCAAGACACAAAATCGCCCCAAAATGATGATGATGCGGAGCAAACCATCTGGCCGGAAAAGATAAAGGATCTGGAAAAGGCCGAAGAGTTGATTAATCGATAGGCGTAACCGATAAATTACTGGGGTGAGGGGAAAGTTTAATTGAGCGGACCAAGCAAGAAAGCAGATCAGACAAGCTGTAAAACATCAGGTGATGAGAACGAACCTGATAAAGCTGTTGGGAAGAATATTGTTGCCGAGACAATTGCGCTTGATGCTGCAATAGCTGAAACCACGGACCAAGGTGATCGCGGCGCTAAGGGAAACCTGCGCGGGGCTTTGTTGATGTCTCTTGGGATGGCAGCCTTTATTGGTAACGTGACGCTGATGAAGCTTGTGTCTTTTGACCTGACCTTGTTTCAGGCGATTTTCCTTCGTGGGTGTTGTGCGGCGCTGGTTTTAGGAGGCTTTGCCTGGTACCGAAAAGAACTGTTTGTTTCTTTAAGCGGGCAGGATGCCAAGGTGTTGATCATCCGCGTGATCGGTGAAATTGGTGCATCCCTTTGTTACTTTATGGCCCTTTTCAATATGCCCGTTGCCAATGTAACGGCGATTTTACAGGCATTACCCCTAGTGATCACTTTGGGGGCAGCGGTCTTTTTGGGCGAAACGGTGGGGTGGCGACGCTATGGCGGCATTGCACTGGGCTTTGTTGGCGTTCTGATTATTGTTCAACCGGGAACCGATGGCTTTAGCGTCTATTCGCTGTGGGCGCTTGCGTCGATGTTATCGGTCGCGATACGGGATCTGGCGACGCGAAAGATATCGTCGGGCCTACCATCCCTGTTCGTGGCCTTTGTAACAATGGTATCGGTTACGCTTGTTTGTGCTTTGTTATTGCCGACCATGGAATGGAAAGAAGTCACGGGCGATACAATCGGACTTTTGATGGGGGCGGCTTTTTTCATCATGCTGGTTCATATCACCCTGATCCGGGCAATGCGCGTGGGCGAAGTCGCCTTTGTTGCCCCTTTTCGCTATACCGTGATGGTCTGGGCGCTGTTGGTCGGCTATTTTGTCTTTGATGAACCTCCGGATACTGAAACCGTCGTTGGTTGTAGCCTGTTGATTATCACTGGCCTTTATTCTTTCTGGCGCGAACGCAGAATTAAAGGTCTTTGATCTCAGTATTTCAAAGAGTGTTTCTTTAGAGAATTAAAAATCTTCGGTGTGGCATACTTTATCGGCAAGGATGGTCAGCCAGGAAATGACTTCGCGGCTTTCTGGTGAAAGCTTGGCGGCGTCAAGTTGATCGTCGCTTGCGTGTATCTTCAGGTCATTCCACTTCTGGCAAAAATCACTGAGGTCTCTTGGCTTGAGAGTATCCTGATCGGGTACTATTTGTGGGGTCGGTTTATGACGTCCGGTCACACTTTTATTTCCTATTCTGTTTTATTAAGTATTTGCTTTATATAGCCTATGTTTGCCTCTCGGTGAGGCTTTGATCGCAAAGGTTATAATGAGCTTTGATCAAGTTTTAATCCGCCAATCTAGAATTGAATTTTTTATATAGTGTATTATGAAGCAGTTATGAGGTCAGGTAGCGTCCAAAAAGCGTGAAAAAAACGTAAAAGGTTTTTTAACTTTCTCTACAAGTGGTAATCTCTGTGAACTTAAAAGGGTAATTTAGAGGCATCGGTCTGATGCTTCTGATATAGGGATAGGGTCTGGGTATAAAAATGCAAAATAACCCGGCAGCAAAAACACTTAAACTGCGGCTTTACGGCACCTTTAGTGCTGAATGGTCCGATGGTAGCAAGCTCAATGTACGTAGTGCAAAACTACGGGCAATGATTGCGCTATTGGCAATGGCGCCAGATATGACCCGAACACGTTCGTGGCTACAGGATAAACTGTGGTCGTTATCGGGGGTGGAATTGGGTCGCGCAAGTTTGCGCCGGGGATTGAGCGATTTGAAACGGGCGATTGGCCCCGACTTTGACAGCCTGTTTGTTGTTTCCCATGATAATATTGGTCTTAATCACGATCTGGTTGAGCTGATTGGCACATCCGCCGAAGGTGAGTTTCTGGAAGGCTTGGAAATCACCGAAGGTGGTTTTACATCATGGGTAAATGAACAACGAAGTAACCGCCCTCAACTAATCTCTGCGTTAGAGTTTTTTAATCCGTCGGATAAAACCGGCATTTTACCGGCTGTCGCTGTTCTTCCCTTTTTGCAAAGTTTCAAACGGGATGGTGAGAATGTGCTGGGGGATATGCTGGCCGAAGAAGTTTCACGCGCCCTTTCAAGATCGCAGTTGATCGACGTTATTTCCCATCTGTCTTGCCGTAACCTGAATATGCGCCTTTTGAATCTAGCGGATGTCCGACGTGCCTTGAATGTAGAATACATTATCCACGGCAGTTACCGGTTGTCAGGGGATAGCTTTCATCTGGATGCTGATTTTCTGGATGCAGATAGTGGTCGTATTATCTGGTCGCGGCAGTTTTCTGCAAAGATGTCGGACTTTCTTAATGGCGGGCAGGAAATTGTCGCTGATATCTCTCGCCAGATTGGGCAGTCCATTCTATCGACGTCTATTGAGTTGGCGACGAGCAAGCCGCTACCAGAAGTGGCGAGCCACGCATTACTGGTTTCAGGCGTTGCGTTGATGCATAGGTTAAAACTCGCAAGTTTTGCCAAGGCCAGACCGTTAATTGAAGAGATTATCCGCAAATCACCCAATCATGCGTCTCTCTACGCTTGGTTGGGTAAGTGGTATGTTCTGTCTGTCCAGCAGGGATGGAGCAGTGATCTTAAAAAAGATAGTCAGATTGCAAGTGATTGTACGGCTAAAGCCTTGGATTTAGATCCAGATAGTTCGTTTTCATTGGCCGTTGATGGATTGGTCCAAAATAATCTTCTCAAGCAGTTTGATACAGCCTTTAGTCGTTTTGATCGGGCAGTTGAGCTTAATCCAAATGATGCATTGGCCTGGCTTCTAAAAGGGACACTTCATGCTTTCATGGATGAGGGAAAAAAGGCTGTTTCTTTTACAGATCGCGCGCGATCTCTATCACCATTAGATCCGCATCGATATTTTTATGATTCATTATCTGCAACAGCAATGATCGCAGATAAACAATATCAAAAAGCTTTGGAATTAGCAGAAAGATCCTTACTGGCAAACCACCGACATAGCTCAACTTTACGTGTCAAAACGGCTGCTCTGTTTTATTTAGGGCGTGAGAGCGAAGCAACGTTGTCAGCGAAGGAATTAATGGCTGCAGAGCCAAATTTAACGATTTCGGGATGGTTGAAAACGCATCCAGCGGCATCGTTCTCTACGGGGAAAGATTGGGCGCGCGCTTTAATTGCTGCAGGTGTGCCACAGTAATCTTACACCTTTATTTTAAATAATATTTTCAAGATATAGGAGGGTAATATGTCGACCAACTCTACCCAAGCTGGAATGGCTGGAATGGCTGGAATGGCCGGAATGGCCGGAATGGCCGGAATGGGAGGAGGGGCTGCTGTTGCTGCTCTTCTTACTTCCTCGGAAGCAACTCGCGATCCTTGGAATTTACCAGCATCAGGAGTTGAGCCAAATCATATTCCTGCTGATAAAAGCGATAATCTTTCAAAATGGTCACCAGTTGTTCGAGAAGCAACGCTGTTAACAGATTTGCTTTCACGATTTTCTTTTAAAGCAGATGCAACTGAGGGGGCAGTCTCGATCTGGTTCCAGCATGATCACCCTCATGGTGGATTAGATCACGCCCCTCATCCAGCTTATTCAAAGTTAATTAAACTATCTCGCCCTAGTGAAGAAGTTTTTCGCTCGCAACTAGAATACGTTAGAAACTACGCCGATCAACGTGCTGAACGAGCTCCTGAAATCTATGCACAGATAGGGTATCCTACTGAGTTTTTTACATCTGTTGTGCAATTAAATCCAGCTTTACATAGCCATACACTTCAGCTCATTAGCCTTGTACAGAAACTTGCATCACATGTTGTGCTTAGAACCAAGCACAGCTTGGCGTGTCGGCGTCCGGATATCTATTCGGCACAAATTCAGCCGATTATTCCAACACCGGGGCATGGGACGTTACCAAGCGGTCATTCCACCGAAGCATTCACCGTGGCGACTGTCTTTGGCGCGTTGATGGATGATACGATTATGTCTTTTCAACAAAGCCCTTCGATCAAGGAACTGTTGTTATCCGTTGCCGAGCGCATTGCCGTTAACCGGACTGTCGCGGGGGTGCATTTCCCGGCGGATAGTACGGCCGGGGCGGCGTTGGGGACGACGCTTGGGCATTATTTGTTGCAGCTTGCCAGCGGAGAAAACGGTAATATTGATGCCGTCGCATTTATTGGGAACAACGCCACAGGTGATTTTGATAAGTCTGTGATTGCCCTGGGCGATGGAGATAGCGATCCGGTGGTGAAGTGGGGCACATCCGCGGTTCATGGCGAGCCGGATAACCTGTTCCGTTGGTTGTGGCTCAAAGCCAAAAGCGAGTGGGAGGAAGCACCCGCTGCGGGAGGCAGCAATGGCTGATACCTATCGGTGGCAAGACGACGGTATCAAGGCTGTTGATCCCTATGAAGACTGGTTGCTTGATACGGGGGCGGGCTATGGCTTTCCCTTTGGCCCGCCAAATGAAGCGCACTGTTATACCGGAACGGAAGCGTCGGAAAACTTTGTTGCGGGCGATGAAAATCCGGATGCGATTTACCCCACACTCTACCGTCCGGGTGGGGAACAACCCAGCTTTCGCCCCTTTGTTCTAAGGGAAAGTACTGTTGGTCGACAACGTTCTTCTGGCCGTGCTTTTGTACATTCAACTGCGCGAACCACAGAAATCAAACGCCGTATAGGCGTTCCGTTGCGAGCAGCTAGTGTTAATCAGAGCTATGCGCCTGATCAATCTCCTGATCCATCCTCGACCTCGGGGCAATCTTCTGTATGTACGGATGGTACTTCTGGGGCAAAGGTTGTGATTGGCGTTATCGATGATGGTATTGCGATCGCCAATCGTCGGTTTCAGTCAGAACTTGGCAGCACACGAATTGATTTCGCGTGGGTACAGGATGGTGATGCGGAATCTAGTTCTGGGGTTGGCTCTGGCTTGGGCCTTGCTTTTGGCCGGGAATATACCAAGGCTGATATCGACAGTGCTCTTGCCCAACACACAGATGCATTGGGCGCAACCAATGAAGCCGCGCTTTATCGGGCGCTGGGGTTGGTGGATAGCGACAAGGTAATGCCAAATTCACTGGATGGTAAAGCAGCACACGGCACACATGTACTCGATCTGGCTGCTGGGGGCGATTATGAAAGTACATCATCAGATGCCTTAGACGAAGATCGGATTATAACGGTACAGGTGCCCGCCGCTGTGACTTGGGACACGTCGGGCATGGGGCTGGACAGTTTCATTCTGGCGGGGGTGCATTACATCCTTGATCGTGCTGATCGTATTGCCCCAAACCTGCCCGTGGTGATTAATTTCAGCTATGGGATTTTTGGCGGGCCGCATGATGGGACGTCAATACTGGAAAAGGCGATTGATGAAATTGTTACTGCCAGAAACGTCCGTGTTGCGCCGACGTCTGTGGTGTTGCCTTCGGGAAATCATCATTTGGAACGATCCCATGCGGTGATTACAGATGATGATTTTAAGGTTGGCGATTGTGCTGATGATACAGCCTCAACCCCAGCCACAGCGTATTGCGATCTACCGTGGCGGGTACAGCCTAATGACCGAACATCCAGCTATCTGGAAATCTGGATGCCAAAGTCGGGCTATGACGACGGAGATATCGAGGTCGAGGTTATCCCGCCGATAACAGAGGAAATTCCCTCGCAAAAGCTAACAGGTGTTGTGAATAACGCCGTTGTTCTGACGCGGGGGGCAAAGGCCATTGCGCGGTTGTCGTATGACAGGCACACGCCGTTGTCGGAAGATGATGAACGTGGACGCTTTATGCTAACCCTTGCGCCAACAGAAGTACGCTCAAAAGAAGGTGTGGGAAACGCTGGGCTAAAAGCTGCGCCGAATGGTCTGTGGACAGTGCGGGTGATCAAGCGGTCGGGTAAGGACCTATCTGCACCACTTCACGCCCGCATTCAACGTGACGCTTCGCCTTTTGGGTATCCTGCATTGGGTCGGCAATCCTATTTCGATGATGGGGCCTATAGGGTCTACGATCGCGAAGGGAAGCTAGAGGTACAGGATAATCAATCCATCGTGAAACGTGCTGGGGCTTCTAATGGTCTTGCGACGGGTGAGGTGCCCGTTGTTGTGGGTGGTCATGTCGAGGCTACGGGGCGGGCGGCGCTTTACAGTGGTTACCAAACCACGAACGCCAGTCTGCTGGAACAATCCACCAGTCCTTTTGTTTCTGCGGAAAGTGATCGCAGTCCTGTCTTTAAGGGCGTACGGGCATCAGGTGTCAATTCTGGTGTGTCCGTTGCGTTAGATGGTACATCGGTTGCCGCGCCGACAATCACCCGTGCGATTTCAAATGCCTATAAAACGGGTGTTGCAACCGACCCGGTTGATGAGCTTCAGGCACAGGCAATTGCCATCGAAGCAACCCGACAGGCCAAGGGATACTTTACGCCACTTGATCCCGATCGACAGGGCGTCGGGCGTTTCCCCCGTGGTGAAATTTACAGCAGTTAGATGTTTGTTTTGTCCGGGATACAAACAGCAAGGGCCAAAGATATAAACAGAGAAAAGGCTTAATTAGAAGAGCGTGTAAAACGGACGACGTAAAAGGGCCGGGGAATTTCCCGGCCCTTACGATTTGAATTGGGTGTGATTTAAACGGTTTATTTTTTCAGGCTTCGGTACAGGTCGGTACCTTCGCGGGCAAAGTTATTGGCATTGTCAACGGCACTGGTGATTGACATCAAATTTTCGTTGACCTCACTGACCGCGGTTGCGGCTGATTGCATGCTTGATGCAATTTCACTGGATGCAGAGGTTTGCTGCTCTACCGCACCGGATACGGCCGTGACACTACCTTCGACGGATACCACGGCATTGCGGATACTGTTCAGGTTTTCAACCACGTTATCGCAGACGGATTGCATGCCAATAATTTCTGATGAAATTTGCTCGGTAGCTGTGCCTACCTGATTGGCCAGTGCCTTGACCTCGGATGCCACAACGGCAAATCCTTTTCCTGCTTCTCCTGCACGGGCGGATTCAATGGTTGCGTTTAGGGCCAACAGGTTAATCTGCCCGGCAATGTCCTGAATAACACTGACGACACTGTTCATAGACAGGGCCTGTTCAGTTAGTTTTTGGGTGAGCTGATCGGCGTTTGTTGCTTCATCAATCGCTTTTTTTACATCGTTGCGTGATGTGTTCATGCTGCGGGCAATTTCACTGGCTGATGCTTGAAATTCTTCGGATGCAGACGCAACTGATTGAACAGTTTGCAAGGTGTCGGTCGAAGCAGAGCTTGCCGCGGATGATTTTTGGTTTGCGTCTCCTACGGCTTCGAGTATTTTTCCCAGATTATCATCAACAAGCTTGCCGACCCTAGCTGCTTCTTGTCGATCTGCAATCTGTTGAGTGATATCGGTGGCAAACTTGACGACTTTGAACGGATTGCCATCGGGATCAAAAATTGGATTGTAGGATGCCTGTATCCAAATCTCTTTACCACCTTTGCCAATACGTTTGTATTCAGCAGTCTGGAATTCACCCCGGCGCAAAGAAGCCCAAAATTGTTCATACTCTTTAGAGTTTTTGTACTCTTCTTCGACAAATAAGCGGTGGTGTTGGCCTTGAATTTCACGCAGTTCATAGCCTACGGTTTTGAGGAAATTTTCGTTGGCATCAATGATGGTGCCATCCAGATTAAAGGCAATAACTGCCTGTGATTTATTCACGGCATTGATCTGACCTTTATAATCGGAATTTTGCAGCGTTTGTTCAGTAATGTCGGTGGCGTATTTAATAACCTTGGTGACTTTTCCTGATGCATCGATTATGGGGTTGTAAGATGCTTGGATCCAGATTGGCTTACCGCTTTTTGTGATCCGCTTGTATTCAGCAGCCTGAAACTCTCCCTTTTTAAGATTTGCCCAAAACTGTTTGTATTCGGCAGAGTTTTTATAAGCTGGATCGACAAAGGTACTGTGATGTTTGCCTTTTATCTCGTCTAGGGTATAGCCCATAGCACCAAGAAAGTTACGATTTGCCGTGATAATTGTGCCATCGACTTCAAATTGAATAACAGCCTGAGATTTATTCAGGGCATTCAAGATCAACGTCATTTCAATTTTGTTTAACTTATAACTTTTGGGTTGATCCGCCGTTAACCGGGAGTTTTTGCCAAACGAAAACATACGCGTTATTCCTTTCTAACTCTCTGAATGAAATCTTAGAGAGCAGTCTTATTTACAATGAAAAATATCAATGCGAGATAATATTTTTAACCAGGTTATTCGGCTTGTTGATAGTTAGTGTTTAAAGGTTAAATTTTACTAAATTTTTTTGACCAGAAAGCCTGTTCGCAGCCTTGGGCTTATGTCAGGTTCTGATCAAGGTACTTACCGTTGAAATTTCGGGTATGATTTATTGTTGGTCCGTCCTGCTTAAAGCCAAGTATTTTGCAGTGGCATCTTTTATACCTCGTATTTATTTCTTTGGTGAAAGTTTTAGGGTTTTAAAAGAACATAAAAGTGACCTCTATATCATTCATTGGGCGGCGGTCTGTTCGCCGACAGCCTGCGACACTGCGGTTACACGACCTTCAACCGATGCTACGGCGTTGCTGATACTGTCCAGATTAGTGTTAACTTCATTAACGGCCATTGCAGCTGTTTGAATATTTGATGCAATTTCACTCGATGCAGCAGTTTGCTCTTCTACGGCACCAGATACAGACGTTACACTGCCTTCGACGGATTCAACGGCACCTCTGATACTGGTTAAATTTTCCACCACGCTGCTGCAAATTGATTGCATGCCGCTAATTTCAGATGAAATTTTTTCTGTCGCGCTTCCAACCTGATTGGCTAGTGCTTTGACTTCGGATGCGACGACGGCAAAGCCTTTTCCGGCTTCTCCGGCGCGTGCGGATTCAATAGTGGCATTTAAGGCAAGTAGATTGATTTGCCCGGCAATATCCTGAATAACACTGACAACACTATCCATCGACAGGGCTTGTTCGGTGAGCTTTTGGGTGAGGTCATCTGCTGTACGGGCTTCTTCGATTGCCTTTCTGACGTCATCTTGTGAAGCTGTCATGCTTCTGGCTATTTCCGTTACAGAGGCTTGGAATTCTTCAGATGCCGCGGCAACTGATTCGACCATTTGCAGTGTTTCCGTTGATGCTTGGGCAGCTGAAGATGACTGGTTATTTACGGCAACGACGGTTTCCAGTATTTTCCCCAAATTTTCATCGACGATTTGGCTGACCTTGGTTGCCTTTTCCCGATTGATAACCTGCTGAGTGATGTCGGTAGCAAATTTGACGACTTTAAAGGGTTTTCCATTCGGATCAAAAATTGGGTTGTAGGACGCCTGTATCCAGATTTCCTTGCCACCTTTGCCTATTCGTTTGTATTCGGCTGTTTGAAATTCTCCGCGCCGCAGACTTTCCCAAAACTGGATATATTCATCTGATTGCTTATCTTTTGGATCAACAAACATACTATGATGTTGGCCCTGAATGTCTTCGAGATTGTAACCAACTGCGTTTAAGAAGTTATCATTTGCATCAATGATGGTTCCGTCCAATTCAAACGAGATAACGGCTTGTGATTTCCCGATCGCGCTGATTTGACCTTTGTAATCTGCATTTTGCAATGTCTGCTGGGTAATATCGGTTGCATATTTGACGACTTTAACGACTTTTCCCGATGAATTCATGATCGGGTTATAGGATGCCTGTATCCAGATTTCCTTGCCCCCTTTGCCGATGCGCTTGTATTCAGCGGACTGGAATTTTCCTTCGTTTAAGTCTGCCCAGAACTGTTTGTATTCGGGCGAATTTTTATATGATTCCTCTACAAAAATGCTGTGATGCTGGCCTTTGACTTCTTCTAGCGTGTACCCCATGGCCGTGAGGAAATTTTTATTGGCTGTAATGATTGTACCATCTGTTTGAAACTGAATAACAGCCTGAGATTGGTTTAAAGCTGATAGAATAAAGTCCATTTCTGCTTTGTTAAACTTACAGTTTTTGGGGCGATGATCGACAGGGCGAGACTTTTTACCAAGTTTGAGCATATCGTTTTGTCCTTTGCAGCCTTTGTCCTTTTTGGGGAAAGGTTACGTTTAAAGGTATCACGTACAAGGCAACACAAACTGCTGATACCTAATGAGAATTGTACCAAACACAAAAATAGTAAGAGTCTAAGATTAATATTTATTAAACCTATGCGAGTTTTGATTTCTGATGGGGGTCCTTATGCGTGTGTATGCCGAAATGTGCCAAGGTGGTGGGGCACTGGCAGGGATTAAAGTCTGTGTCAGGATATCTTAACAATTGGGACAGTTATTTTTGCAACGTTGTATAAAAAGCCCAGAAGGAGAATTTGAGGCTGATTTCTTTTGACAAAGGAAAGCAGAGAAAGCCGATATTCTTATAGAATTAAAAGGTAGGTAGAATTAAAGAATGCGGCAAAAAGTGGGGCCCATCATTAAGGGGGATATGATGGGCCCCGTTAAGTAGGGCCAGAATAATGCGAGCCCATACTTAATTAGATGATTTAGCCCTTCGTATCCTCTTTGCAGAACGAGGGAAAGCTAAATTATTACTTATTTTCGTCATATAAGTCTGAAATATGGAATATCAAGCGGGAAGTAAAATTCCGGCCTTACTACGCTTTGCCAGAATCACTAAAATCAAGGCAGTTACACTACAGAAACATAGGGCAAAGACCATGTGCATCACAGTTCCGTCATAGAGCCGTCCCGCTGATATTGAAACGGCCACGGCAACCAGGCTAGAGATAGAGGCAATGACCGATGCGCCCAATCCAGCCATTTTTCCAAGGGACTGCATCGCCATGGCATTGATGTTGCCAAAGAGAATGCCAACCCAAAGGAAAATAAAGAAGCCATTGATCATAAAGACTGCAAAGGGCGGGATTCCATCATAAGGTAAGGCAAAGAAAAACAATGTTGCTGTAAAGAAAATTAGAGCACTGAGAGCAAAAACCACCATCCTGTGCATGCCAAAGCGCATGACCAGTTGTGAGTTAATCAAAGAAGATAGAGCAACAGAAGAGGCCAAAACAGCAAAGTAGAGCGGGAAGTTATCGACCACGCCATATAAGTCTTCGAAGATCGACTGGGATGTACTGACATAGACCAGCAAGGCCCCGAAAATCATACCGCCAGAAACAGAATAACACATGACTTTACCATGCTTTAGAATGCGACCGGTGGATTGCATTAATTTTTTTGGCGAAAGTGGTATCCGGTTTTCTTTCAACAGGGTTTCAGGCTGACGAATGATCAACCAAAATCCAGTCGAAACCGAAAGAACAAGGAACGAAAAGAAGATATACCGCCATTCGGCAATGGCCAGAACCATCTGACCAAAAGCAGGGGCAATCATCGGGATCATAATGAAAATCACCATAATAAAAGACATGATCCTTGCCATGGCTTCGCCTTCGTATTGATCCCGGATCAGGGCACGGGTTGCTATTTTCGGACCTGATGCCCCAATACCCTGAATAATACGACCAAGGATCAATACCTCGAAGGAAGAGGCCGTCATTGCGACAAGTGTGCCGCCAACATAAACCCCGACACCTAGCAAAATTGCCCCTTTACGGCCGATGGCATCAGATACTGGACCGATAAAAAGTTCACCAAAAACCATCCCGAAAATAAAAAGAGAGATAATTAGTTGACTATCAAGTGGATCGGAAATGGCAAGATCTGCACTAATTTGTGGCAGGGCAGGCAGCATTGCATCAATGCTTAGCGCTGTAATAGAGGTGAGCAAGGCAAAAAGAATGACAAACTCGGGTAATTTTAAAGGACTTTTATTCATAATAATACGTTCTGATCTTTATGGTTTAAGGCCTGAAATGCCAAATGGGTTGATGGCATCTTCAGGTCCGAGCCGAGGCTAATGCCGCAGGGCTCGTTGTACAGCGGGACGGTCTTCCATACGTTTGAAATGCGCATTGACGCGTGGAAAGGCAGTGATATCAACACCGTCACCTTCCAGCCAACGCGCGATTGTATAGAGATAGGCGTCACAAATGCTGTACTGGTCGCCCAGCACCCATGGCTGGCTGAGATATGTTTCTTCAATCATCGTAAAAAGAGCAGACATGTTTTCAGGTACTTTGGCACGCATGTCATCCTGTGAACTTTGGTTATTTGCCCAGCGTGCCCCGCGAAATTTGTGGGCATGGGCAACATGAACGGTTGAACAGAGAAAGCTGTTGAACGACTGCATCTGGGCGAGGGCAAAATGATCGGCAAGCGGGGCCAGATTTGCTTCTGGATACTGTTGTGCCAGATAAAAAAGGATCGCAGGCGTTTCCGTTATGACACCGTTGTTGCCTTTAAAGTTTGCGGGTACATTTTGTTTTCCAGCAATAAGATCTGGTTCTTTTTCAACAATGAGAGCTGGCACACGTCCTTTGGGGTTAAGCCGCAGGTAATCCGCTTTATGCTGTTCACCATCCGCAAAGGATACTGTTTTGATTTCGAACTCTGCATCTGTTTCTTCCAGTGCGATGCAAGAGGCCAAAGAACAAGCACCCGGTGCGTGAAATAGTGTCAACATACGAACTCTCCATTTTGTCACTCTGTGTGTCAGAGTAATTTTCTTTAGGCTGCTCTTTTGCCTGATTGCAATGCAAGGGCAGTGACTTGGTTTAAAACTGGGCAACAGCATACAGTTGCCCGGTTTTGACCCGGATTAAGCACCTTCTAACAAGGGAAAGTCCGTGATCAAAACAGTGATCATCCGTCGCTGTGGCGTTGGTCATTCATGGTTGACCAAGGAAACAGAGTCCAAGCTTTACCCTGAAAAAGCAGAGCGCTGGAAGGTTTATGGGTTTTAGGTTCTGGCCGGGTATCCGTATCTGGTACGATCTTTTTAAGACCCCTTGGGGCCTTGTTAAGTCTCAGTGCTCGATATCTGATGTTGGATATCCGGTCGCTTTTCTGTGTGAGTTACAAAAAAATCATAAAAAATCATTCTGTGGTCACACAGTTACTTTATGTGAAATGTAGAAATATAAAACCACCCCTTTGAAATGAGGTCAAGAAAGAAAATTAACCTGTATGATTGTAATGCTTTAATGCTCTACATCCTTTTGTTGGCGCTGAGTTAGGCGAAAAATCAAAAACAAAGATTTATCTAAAATTTGAGGTAAAAAATGTTGTTAGCTTGCGTAAAATATCTATAGGCTGCATGGAACTGATGACGGGGGTAATCAGGGTGGGTTACTGGGAAGAAAACCCGGTAGCTTATTAACTCAGTACCAAAGTAACCCGGACATAGGTAAGGTTCAGTGAAAATAAGAAATGCCAGAAATCGCCAGTTTTATGATTATTGGCAGGGGTTAGAGAGATCGGAAGGCTTTGATATGCCGAACCGAAGTTCCTTTCTCCCCGAAGATATTCCCTCACTTTTACCCAATATTATTGTTTACGAGCTGATTTCCCGGGATGACATCAAAATCCGGTTGCAGGGTACTGCGATCAATGAACGTTTTGGGCATGATATGACCGAGGGGAATTACCTGGATTATGTCGAGGATGATCGCAAGCGGATTGCATCTGATGCTTTTTGGTTAATGGCAGAACAACCTTGTGGTGTCTGCGCCCTCCTTGAACATGCCTTATCAAGCGGGCGTAATATTACTGTTGAATCAATCGGCTTTCCGCTTCGAAATGATATCCCCAACCTTGACGGCAGCGACCCTAACCCGATTATCGTTTATCAAAGTAACGAAATTGATGATCTGGACCCTTTACAATTTCAATCTGATGAACGTTTGAAATTAATTCTGGTTGTCGAGCGGCAAATCATTGATATCGGCAAAGGGGCACCGACATTTGTAGATTAACTCTATATTTTGTTGATGCGCCTTAAACTTTACCGAGATACAGCCAATTTCTTTTGTGTGATTTAATATAGTCAACTGTATTCGTTAAATAATTCTGCTGTTTGTTCCAATTTTATGTTACTCAGATTGGGAAAGACTGTAATTTTATGCGCAGTAAAGCGAGGGGGCGAAAGTGGATATTGTTCAATGGCTTGATTATGCCGGGGTCGCGGTGTTTGCCGCAACGGGCGCGTTGGCAGCATCACGTAAACAGTTGGATCTTATCGCCTTTTTATTTCTCGCTGCCGTAACGGGCATTGGGGGGGGGACCTTTCGCGACGCAATTTTAGGGCAAACACCCGTTTTTTGGGTACGGGAACATACATATCTTTTGATTTGTGCAGGCACAGGCGCGTTGGTCTTTTTCACAGCACACAGATTTGAATCTCGGTACAAGGTTTTGTTGTGGCTGGATGCAATCGGTATGGCGGTCTTTTCAGTAAAGGGCGCTGAGATCGGGTTTCTGGCAACCGGGTCGTCTTCTGTTGCTATTGTGACCGGTATTTTGACCGCAACTTTTGGCGGGGTTTTACGAGATATTATTTCTGGCGAGCAGTCTGTCCTGATGCGACGGGAAATCTATGTAACCGCTGCGCTATTTGGGGCCGTTGCCTGGGTACTGTCCTACCATGCGGGGCTTGAGAATGTTGTTGGATCGATCCTTGGTTTCCTTGTTGCCTTTGTCATTCGTGGCGGCGCGCTCTATTACGGGTGGAACCTGCCAACTTATAAAAGCAAGCCGGGCCGCACGATGGAAGAAATTGAAAAGCTCTGATCCCTGTCAATTTCTCGGGAGGCTACAAGCTTTGGAGTTAGCCAACAATATCCCGCAAAATATATCCAACGCCGTAAGAAACAATAGCGGCGAGGCCGCCGATCAAAAGCGTTTCGCTGCCGGATCGCCACCATGGGGCCAGTGACCAGCGGCTTTTGATCATGCCAGTCGCGAAAAATGCCAAAGCTGTCATGCCACAGGCCAGAGCGAAGGCGTTTGGCAGGGAAAGGATAAAGGGGAGTAAGGGGATAGACCCTGCGATAAAGAAAGCCCCAAAGGTGGATAACGCAGATCTTAAGGGGTTTCGCGAGGTCGGGGAGATACCGTATTCTTCAGTGATCATTGTGTTGATCCAGAGTTCTTCATTGGATGTTATCGCGTTGGTGGCTTCCTCTAATGTCGTTCCGCTTAATCCCTTTGCGGATAGAATTTGCCGAATTTCTTCGCGTTCTCCTTTGGGGACTTGGCGAATGTGTTTGCGCTCTATTTCGCGCAGGCGTTCGGTATCATCCAATTCAGACTTGGTTGCGCTGTAGTTGCTTGCTGCCATGGAAAAACCATCCGCCAGTAAATTGGCAACACCAAGGATAAGAATAACCCGGACGGAAAGTTGCGCCCCGATCACCCCGGACACAACCGCAAAGGTGGTTACGGCACCATCAATACTGCCATAAACCCAATCCTGCAGGTAACTTGCCTTGTGGCCTTTGGCAAAGCGTTCACGGATAGCTTCCGATGAATGTTCGTGCTCTAGTGTCATAATGCTTCCAGTTCGGTGTCGGTCAGGGTCAAATTTATTTCAGCCGATTGCGGCTCTCGTTTTTTTAAAGACTCATTATAATCTACTATTTCATAGCTTTCCTTGATTCAGGGCATTATTTTTCGAATCGTTTATTGTCTTATTTGACAATAAACTGAGGTGACCTTATATATTGTCACAATTGATAATTTATGGTGATAAAATCGAATGCCAAGACCAAGTATGAAGCTGGAAAGAAGAGAAGAGATTTTAAAAGCCTATGAGACGTGCATTGCGCTTTATGGGGTTGAGGGAGCGACACAGAAACGTATCGCCGAAGAAGCGGAAATTGCCCGTCCACTTTTACGTCATCATGTGGGCAATAATGATGAGCTCTTAATTGAGGTGGTTAAACGTTATACGGATAGGTGCCGTACAAGCATGCTAGAATTTGCGGCCTACCCCTTTACCGATCAAGACGAATTGTTGGCCGTTTTATTTTTGGATAATTCAGACTTAACAACTGCGACGGACACAATGATTGCGACAAACCTTATTGTCGTTGCGCAGACACATGCACCGATAAAGGAGCTTATGAAATCGTGGTTTGATGATGTGCATCAAAGCTTTGAATTGGTTTTATCCAAGCTCTACCCCAATGCACCAAAAGACATTGTTACGACTGTAGCGACCGGATTAATCGGGATCTATTTTAACCTAGATGCTTTATTCCCTATCAAAAATAACGATAAAAATTTTCAGAAGAGTTCCTATGGGGCCGCAAAATTATTGCTTGGCTCTTTAGAAAACGAAGGGGAGCTTTGATATGGATTTTTGGACTCATTTATTTGATGAATGGACGCTGTATGAATGGCAAAATATGGTCGATGATTGGGTGTTTGTTTTTGCTATGGCCTTTTTTCTTTTTGAAATTGTCAGACTGTTAATCAAAAAGAAGATGACCTGGGCGACTGTCGGGGATTGCTTTGCGAACTTTGTGACCTTGCTTGCTCATGTCGGTTTAATTGCAATGTTTGCGGGTGTTTATCTGGGCGCTTTTTATCTGATCTATCCGGATTACAGCCTTATGCTTATGCCAAGTAACTATTGGACGATTGCCATGTGTGTCGTTCTGGCAGATTTGGCCTATTATTGTGAACACAGGGTCGCACATCGTATGGGGCTTGGCTGGGCAACGCATACGGTTCACCATAGCTCACCCTTTTTTAATATTTCGGTGGCCTATCGGCATGGGCCTTTGGATGCAATTTTTGGCTTGCCGTTTTATATCCCGCTTGTGTTGATTGGTTTTGATCCCTTTTTGGTTTTGTTATCGGCGTCATGTGTACAGCTTTATCAGACACTGTTGCATACGGATACGATTGGAAAGCTGCCTAAATTCTATGAAGCGGTGATGAATACACCTTCGCACCATCGGGTACACCACGGCTCTAATCCGCAGTATATTGATAAAAATTATGCGGGTATTTTTATTATTTGGGATAAAATGTTTGGCACCTTTGCGGAAGAAGAGGAAGAGGTTATTTACGGGGTGTTACCCCCTATTAATTCGGTAAACCCGTTGGTGGTTTTCTTTCATGGGTTTACGGGACTTGGTCGCAAGATATGGTCGGCGAAAGGTTTCGGAAACAAGTTGGCCTATTTGGTACGCCCCCCAGGGTGGCGACCAAAAAATGACCCATAAATCATAAAATTTTCCCTCTGTGTATGATATTTACACAGAGGGATATTGCTTATCATTATTTTTAAGACGTCGTTTTTATTTTCCATTCAAAATCATGTCTTTGATCTTCTTTGCTTTTTCAAAGTGATCCAACTTGTGCGTTTCGATCCACCACGTCGCAGCTTCCATCAATAGGTCTGGATTATCGTTTTTATTGGCAAAGAAAGCATAGAAAGACAAACCAACAGTCTCGCCCTTTTTTTCTATTTTCAGGTCACATATCTCAATAATTTTTTGTCGTAAAGATTGTCGCATCGGGGTGGTTTCGCCTTTTCGTTTTAATGCCGTCTCACAAGTGGTTGAAGAGAATGCAAGGAAGTTGATTCCATATTTGGGGGGGGCTTGAAACGTTTTAAAAGGATGCATGTACTATGGTCAAATTATTTAACTTCGCATTCTTAGTGTATTGAATTTAATCGGTTTCATCCATAGGATGTAATGTAAGTAAAAAAATGTTAACACTTTATTAGCCATATATTTTGTGCTTCTATAATTATCGTTTTGTTCTACTACATAAGAACGATGCTTGCGGACACGATCGAAAGGCAATCAAAATGGTACAAGGGTGTGATTAAATTTAGGCATCCTAATAATCGGGCCTTTTATGAATATTGGCGCAAACTGCCTAAAGCAGGGGTTTTGCCAGACAAAAATAGTTTTATGCCGGAAGAAATTCCAAGCTTGCTGTCAACGATGGTGGTTTACGAGCTGGTTTCCGATGACTTTATCCGCATAAGGCTTATTGGTTCTAAGGTTGAAGAACGCTTTGGCGGTCACCGTACCGGGAGCAATTATCTGGATTTTGTAGAAGAGCACCGAAAAGACGCCGCATCGGCAGCCTTTTGGTCACAGGTTAAAAATAACTGTGGGATGCATGCTGTGCTCGCGCAGGAACTGGTATCGGGGCGTATTGCTCATATTGAAGTGGTTGGTGTGCCAGTTTCTACTGATGAAGGGGAGCATCCTGTTCTTTTCTTTCAGAGTAATGAGATTGCTTACAATAGTGACGGAGGACAAGTAAAAGAGCCGCAGGTATTTGATGACAAAGGTGATGGCTTGTTGAAGTACATCTGGGTTGTCGAACGGTCTTACTTTGATCTGGGATTGGGAGTTCCATTTTTGCGTGACTGATTCGGAATGACGACGAAGAGTTTGTAATTTATTATTCTTTTACAATGACTTTGTGTTGAATTTTTTTGTAATTTAGTATGTTGAATTATCCACTTTAAGTAATTTTGTGTCGCGAGGTAATCGCGTTTATGGTTTATTTTGCTGTATCCTGAAAATGAGAAAGATAATCCTTGATTAAGGTCAAGTCTCACAGGCATGATTTATGTTCGCGGCTTTTTGCGCTGATGTCTGTTGTTATCTTTTCTTTCTTTTTAAATACTTAAGCCAGAAAACAACGCTCGGTTCTGAAGGCTGTCTTTGCTTGTGTTAAAAATAAAAAGGCTGTGCTCTTCATGGATTTTAAACATCCGAAATCTGCAGAGTTCTATCGGTATTGGCTCGATTTGCCACGCGATGGGTTTGCACCATCCCGTGATAGCTTTCGACCTGAACAAATACCGTCTTTGCTTCCAAACTTTATGATCTACGAGCTGATTTCGGACGATTATATTAAAATTCGCCTTCTGGGGTCGAACCTGAGTGAAAAGTTCGGCGGCAGCTGTGAAGGGAGTAATTATCTGGAACTTGTGGGACCCGCGCACAAGATACAGGCTTCTCAGGCATTGTGGGCAGTGGTTAATCAGCCCTGTGGTATTTTTGGTATTGTCGAACAGGTTATGAAAAGTGGCCTAAGTGTTTATATGGAAACAGTTGGACTTCCTTTGCTCAATATCGATGGTGGAAACCCATTGATTCTTTTTCAGAAAAATGAACTGGATTATGAAAAAAAGTTGCCGGACGAAAACTTGAAAAATCATGATTATCTTAAGATCTTCAAGCGACAGTTTATCGACATCGGGGCTGGGTTAGATAATGTCCAGCATTTGATTTATCCATCCTTGGCAGACGCTTGATTAAAAAAAATATCTGAGCGTTTAATCTGTTTGTGATCAAATTCTCTTGTTCCTGTTTTGTAGCTAAGTTTCGAGCTCAAAAGCTGTTGGACGAGAGAATTGAACGCGTGATTTCTGTTAAATGGCGCAGGTCAGACCCGCAACATCCGCCAAAAATATTCAACCATGGCATTCTTGAATAAATTTCTTTGTATTGTTGTCCCAGTTCCTGTGGGTTTCCGGGGTCGAGCGTTTCACAGTTGTCAAGCTCTTTGTGGCTCATGCGTGATGCATTACAATGAATGCCCCTTATTCTTTTTGCCCAGTTCTGGTCTTTGAGATTGCTGTGTGAAAAATCATCGGGAAAGTGGTCAGGGTGCGCACAGTTGATCATAAAATAAACGGCCTGTCCGTTGGTTTCTCGGTCAACTTGATCAATGGCATCGGACAGGGTTTGGCCTGTTGGTAACAAGCCGTTGGTTTCAACGGTGAAAGAAACCGCAATGGGAAGATTTGCCTTTTGTGCGGCATGCATCGCGCCGATCGCTTCTTCTGATTGTGTAAAAGTTACGGCAGAAAGCATATCTACTGCGGTTGTGGCTAACCAATTGACCTGTTGTTCGTGATAATCTTCAGCCTCTTTGACGCTAATCTGATAATCCGGGGCATAGGCATCCCCGCGGGGGCCAAGCGAGGCATTGAGGACAATTGGCTGCCGATTGTGGCGTGATCGTGTGTCGCGAAGTTCGGCGATATATTCAATGGACGCGCGATTAGCTGCTTCTATCTCGTCAATAGTTTCACCCAGATCATCTGCCCAGTGGGCATGGGCTTTCCATGTTTGAGCATCGAGAATGAAGCCTGTATTCATTTGTGCGGCAAGAGAGAGAAAGCCGGTATAGTAGTCTGTCAGGGCTGCACGACCTTTTTCATCGGGCAAAAGGGTGTGGGCGGCGAAAGCCTTGATCGGAATGCCTTGGTTAAAGATTAAATCTGTCTCTATGCCCCCATCGGTGAGGAATAGTCCGCCGTTGAGTTGAGGCAAGGCGTCTCTGAAATGTCCTGTGCTGATTGTTCCGTTTGTTCTCGACATGCTCTGTGGCCTCTCGCTCAACCGTGACCCAATATCCTATTATAAGTCGTTTTTATCTAAGAAAACACTATCGGGGGAAACGTTTCAAGGTAAAGCTGTCAACGGTTACGCAGACCTCGGCGGTAATGAATGGAGCAACGAAGGCCGTAATGAAAGGGGGGGGGAACAAGGTTTACCCGGCTTATTTTTCCCGAGGACCGAAGTTTTATATCAACGGGACGTTATATTAAGCTATATTAAATGGATAACACCGAAATAAATTAAGCTGCACCCAAATCCGAAAAAAATGATCGCGACGAGTTTGTTAATGAATGTTATCGCAGACGGGTTTCTGATCAAACTGGCTAGTCTGACGGCGGCATAGGCAAAGGCACTGAGAGAGAGAAAAGACAATCCCATAAAGGTGAGTGTCATGAGTAAAAGTTGAGGCGTTGCTGCGTCTTCGGAATTCAAGAAAAGAGGAAACAGTGCCAATAAAAAGATGATCATCTTTGGGTTTGTCAGGCCGACAAGTAGGGATTGACGAAAAAGATAAGGGGCAGATCTCTGGGTTTGACGTGAAGACTTAAAAGAAGTGGCGATGCTATCGGTGTCGGTCCCTGCATTGCCAGAATAATTTAGGTCTTCTGCATCATCCTTGATGTCGTTGGTATCTTCGGATAGATGGTCAAGAGAGATCATGCCCCTTTGCCAGTTCTGCCAGGCGAGCCAGAGTAGGTAGCTACCGCCCATAATTCGCAGCACTGAAAGTATTTTAGGTTCTGCTGAAATGATTGCCCCAAGGCCAAAAGTAACGGCAAGGCCGACACAACCAATAGCCACGACATTTCCTAGGGTTGAATAGATGGTTTTCTGCATTCCCAATGACAGGCCATTTCTGATAGCAAGAACAATTGCGGGGCCGGGGGCAAGAATATTTGCGCTCGCGGCAAAAACAAAGGCGATCCAGATTTCAAAGGTCATTACGAGGTCCTGACAGAATTTCTTTGTTGGCTTGTGCCAATCATTTGACGAAATGGGAACAGGAGGAAGTTAAGCGTATAGATAAAATCAAAAAAAATAGTTTATTTTAATGTATAAATAAAAAATAATGATGTGAAGTGTTGGTCATATGAAAGAGTTCAAATGGATCTATCCGCATTACGTACATTCAAGCTGGTGATGGATTTGGGCAGTGTGACGGCAGCGGCAGAAAGCTTGAATACCGTACAGCCCAATGTGACGGCACGTATCCGCAAGCTTGAAAGTGAGCTTGGTGTTTCGCTGTTTCTGCGGGCACATCGTCGTCTGGTACCAACACACGAGGCCGAAAAGTTGTTGGAATATGCCAATGCCATGCTGACGCTGGAACGTGCAGCCAAGGGGGCGGTTAATCCCGGTGATGTCGGTCATATTCGCATGGGCTTTGTTGATACACAGGCATCCCATTTATTGCCACGCTTTATTACGGAATACCGACGCTTTCACCCTGATGCAGAGATTTCTGTGGATACCGGGGTCTCGGGCTTTCTTAATAAGGCCGTAGATGAATGCCGTCTGGATGCGGCGGTCGTGGTTGATCGCCGTAAACGCAGTACAGATCAGGACAACCTGATAACACATATGCTTTTTACCGAACCGTTGGTTTATATTGCACCTAAAGGGTTGAGCAAACTGGAACAGGCGCTGGAACTACCGATTATGGTTTTAATCCAAGAAGGCTGTGGCTATCGCAATTTTGCGATTGATTGGTATCAAGCACAAAACCTGACGGCGCCCAAGATGATGGAAATTTCGACACTGGATGGTATTCTTGCCTGTATCAAAGCCGGGCTATGTGCTTCGGTATTACCGCGATCTATTGTTGAAAGTTTCGAGCTGGAAAACAGAGCGGCGGTTTTCCCGTTAGAAGGTGGCAATGCAGAGATCAACATTGCGGTGGTTCATCGTCCAGAATTCAAGGGAGATCACCGGATTAACCTGTTGCTTGATATCTTCCGTAAATAGGGGGCGGTAGAATAAACAGGTGTGAATTGAGTTGATCATACCTGTTTTTGCTGATTGCACTTCCATGGAAGTGCTTGTTGTCGTGGTTCTTTTAGAATCAATTGACGTTGTTTGTTGTTTTGTAAATTATAGTAAAATCAATCTCTTAAGGTTCACATTTGTCTTTTTGGATTATCGGTGCTGTAGGTGTGTTGTTGTTGATGGTCCATTTGGTCTTTAAAATAGACCATGTGAGTTTAAGGTTATTCTGTTAGTTTTTGTTATAAAGTTTTTACCCTATTCAGGTTATTTCCAATGCCGATTAAAAGCTCTGTTAAGTCCTCTGGCGACAGGCCACAGATATCGAAAGCCCTCACCAGCAAACGATTAATCCTGCGTCCCTTTTTATCGGAAGATGGCGACCTTTTGTTCCAGCTTTACGGTAATGATGATGTCATGGCGATCCGTAAAATTGGCACGCAAAGCCGACAGGGAAGTGATGAGCAGCTGGCAATCATTACAGATCATTGGCAACGTCGTGGCTTTGGTCTTTGGGCTGTTTTTGATCGCGAGAGTGAGACATTTATGGGCGAATGTGGCTTGCGGGAAGAAAATAAGATCGATGACAAGGTTGAACTGTCCTATGGCCTGTTACCACAGTTTTGGGGCGGTGGTCTGGCGACAGAGGCAGCAACGGCAGTGCTGGATTTCGGGATTAAGACGCTGGGTATGAAGCAGATCTATGCCTTTGCGCAAAAGAAAAATGCAGCGTCTTTGCATATCCTTTCCAAGTTTGGCTTTCAACGCGAATGTGATTTCGAAGAGGACGGTGACCTTATCACTCGCACTGTTTTGACGATGCCCTAAATACAAGAGGGACTTTAAGGGGGATGCTGTTTTGTTTGGAAAATAAAAAGCCCCCGACCTGCTTGTGTGTGTAGTTGGCCGAGGGCTTTTATCCTGGGGTGTCGTTCGTGTTCAGATAAGCAGTGCTACTCAAAACACGATCCCCAGGAATTCTATATGTCTTGTTTGAAGAAAACGGTCTGAAAATCAGGAACGCCGTTTATCATTCAATTCCTAGACTTCTTATTGTTCAATTCTTAAACTTCGCCGGCGTATTCGCCACGGCCGGGGTAATTGTTGGCAATAACGAAATCCAGTGCGCCGATCATTTCTTTAAAGACCGGACGGACAAATGGCATTGTCTGGACAGAAGCATAATAAAGCGTCTGTTCTGGCGTGACGAGGAAGACGCCGGGCTCAGAGAACAGGGCTGGCTCTTCGATGCCGATAGATGTTTTTCCGCGAGAGGTAGAGATATAAAGACCCCACTCTTTGGCAACAGATAGTGGCAGGTCATAAGCAAAACGCAGGTTCTTGGCGTCGATTTTCGCAGCCATTTCTTCTGTACGCTCTTTCCCGTCCGAGCTGATGGCAATGGTTTTTACGCCGCGTTCCGCAAATTCCGGGGACAAACGTTCTAGCTCTTTGAGGTAGTTAGCACAGATCGGACAGTGGAGGCCGCGATAAAATGTCACCAGTGTATAACGCTCTGCACTATCACTGCTGAGGTCGAACGTACCGTCATTGAGTGTAGGCAAAGATAGGTTAGGGGTTTTTTGACGTGGCATCAGCATTACAAGGGTACCTTTCGGGTAAATCATTTGGCTTGTTACGTAAATTTTTGGGCTGCTTGTTGCCCTCAATTATCAATATAGTGAACTAAGAGTTTCTTTTTGTGCAAATAAGTTGATCAATCGTACAAAAGTGAGGTAGCATTAGATGTCGTGTTTTGGGTGAAGAGGACCAGTTTTGGAAAAGCCATTTAAAAAAGCCGACCGTTTATCGGCCCTTATTCAGCGGTTTCACATTTGCGCGCGTGTGCAGACGCTGGGGGGTAGTGTGGCTTTTGCCCAACCATCATGCGAGGAAGATGATCAATCACGGGATAGTAACGGGACTGACTTTGCTTCTAAGAGGGGGGATGCCCAGACAGGGGAAGAAAACATCATACAATTGTCTGGCGATATAAACGGCATGGACTTGAAGCAGAAGAGAGCTGGTATTTGCGATACCGGACAAAGTGTTGGGGGCGCAAATTTCTTTGTTATTCATAGCGGGCAAATAGCATCGTCTGCACCAGATTTTAATCAGATGGCAGCGGATATTCCCTTGCTGGTGTTTTATCCTCGAGGTGTCCCGGAGGATTTTAAAATTAAGCCCCGGCCCGCTGTTGATCCCCACCCAGATGATCCCAGCCGAGATAATTCCAGCCGACATGATTCCGGTGGAGAGGATAGCGATAGGCAATCTGCTATCACGCTGCAGACAACGGGTTTTGTTTGCGCGGTTGTGGATACGGGGGGCGAGGAAAATCCTATTGCTCTTGCGTTACCTGATCTTGTCGTGGTCCGGCTGGACCAATCCCCGCCTTTGAAGGCTGTGACGGATATTTTGTTGGAAGAAGCTAGCGCCCCGCGTTGCGGGGGGCGTGCTGTTATTGATCGGCTGTGTGAAATCGTTGTGATACGACTGTTGCGTCATTTGATAGAGGCGGGGCAGACAGAGGTTGGGTTATTGGCGGGATTGGCCGACCCGAATATTTCCTTGGCGATTATTGCCATGCATGAAAGGCCGGATCGTAACTTTAACCTCGAAGATCTTGCCGAAATATCGGCGATGTCCAGAACGCACTTTGCCAATTCCTTTCGTAAACTTGTGGGCGTGACGCCCGGTCAGTATCTATCGAACTGGCGACTGACACTGGCCCGAACTGAATTGGCAAAGGGAATGCCGTTAAAGACCGTTGCCGGACGGATTGGCTTTTCCAGTTCGGCAGCTTTATCCCGCGCTTTTACCCGTCACTATGGCGTTAGTCCCAAACGGGAAATGTTGCGGGGTTAGGCGGTATCCCTCTTTATTTAGTGATCAATCGGTCCGCATACACTGCTTCAATGTTATGCCCATCAGGGTCTAGAATAAAAGCGGCGTAATAGCCGTCTTCATATTCGGGACGTAAACCGGGTTTCCCGTTACAAGTCGCGCCATTTTCAAGCGCGATACGATAAAAATCATCAACGCTTTTGGCTGTATCGGCATTAAAGGATACATGAACCGCGTGGGATAGGGGGGCATCTTCGTCAGCTTGGCGTATTTCAAACATGTCGTGGACACTGGTGCCATAGCCGATAACCACATCGGGGATATCCAAAACTTGATCATATCCAAGTGCTGACATAACGCGACCGTAAAAGTCTTTGCTGGATTTAAGGTCTTTTATTTTTATCTGTACGTGATTGAAAATCATTTTCTGGCATCTATTCTGGTCTTTGTAATGGCAAGGGGTATGATGTTGGTTTATTTAGGCTCTTTTGGAAAAGAACAACAGGCATCAGCCAGTTTTTGAAAAAAATTTGCCATGTGGATGCCATCAGTAAGAGCATGATGCGCGGTTAGGTTTACGGCGACCTCCCAACCTTCTTGAGCCTGATGTGTTATCTGGGGCACAAACTTTCCCCACGCAAGGCGGGGAATACAATCGTCGGGGCCTTTCAGGGGGTGTTGCATGTCTGTGAAATCCAACCAGGGAATACAAGACATGAAAATCCAGAAGTCTGTATCAATGGTTTTTTCATTCAGTTCTGTCTGTGCTTTTCCCTCTGCAATGGCAATTTCACAGTTATTGTTAAAAGCCGGCCATTCCGGGGCATAGGGAATTTCGCAAAAGGCAAAGCGATCATTTTCGATGGGCACCGTGACCGAAGGGTGAACGATATTATGTTCAATAACAGATTGTTGTCCGTCTTTGTCGCGTAAACGAGTTCGCAATTCTGGGACATCATTAAATGCCTGCATAATGCAAAAGAGCATGGCGTTAAAAGGCGAGGCCCCATCACTCTGTTTTGCCCTCATTATTTCCGAGACATCAATACGGGTTGTTATGCTGAAATGGGGCGAGCCAAAGTCTTTGAACATGGCGTACTGGCTTTGCCGGGACCATGTTGACAGGTCAATTTCACGTTCAGTCTGTTCTGAAAATTTTGTCTTATAATTCATAATACGAAGCCCTTGATAGAGAGGGGCGGAAGTTGGGAAGTCAAAATATGTATTTGGGTAGAAAAAAGAATACCAAGATCAGAGATAGGCGCAATAAACATCTTAGGACATGAAGATAATTTATGACCTTCTTTGGGAAAAGGATGTGATCAGAAAACCTTAAGTAGTCGGGAACGTTTAAGGTGGGCAGTTAGGGGCTGAAAAAGTCGATAGGTCAAAGGGCGTAAAGCAAGCAGATACGTAAAAGGAGAGCACCGATTGGTACTCTCCTTTGTCAATTCCAGCTTTTGCCCGTTTCGCGTTAATTACACTTCTCTCTCGACAGGTAACGACCTATTAGAAGCGAGCGCGAGGGGAAAAGGCTAATTTCTTAAGCGTGTTTCACTTTGTGGTAGCTCATGCGGCCCAGAAAATCCTTTGTGGATTTGAATGCTGTGGCGAAAGCATGAACAACGGCACCACCGATAGCTTCGGAACGCAGACGGTGCGCTTCACGAATGTGGTGTTCGATGTCAGCAGAAGTAAAATCAAAATCTTTGGCAGTTACGATTGGTTTCATCGACTTAGTCCTCTTGGTGATACTCATAAACGAGTGATTGCCCTTGATGACTAATATGCGCTTTTTTTGCCAAATGATAATATGCAAAAAACTATAATGATTATCTCTTATTTTTTGATAATGAAAATGGGCAAAAACATTGGGGGAGGAAATATCCTCTAAAACCAGCGTTTCATTGCTTCTTCTTTTTGTGCGCCAACTTCCCGATCTTCGTTTTCGGTAAAATCCTGAAAAATGAGGAAGACCATTTCCGGTTCATCATTTTGTGACTGAAGGGGAAATATTATTCTGACGTACCCAAAGCGTCGTTCATCTTTGCGGGTATAAGTTGCTGTACCAAAAATAGGCTGCCCTTGGTCCAATGCTTCTGTGAGTTTATCAGACGCGGCTACTTTACTGTCTTCTGTCAGGAAGGTGTCATAGTCTTTGCCAGAAGGACGGCCGTCGGCCAGTTTCATGAATTCTTCGGTAACAACGCCGATCAGGCGCACACGCGGATTTTTGCTCTCGCGGTTAACTTCGGCAAGCAATTCGTAGCCCAACGCAAATTTAATATCAGCGGGGTTGATATCTTGTCGAGAAGGAAGCCGCCCTAGTTTTGTGCAGAGGTCAGAATACCAGTGCCAGCTTTTAAGTAATCTGGGGTATTGTTCTAATTCTGAAAGATCCGAATTAGCAGAAATGAACATGTGGCCTCATCACAGTGTAATTTTACTAACAAAGATCAGGATATGCCATAAATTCTAAAGATAGTATAGCCAAGCTGCTTTTGGGATATTTTGCCGATGGTTCCATAATCGTTTTTGTGCCTGAAAGCATAAGCCTGAAAGAGGAAACCAGAGGAAAAATTCCCAAAAACAATCCACAGCTTGGGTGCGGTTATGCGCTCAACATTTGGACGCGAGGGTCTTTATTGCCCTTTGCTATGCCCTGGCAATCGCACGCACGATCCCGACAAATGTATCTATTTCCTGTTGGTCATTGTAATAGTGCACGGAAGATCGGATCAGAACGGGTAGTTTGTTCTTGGTTGCATCTAAAAGGGTACTTGTCGGGGAAGACGTACTGACATTAACTCCTTGCGTTAAGATC
This sequence comes from Kiloniella sp., assembly GCF_048259265.1. Lineage (NCBI taxonomy): Bacteria > Pseudomonadati > Pseudomonadota > Alphaproteobacteria > Rhodospirillales > Kiloniellaceae > Kiloniella > Kiloniella sp. The sequence continues at coordinate 27,054 of NZ_JBLXHT010000016.1, read as the reverse complement.
GTCTGAACCGCATCTGCGGACTCTACGCCTGTGATCGCAAAGGTCACAATACCGCACTGGGTCGGGCACAGTGTGTGGAGCTTTACCCCGTCGATGGCGCGTAAATTATCACGCAGATAGTTTGCCAGTTCATCTATTCGGGCCTGAATATTGTTCAATCCGATTTCAAGTGCGTAGTCGATACAAGCACCCATACCGAGTTTGGCCGCATAGTTGTTTTCCCAGTTTTCAAACCGTCGAGCGTCAGACCTTAAAACATATTCGTTTTCGCTAACCCATGTGGCAGAGAGCAAATCGATCATGGGCGGATGTAATTGTTCAATGACAGAAGACCGCACATAAACAAAGCCGACGCCCCGGGGGCCACGTAGAAACTTACGGGCCGTTGCCGAAAGAACGTCACACTGTATCTTTTCAACATCCAGCGGCATTTGTCCAGCGGATTGGCAGGCATCAACGACATAGAGGATGTTATGTTTTCGGGCGATCTTGCCGATTTCTTCGGCCGGGTTTACCAAGCCAGAGTTTGTCGGGACATGGGTGACAGAAATTACCCTGACGCGGTCATCAATCATGCTCTCTAGGGTGGAAAGGGAAACAACACCGTTTTCGTCACTGGGGATGACTTCGATGGAGACATTTTTTTCCTTGGCGATCTGTAGATAGGCCACGTAGTTAGAGGCATACTCGGCTTCGACAGTTAAAATACGGTCGCCATCCTGAAAAGGAATGGCATAAAACGCCATGGCCCAGCCGACGGTTGCGTTTTCAACAACAGCAACTTCGTCTCTGTGACAATTTATCAAGCGAGCGACAGAATCATAGACTGCTTCGATGGCATCATGTTTTTTGTTTGCAGCTTCATAGCCACCGATCGCTGCTTCTAGTTCAAGATGGTCAACCTGACTTTGTAGAACACTTTTAGGCATTAGCGATGATCCACAATTATTCAAGTGAATACAGCTTTTTTTGCCCGGTGTGTCAGCAAAAACTTTTTCAATATTCATGGCCATTTTGTCACTCTTTCTTGTGGTGTGTTCTGGGTTCTGTGGTTACCCTAAAAAACAAAATACGCAATATGGTTTTTTTCTCAAACGATTTTAAATCAATATGGCTTTACATAAAATCAAGTCACGTGTTTAATTTAGCCTATAGACAGTTGTAAGGTATCCCAGAAAGTTGGCACCCAGAAAATTGATCTCCCAGAACATTGATCCCCCCAGAATATTGATCATAGAGAACAGTAAATACGATGAAATTACCCCCGATGACTGCCATACGGCACTTTAACGCCGCCGCTGCTCATATGAGCTTCAAAGAAGCTGCACGGGAATTATGTGTGACAGAGGGGGCTATTAGCCGACAAATCAAACTGCTTGAAGAATACTTTGGTTGCGCGTTATTTTTGCGTTTGCATCGGGGAGTGCAGTTAAGTGACGAAGGCCGAAAGCTTTATGACGCTACCGATCAGGCTTTATTCCAAATCGCTCAGGTTTCAGCGGAAATACAAGGCGGGGTGTCAAACTTTACCCTTTCGGTCACAACGTCCTTTGCCATCCGTTGGCTAATGCCCCGGTTGTCCGGATTTGAGGCACTGCATCCTAATATACCGATTAATCTGCAAACCGTTACTTACCCCGGCACCGCACAGAGCCGACGGTTTGATGCATCGATTGTTTATCAGTTGGGTGATCCGGCAGATCCAGCAGTCTCGGCCCCTGAAAATGGGGAACTGATGATGGTCGAATGGCTGTTGCCTGTCTGTGGACCAGTATATCTGGACCATCATTTAGCAGGGAAAAAGGGGGAGAAGAGTGCTCTGTCGCTTCAAGACCTGAAGAGGCATCGCGTGATTTTTAACGAACCGACCGGACGGGATTGGCGCAGTTGGGCGATGAAATCTGGCGACATAGAACTTTCGCTGGATCGCGCCTTGAAGTTTGAACATGATGACACGGCTATTCAGGCTGCTGTTGCCGGGCATGGTATTGCCTTGGCTAATCTGGCTTATGTTTCAAACGAATTGCAATTGGGCAGTCTGGTTCCGGCTGTGAATATCAAGGCCTTGCCTATTGGGGCGCATTACCTTGTTACAGAAACGGGAAAAGCCGGACTGACGCATGTCGAAACATTTCGAGATTGGCTGATGGTAACCGTAGAGGGTTTTAAGGTAGAGATTTCAAAGTCATTGCGTTCAAGCTGATTGTTCATTTTTTTGCAAGGTTATACAGGTTTTCAGGAATCTTCGCGGGCAGGAATCTTCACAGGCACAAGGATTGCGAGGTGAATGGTCGGGCGCTGGCAAGGCGGTGTTTGGGGGGATAATCGAGACATGTCTCCAGGAGAATGCTCCAACTTTGTCCCGTTGCACTATTTGTACTGCACAATTTCACAGTTATCCATTAACCGTCCGACCAGTCCTTGAAAGAACAACCCGTGACCCACGATAGCAAGGGGACGGGTTGCAAAGGGGGCTGTATTGGTGGTTTCCAAACGGGTGACAAAGTCGTTTATCCGCTTTTTGAAAATATCTTCTGGCTCGTGAGGAACGCCGTGTTCGTTTTCTGGTCCTTTGTGCCACCAATGGTGGTCAAGGTGATCAAAGCTGAGATTGGGAAAATCACGAGACAATATGTCGGGACGGCGACCTACATCACAGCTGTTACAGACCATTTCTCTGTGTCCGGCCTCGACCGTTATGGGAACTGTGTCCTTGAAAATACACAGGGCGGTTTGTACTGCACGGGTGAGCGGCGAGCAAATAACATGTTCAATATCAAGGTCAGCAATCTTTTCGCGGGCACGATCAGCTTGTGACTGCCCCAGAGATGTCAAAGGTGCGTCATAGATCAATGGGTCAATACCATCACGCGCTACAGCGTTAAATTCTGATTGTCCGTGACGAATGAGATAAACAGGCATTGGGTGCTCTTTACTAATAGGTATCCCGCACGGGCTTTATAACTCGTAAGCGGTTATTAAGTTCAGTCTATAGAATATACCGGATAAGCTTAACCTGAAAATTAGCGGGAAATCCTTTTTATTTTCATAGCTTAATCTGGTAAGTATCTTGGGTAGGTGAAAGGAAAGTTCTGCGTACTCTATTGAATCCTATGTTTTTTACATATCAATCGTTGTCTTTTTTGATGTTTTGAATACTATTGTATGTAGCTCGGGTAAAGTTAGTGGGTATATGTGAAACAGGACGAAGTGCAAAACATCGCCGAAACAAATATACGCGACAGTGTGGAGTTTGAACAATTATTGAGCTTTATCATCCGAAAAGCCAGGCGTTACTTGATCATTGGTTGAGCCTGCCGCGTGAAGGGGTTCTACCACTACGAAGCAGCTTTTTCCCAGAGAAGGTGCCCCAGATTTTACCCAGTCTTATTATTTATGAAATGGTCGCCAAAGATTTTATTCGCTTTCGGCTTGCGGGTACTGCGGTACGTGAACGCATGGGGTTTGACCCTACAGGCGAAAATTATCTGAATTATGTCGCGGATGAGCGCAAGGAAAAAGCAAGTCAGTCTTTTTTTTCTGTGGTTGATCAGCCCTGTGGGATGCGTGTTATTTCGAACCATGGTATGTCAACTGGCCGAAAAATGTTTCTGGAAGTCTTAATGATGCCACTGGAAAATGACATGAGCCCGAACCCTATTGTTCTGTGCCAAAGTAATGAAATCAAACCGATAGAAGAAGAACAAATTTCCGATAATGCGCGGGTGGAAAATATAACTATCGTTCGGCGTGATTTCATTGATATTGGTGCCGGGATCTCTGATTTTAAGGATTAATGAAGATAGGGTTGAAGAGGACCTTGTCGGATGATCCGGTTCATGATCCAAGGAGACAGAAAAGCGATGATGTTTTTTACTGGTTTTTTAAGAACTTAAAATAAACCCAGTCAGGTAATATTCTAACCAGTTTGAGGAAGTACGTGAATTTTTTGGGAAAGTGAATTTCAAAGGCATTCCCCTGAAGGCCCGGAGCGATGGCTTTGGCTGCGTCTTCCGGTTCTATAATCATTGGCATTTTGAACGGGTTTTTATCTGTCATAGGCGTACGCACAAAACCCGGATTAATGACTTTTATGTCTATGGCAGGATTTTTGTTCTCTATCCGCAGGCTTTCAGCCATGTTGATCATGCCGGCCTTTGTCGCGCTATAGGGTTGCCCGTTTGGCAAACCTCTAAACCCTGCGACACTGGCGCAGAGGACAATTTGCCCGGCTTTCTGTTTACGCAAAATCTTCAAGACATGGTGAGCAAACACAAAGGCACCCGTCAGGTTTATGTCAATTGTCTTGCGTAACTCTTCTAGTTCAATGTCTTCAAACTTCGTCGGGTTATAATAGCCCGCCATATAGATCGCGCTATCAATTCTGGGAAAGGATTGTTCTATTCTGTCAGAAGCTTCTTCAATAGACGCAGGGATGCTGGCATCACAGGGCACAACAAGATGCTGCCCGCCCAAGGCTTCGTTAATGTCGTTCAATTCGGGGCGGCGACGAGACGAGAGGGCAAGAATAGCCCCCGCGTCTGAAAGCTCGCGAGCAAGCGCCAGCCCTATACCGCTACTGGCCCCTAAAATCCAGATATGTGCCCCTTTGAAGCTTTTAATCATCCGTCCTGCTTTTGCATGAAGAGCGTAAGTTCACCAACCGTAAATCCAAATTTCTTGAGATAGGACCGATTGATAAGAATGCCGTCATTCATACGAAACATCCAGTCATCAAAAGTGATTTTGTATGTTGTATCCCCAACGGGCAGGTCCATTTGATAGGCCCAGCGCATCGCGCTGCCCATAATCTCACCATCCGCTTTCCCCAAAATATCGGCGGCTGTGCCTTCGTAAAGGCCTGAAGGCAAACGTTTAATGGTCCAGGTTCTTTCCTGTATTTCGCCGTCGTAATAAGAGAAGGTTTCTTCCAGCGTACCTGTGTCGCCGTCCCATGAACCGTTCATGAAGACATCAAAGCGCCTGACAACTTCGCCTTTACGGTTTTGAACCAATCCCCATGCCTTGATGGGGCCCGTAAAGTATTCCTGTAAATCCATTGTTGGTTCGGAGTTTTCATAGTGTTTGAGTGAAGGACCAGAACAACCGCTAAGCATCATGCTGCCCCCCAAAAGAAGAGTTATTACCAGAAAAATACGCATGATCGCCCCTTTGTTTTAATTTTTGAAGCCATGAAAGAAGACCCAAGGCTGCACATACTTTGATGATGCAGGGGGCCAGTGCATAGGTGAAACTGAGGGCCAAAAGTGCCTCGCTATCATTTTGTGTTGCAGGTGAAAAAGATGTGACACCCAAGATCAGGAAGGCAATACCGCTTCCCAAGGCGAGGGCTGTTTTGGACAGAAAAGCAAGAATGGAAAACAGAAAGGATGTATTCTTTGTTTTCTCTTGCGCGTCGATCAGTTCTGATAGAATGGCAGGGGGAAGGGATAGTTCACCCCCAAGAGCAATACCGGAAAGAACGCAGATCACAGCAAATTGCCAGATATCATCAGGTTGTAAGAAAAAGGCCCAGACAAAGGTTGTTGCCGCAAGTAACATGGCAAGTGCCCAAGAAATGAGTTTAGAGGATCGTTTGGCAATGGTTAACCAAACGGACATGCCGCAAGCACCGGACAGAAAATAGACCAGTAAAAAAGCACCGGTGTATTGTTCTGCACCCAATAGATCCCGTGTGAAGAAAACCATAAGAACAGCTGGGATCGCAGAAGCCAGCGTGCTGATAAAGTAAATCCCGAAGAACCATTTATTGGATGGCATAAGCAATTCTTGCAACTTTATCGTATCTTTGTTGTTTCTGTTTCGCAGATTTACGAGGGCGTCATATTTTTTGTGCTTTTTGTTCCAGATCATAAAAATTGTAAAGCCGAGAACAAGAAAAAGGATCAGCACATAGGAATATTCACTAAAGGTGATTATGCCGGGTAGCACTGCGGCAATAATTAGGCCGATCAAGCCAAAAGCTTCGCGCCAAGATGTAATGCGGTTTTTTTGTCCACCATCTTGGCTCCAGGTGCTGCCCAATGCATTCAGGTTGATGATCATCATGCTATAGGCTGTTGTCGCGAGAACGAGACTGATTGCCAACCCGGCCAATCCCAAACTTTCTTGCGGGTGAAACAGCAAAAAGAAGCCAAGGGCCATCATAAGACTGGCGATGAATATAACTAGAGGACGCTTGTCATTATAGAGATCACAAAACACACCGATCAGGGGGTCTTGAACAGCGTCAAAAATACGGACAAGAATTATGACAATACCAATTCCGGATAAAGAAAGCCCCATTGTCGTGGCATAAAAATCAGGCACGTGGATATAGAGCGGCAATCCGGCAAAAGCCAAGGGGATCGCCAAAAAGCTATATTGGAACAGACTTTTTCTGGAGATGGTATTGTTATCGGTCATGATTGCCCCAGAAGTTTTGCGCGTAATTGCGGGGCACTGGTTTTTGTGTTGAGCCAGATATCAAAGAAGTAGTGTCCGAAATCAGGATCGCTTATCCGGCCGATCTCTTTGTTTTTATGAAAGAAAATGCTTTCACCATTTCCGGCATAGATCCCGGTCAGGTTGGTGCCTTCTTTGACATCCGGAAAGATGTTGAGCATTTGGTTGTGCCAGGCCGCTAGTTTGACTTCGTCGTCAAACCCAAGGCTGCGAATTTCTTCTGCGGACTTGTCGGCAATGTCTCGACCATCAATGTCCCTAAGATAGGTTAAGCTCAACGCAAAGGGGGCTTGCGCAGTCCACTGACCATTGGGGGCCAGCAGCACGGCGTCGTAGACATCCCAGAACAGAATGGAAAGCCGCCCTTTGCCAACAGCCTGGGCAGAGGGAACATGCTTGGCGACAAGATCATTCCCTGCGGCTGGCGACGACATGACAATATGGCTTGCGAGAACCAGAGATAAGGTCAAGCATAGGGCAAGTGACAAGGGACGCGACAAGAAGCGTGGTGTGATATACCTTTTACGCATGGCGCAACTCTGCATGCATGACGCTGGTACGCCCTGTTGAAAATCCTGCGATACATGCCGCGAGATAAAAGCGCCACAGGCGAATAAAACTGTCGTCAAAGCCTTGTGCTTTGATGTTGTTTCGTTGGCTATCAAAGCGATGTAACCACTCTTCGAGGGTACGGGCATAGTCTTGTCCAAAATGGAACTCTTCGTTGACGATGAGCCCTGATTTTGCTGCTTCTTGTCTGAATTTACTGGGGCTGGGGAGCATACCACCGGGGAAAATATAGCTGCGGATAACATCCCCGCCGCGACGGTATTTTTCAAAGCGGCTGTCGTCGATTGTGATGGTTTGTATCATTGCCTTACCGTCTTTGTTCAGCAGTGATTTGACTTTGTTAAAATAGGTCGGCCAGTAGCGTTCACCAACGGCTTCAAACATTTCAATGGAAACAATATGATCAAACGTGCCCTGTTGGTGTCTGTAATCTTCCAATGCAATTTGTGCACGTGATCCTAACCGGGACGTTGCATACTGGTGCTGTTCCTCGGACAGGGTAATGCCCTTAATGTCAAAGTCTCCGTGATTAGCGGCTCTTTCGGCAAAGCCACCCCAGCCACACCCAATTTCCAAAAGAGAACCTGATTTCTGGTCGAGCTTGTTTATCAGACGATCGTATTTGTTGTGCTGCGCCTGTTCCAAGTTATCTTTCTCATTCAGATACAGGCCTGAAGAATAGGTCATGGTGGGATCAAGCCAGAGTTTATAAAACTCATTCCCAAGATCATAATGGGCGTGAATGTTTCGTTTACTGCCCTGTAGGGTATTCAAGCGGAAGAGGTAGGTTAGGCGAGAGAATGTTTGGAAAATACGGCTGCCAAAAACAAAACGTCTGAATGCCTGATCGTTCTGTAGCCCCAATGCAATAAGGTTGGGTAGGTTGTTTGTTTCCCAATGCCCTTGGCGATAATCTTCGGCAAAACCAACATCACCACGAGCAGCAAGATTTGTGACCACGCGCCAGTCGTGCATTTCCATCTTGGCTTTGATACCAGGTTGTTTGCCTTCGAAAATACGAACCTGACCATCAGGCGTGGTTAAGGCAAGAGAACCATATTGAAGACTATCAAGACTTTTAAACAGTTGTGATGAAGCTTTTAGTCCAAACATTTTTTATCAGGCCTCGTTGGGTTTCGTTATTTGTTTGTAGGTCTAGAGAACAAGTTATTTTCTATGATGGTTTCAGAATACGAGGATGAAAATAACCCCCGTATTACGTGGACATTAACTTTTGGTAAGGTTACGGGAACTTTTGGCAAGGTTGCTGGTTGCACTGAATTTCTCTGACTTTTGTTGGGGCTTCGTCAGGTGTTTTATACCTTTGAAGATCAACTTCAGTGCTTGCCAATGGATAAGATAAATGGCCTTGAATGTCACAAGCGGATGCTTCCAGAACGCAGCGTTTACAGCAGCTTTGGTCAGGGGGGATAGCTTGCCAGCCAAGGACGTGACCAGTGTCTTTTCTCCATTAGAATTGAAGAGATCGATGCAGACGGCAAAGTGATTTTCTTTGAAATTAAAGCGAAATTCGTAATGACCTTCACGTTCAATAAAGGGCGAAACATGAAACAGCTTTTTTGTCTGTAGTTTGTCGTTTGATTCAATAGGGCGGCCATCTTCGTGTTTGCACAAATAGCAGTGGGTTTCGCCAAAGGTGTTATTGACCTCGCAAATTACGGCGCGGAGTTTTTCATCCCGATCAAGGCAAAGCCAGAAACTTACGGGATTGAAAACATACCCAAGAACACGGGGCATAGCGACAAGGATGATTTCGCCATCAGCCTGTGTGACACCAAAACGTTCAAGTAGTTCTTTGGCCCACGAGGTCAGGCAGCTGCCATCCTTATTCCCGTGATCTTTCTGATAAAAGCTGACCAGTCCCTTTTTGTTTATAGGAAATTCAAGATCAGAAGTCTTGGTTGACGCAGAAAGTTGGGAAAGTGGCAGGCAATAGTAATAAATGCCATAGGCGAAACTGTTCACCTTTGGGGACAGGCGTTTGTGAAAAACTTTGGCGTTTAAAAGCTTTGGTAGAAGCTTTGGCCGAAGTTTGGGCGCTATTCCCATGGAATTGATACTCCAATCCTTTGCGCTACCCTGACGGCGCTTGCCAAGCCGTCTTCGTGAAATCCATATTGTTGATAAGCCCCACAGAACCAAAGGTTGTTTTCACCCTGAATGGTATTTATCTGGTCCTGTGCGTCGACAGCTTCTTTTGTGAAAACCGGGTGCTCGAACTCGTTTATATCATAAATGAGATGACCGGCGGGTCGCCTGCCGGGATTAAGCGTTATAATAACAGGGCTATCGTGATCAATATCCTGAAGGTTGTTCATCCAGTAACTGAGGGAGACGCTTTCATTTTGGTCGTCTTGTTGTTCTGACAAGTAAACCCAGCTTGCCCACGATCCTTTTTTTCGTGGCATAAAACTGGTGTCCCCATGAACGACAACCGTATTTTTTTGATAGGTGAAATTTCCAAGGATGCGTTCTTCGTCTTGTGTCGGGGTGTCGAGCATTTTTAAGGCTTGATCCGCATGACAGGCGAAAACAATCTGATCATAGGTTTCAGTGTTGTCCTTGTCGTCCAGTACTTCGACCTTCCCATTCTTTCTTTTGACAGAAACAACACCGCAATTCAGCTTTATATGATCCTGAAAGCTTGCGCTTATGCGTTGTACATATTCCCGGCTTCCCCCCTTTACCGTATACCACTGTGGATGTTGATTTACACTTAAAAGGCCGTGATTATCGAAGAAGCGAATAAAGGTACGTGCAGGGAATTTAAGAATGGTATCGACCGAGCAGCTCCAGATGGCCGCGCCCATGGCCTGTATGTAATAGCGTTTGAACCAGTCCCCAAGATTGAGATCATTAAGGCATTGTTCCAATGATGCATCTTTGTTGTTTTCGAGATAGGGCAGGGCTTTTTTGTTAAAGCTCAGAATATCCCATATCATTTTCCAGTATCTGGGGCGTAACAGGTTTCGCTTTTGGGCGAACATTCCCTTGCTGCCGTATTCCAACCAACCGTTCTGTATGCTGGCACCAAACGACATATCGCTTTTGATCGTGGGCACGTTCAAATGCTTGAACATGCGGGTCAGGTGGTAATAATTGCGATGGTTGAAAACGATGAACCCTGTATCCACAGGTGTTCGTGTCCCTTTGGGAGAGATGTCGATGGTACGGCTATGTCCCCCCAGATAATTCCCTTTTTCATAAACAGTGATGTCATGATGGGGGTGCAACAGATAAGCTGCCCCCAAACCGGAAATGCCTGAGCCAATGATTGCTATTTTCATGTGATTACAATCGGCGATCCCGTCTTACCTCTTTCTGTCCTGCACATTACAAAATGGTAATGAAAGAAATGGGTTTGTCTTTTGTTGATATTGTCTTTCCTGAATTGCCTTTAATCCGCCCCTTGAATTGCCTGGGAATTGTCTGATAATCTTATGAGAAACGGATGGTCAGGCGAAGACCGTTTTCACCTTTTTCTGCTGATATATGTCCGTTATGTAAATCGGTAACAGCCCCGACGAGGCTAAGGCCTAGCCCGCTGCCGGGGGTATGTCTGCTGCTTTCGGCGCGATAGAAACGGTCGAATATTTTGCCCAGATCAGACGGGGGAACACCGGGGCCATTATCTTCGATGATAAAGATGACTTCTGCCCCCTGTTTACGAAGGCTGAGATTGATCCAACCCTTGGCCGGGGTAAATTTTACGGCGTTATCCATCAGATTGCCAAAAGCCTGAAACAGCAAATTCCTGTCCCCCTGAAGAGCGACAGTTTCAAGGTCCTGTTTCAGAGTAATGGACTTTTCTTCCATAAGGGGCTCATAGAGCTCGATGACATCCTGTAATAGTTCAGTCAGTTCAAGAGGCTCAAACGCCGAGTGCTGTTTGCCAGATTCAATACGTGATATCCGCAGAAGAGCGTTAAAGGTTCTCTGCATCTGATCGGTTTCATTGACCAGCTTGTCAACTGTTTCATAGGCTTGTGGGTTTTGAATAATATGATCTTGAGAGCGCAGATCTTCCAGATTGTGATGCAGTCGTGTTAACGGAGTGCGCAGGTCATGGGCAATGTTATCGGAAACCTGTCTGATCCCCCGCATCAACAGCTGGATACGATCCAGCAGGTCATTGATAATGCCAGCCATATAACTAAGGTCATCCCAACGTGATGTCAGCTCAATACGTTGGGAAAGGTCGCCGGTTTCGATAATCTGTTTTGCCGTTACGGCAATTCGGTTGGTGTTCGATACCACAAAGCGACTGATCAGATAGCTGGTAATGATAACAAGAACCATGAAGCCGATACTTAGAAAACTCAGCCATTGCATTAGCTTGTAATCACTTGTCACCGACGTGATATCAATGCCGATTAGTAAACGGGTTTTATTTGGATAGGTATATATCTTCGCGGCGTAATCTTTTTCTGTGCCGAAAGATATAGAACCAGAAGAGTTTGACACGGTAACGGGCTTTGTCGAAAAGGTCAGGGTTCCCTCAGCCAGAAGTGAAACAGTTTCCGGTAATTTATCCAGATTACCAACAATCTTTTTTTGATCTGGTGAAAGCAACAGGTAAACCCGACCCGGCCTATCTAATGCGCGAGCTATACGGGCAGGGTCTTGCCATTGAGATACATAACTTAGTTCGGTATCGATAATCGCTTCGGTACGTTGGACAAAGTGCCCACGGCTAAAATAATAGCTAAAATAACCGAGTATGATAACAGCCGTTCCGCAAAGAAGTAGAAACAGAATAGCCATTTGAAAGCTAGAGCTTCGGGCGTAAGATCTATGGGTTGTCTTCGATGATATATCCGGCACCACGTATCGTCTTTATCAGTGAAACATCAAAATCTTTATCGACCTTACCTCTAAGGCGGCTGATATGCACGTCGATCACATTTGTTTGCGGATCAAAATGGTAATCCCACACGTTTTCCAGCAGCATGGTCCGGGTCACAACCTGTCCTTTGTGCTTTAGCAGGTACTCCAGCAGTCGAAATTCGCGTGATTGTAGCTCTATGGCCTGTCCACCACGCCTTACTTTGCGTGATAGCAGATCAACCTCAAGGTCCTGTGCCGTTAATTGTGTTTCCTGTTGGTTTCCTTGTGGTCCATTGCGTTTGGCAAGAACTTCTATTCGGGCAAGCAGTTCAGCAAAAGCAAAGGGTTTGACCAGATAGTCATCACCGCCAGATCGAAGCCCTTTGACCCGGTCATCGACCTCGCCAAGGGCGCTCAGGATTAAAACAGGGGTATGATTATCACTACCACGCAGCGTTCTGATAATGGTCAGGCCATCCAGCTCTGGCAGCATGCGGTCAACGATAATGACGTCGTAATTTTCGGTTGTCGCCAGAAATAAGCCGTCTTTGCCATTATCCGCCGTATCCAGATTGTGCCCCTCTTGCTTGAGGCCATTGCTGATATAGCTCAGTACTTCCTGGTCATCTTCTACGTAAAGAATGCGCATAGAGAGGGGCTGCTACCTATTTGTAATTTAAATGATTATTTCTGAAACTGTAACATATCCTATTTCATTGGATCAGGCTTTATTTTTCTTTTCCCAATAATACGATGCCTAAGCATTAAGCCCCGGGTAATTAAGTTTTGGGTTTTGTATTTTCTTCTGTGATCAGTGTTGTCCAGCCTTCTTGATCCAGTTCTTTTATCTCTTTAAAGGGCCAGACCAACTGGGCGGGGAAGCTTGCGGGCATTTCTTCGGTGATGCCAATTCTGGCCGGGGGGCGGCGATCGGGGTTGATCCATGTACGAAAAATCATGTCCCAAATCATCAGGTTCTCACCGTAGTTTCTGTTGCCTTCGACAATCTTTTTGCTGTGGTGCCAGCGGTGCAGACCGGGGGTGTTGAAGACCATGGAAAGCAGGCCAAAGCGCATGTCCACGTTACAATGTGTCAGCATACCGATATAGGCGGTAATGGCCGATAGCCATGTGATTGCTTCGAGCGGGGCGCCTAAAGCGAGGGGGATGCTGATGCCCAGCACAATGGACAGTAAGGAATCAATGAAGTGGAAACGTCCGGTGTTAACAATCCACAATCTGGTGACGGAATGGTGGATGGCATGGAATTTCCAAAGCGGCTTCCATTCGTGGGAAATTCTGTGCGCCCAATAGAGACCGAATTCAGCCGCAATCAACGTCATGATTACCTGAATTGCCAGCGGCCAGTCGCGGGGCCAGATACCATAACCTTCGCCCTGTAAGGGTGTAATATAGGCAGTTATACCAATGACGCCGCTAAAGGTCACTAAGCCTTGGACAAGGCCTTTGCTGGTCAGGGTATGGGCAATGTTAGCAAAGGTCTGGCCGTCATTTTCCAACCACGTCTTTTCGAACGGCATTTTGCGCTCCAAAAGAAACAGCGCGATAGCCAAGCCAAGATAGGTCAGGTTGAAAACAATCACAGGGCGATCAATGGCAAAACCATAGGCCGTGGTACAGATACAAAGAGTAAGTAGCAGGGGCCAAGCTGTACTTGCTAAAATTTTTTTTCCCAAGCCTTCATTGGCTATCGCATTGTCAAACGCCATTTGTCCCCACCACCTTGTTCTAATCTTAATTTAGCCCTGTATATATCAAGAAGCCTATATATCAAGAAGCGTATATCTCAAGTAGCTTAAATCCACAATTGCAGTAATGGTACTCTAAAATAGAAAAGAATATATATAGATGCTCTTTTTTATGGCGAGGATTAAAGCAGAGGATTGTCTTTGGTTATAGTGCAACCGATGGCAACTTTATTCTGGAATTTGGTTGTTTGTTACACATTGTGACTTAAGGAATCGGAGTGAAGATGGCTTGTAAATATCGAGAAGAGAAAGAGGGAGCGTCGTAAAAGAAACAGAGTGTAAAAAATACGCCATTTTTATACTAATTACGACGTCGAACAGGACGGCGGCAGAAAACTTTTTTATAAAAAGAAGCGTGGGAAAATATGGCAATTTTGCCATAAACTTTACTTGCGACACTCGTTTATCTTAAAAGCGACAAGGACCTTATAAATAAGGGCTTTTTGGGGTGGTTCCATGCTCAAAATGCATAGCCAGAATGAATAAATTTCAATTGTCGATTTGATCAACTGAGCGTACCTAGGAATCAGTAAAAACAACTTGGCTGACGGGATTTGCGGGACCGGGCCCTTTGATTAGGATTAAGACTATGGCACATGTGTCAGTAAATGTTGCACAACCCGTTTCTTTCTTTAAAGAAGGCATTGTTGCTCTTGTTAAAACAGCTGTTTCAGACGCGATTGTTGCTTATAAAGCCAAACGTCGGGAACGCCGTGTTGCCAAGATCCTGAATGATCTGGACCCGCGTCTGGTACGTGACATCATTCCCCAATAAATAATACAGTAAGGAATGCTGCAAGTAATACAGTGAGAGCGGTGTCGCGAGAACAGGTTCTATAAACTGTATGAATACGCGGACGCTTATCCAAAAGGACAGGCGTAAAGAAAACCCCCGGCTTAAAGGCGCGGGGGTTTTTCGTTTCTTGCGGACGGGGAAGTGGCGGTGTTTACTCAAATACACCCGCTTCATCTTGCCAGCTTTTTAAGTTGTTTTGGTAAATGATAAAGTAGGCAAACCAAGCACTGACACCGCTGGCGATAAACCAGATACACTGCCATATCAGGCCGGTAGAGCCGATATAGGTTTCAAAAGTACTGTAGTGACTAATTAGATACCCGATAAAGTAATATATGTGATTTTCTTCCGGTTTGTTTTGTAGCCAATCACTGTAAGCCGAAAGGTAGAAGGGGAAGTGATTGAACAAAGTGTCATAAAACCAAACAAAGGGAAGACATAGTAAACACGCCAAAAGGCCCCCTTTAAAGGCTTTTACAGGATTGTATTCAGTCAGCGTGATAAATTTGGGTAGGATATACAGGCCAATGATAAGAAAAAGTGGTGTGAAGTAGAGGCCAGTGGTTAAGTCATGTAAGTAGATTGAACCAGGGATAAAGCGACCTATGAAGGCCTGATCACAGAAAATCGCAATAGGGACAAACAGAAATAAACTAAGCAGAACACGATCCCATTTTGAGAAAATGGTGTTTTTTATCGATCTCGGGATTACTGTTGTACCTAGCAGAATAGCGGCAGCGAGTTGAATCAAAAATTCGATAGCAAAGCGATCTATATTAATAGCCACTGATTCGTAATAGTATTTTATTTCAATGATTTGTCTTAGGTGAAAGCGAATCTCAATTTCAAATATCTCTAAATTACTTCCTATCAATACTGTAAAGACAATAAGAAACAGACGTTGTTTAAAGTTAAGGCTATTTGTCATTCTGCTAATATGTTCTCTGAATAAATTAGATCAGGAGTTTCTCGATTTTTGCCCGGAACAGATCAGGAGTTCGGTGGGGGTTTCAAAGCCGTCGGTGGTTTCGTATTGGCGCATGGCCTTGGTGATTTCCTGCCAAATTCTTTCCTGTGTTTCTGTGTCTTGTCCGGCCAACATTCTTTGGTGAGAGACCGCGACGTCGCGGCGCCATTGAATAAAGTCTTCGGTTGTTTCGAACCGAAGGGGAGCTTCGATGATTTCTTGTTCAATATTGACAAATCCGGCTTGTGCAAAGAGATCGGCAAAAAAGTCTGGTGTGCCCAAGGCAAAGGGGCCGGGTTGGTGTGCTTGTGCAGAGGCGGATGTACTTGATGTTGTCTTCTTTGTTGGTGTTTCTGGCAAGTTCAGTTGTTCACGAATGATTTGTGGCGATTGGGTAAAGAAGGGTGTTTTATCCGCTGTGGTATAAACAATGGCGGCAAAAGACCCCGAAGGCTTCAGGACGCGATAAATTTCCTGTAATCCCTTGAGCGGATCGGGCAGAAACATCATACCGAGACGGGAAATGGCGGCATCAAAACTGTTATCTTTTAAACTGAGGTTTTCGGCGTCCATGACCTCTGCGGTCAGATTTTTGACTCCCTGTGTCTGCGCAATGCGCTGCGCAAGTTTGACAAAGGCGGGGGAAAGATCGGTGGCAAGAACCGTTCCTGTTTCGCCGACACGCTCTGCGGCCATAATCGACTGGCTGCCATCACCTGCGGTAATATCCAGTACGTGGTTGCCGGTTTTTATATCAGCCTGATCCAGCATGATGTCTGTGGCGACATGGACGAAAGCATTTATCACAGGGATCCATTTGTGCCACGCAGAGGCAGCTTGATCCCATTCCTCTATTTCAGTCTGTTTATATGCTGCGTTCGTAAGGTCATTTGTTTGTGTCATGAAGTGCGCTCTCGGACATGAAATAATGTGGTCGGTGTAAAATAATGTGGTCGGTGTAAAATAAACAGTGAACCGGGTTGTGAAATCAGTCGTAAATCATTGGTGCGGATACCTTAGCTATCATCCTTTTTTCCAAAAGCATAGCCAAGTGCCCCGGCAATAATAGTCGCGGCTTCACCTTCTAAGGCATCGTTGAGTGCAAGGATCGCCACGATCGGCAGGGCAATGCTTAACACCGTATAGCGGATAAACTGCCAGCCGATTCCCCGAATTTCACCGTCTTTGCCACCTTTGCGATTAAGATGCCCGAGCCAGAGAACCATGGGGATGGAAAGTGCGAGAATAACGGTTGTTACGGTAACAAGTAGCTCGTTCATGGTATCCACCTTGTCGTCTGCTTAGGGTTTGCAATTGATGTCACAGGCTATAAATTACATCTTTTGATTGTAGAGCGACCAGATTACTTGGGTCTAGGATAAAAAGAAGAGTTATGTTTCGATCACTTCCGATTTACGCTTGGGCGCTCATGACAGTTTTATTGCTTTCGCCCAATTTGAGCCACGCCCAGAGTTTTCAAACGCAATCCAGACATTGCAACAATCCCGATGCCTCGGCGGAGTTGCGGATAGAGGCGTGTGGGTGGCTTATCCAGTCAGGTGAATTGCCGGACAAGGGGTATGGAATTGTCTATCGCTTGCGGGGAATGGCCCATATCGACGCCGGGAATTATGAATCTGCTGTGAAAGATTTGAGCGAGGCAATTTCCTATGACCCCAAGCGCGTGTCTAATTATATGGAACGGGCTTATGCCCATAGCTTTCTCGATTACAAAGGGTCGGCTATGGACGATTATAATCAGGTAATCGCCATCGATCCGTATAATGCCGAAGCTTATTACTATCGGGCAGGTCTTTTTTCAGAGAAAAAACAGATTGATCTGGCTATTCTAGATTACAGAGCGTCGGTTCGTCTTGATCCCAATGATTCCTATGCGTTGAATTCCTTGGCGTGGCTTCTGGCGATTAATCCGGACAAGACAGAACGCCAAGGGGCCGAGGCTATTACCTTTGCCAAAAGAGCACTGGATATTAATCCCGATGATTTTGAAGTCTGGGATACGCTGGCGGCGGCCTATGTGGAAGATGGGCAGGATAATAAAGCTTTTGATGCCTATTTGAAAGCCCAGGACATTGGTGGGCAAGACCGTATTGAAATGGATCAAGTCTGGCTAAAGGAAAAGGGGTATTATCATGGCGATACAAATGGCGTTAGAAACGAAGCAAGCATAAGTGCGTTGAAAGAATGTATTGCGTCAGGTTGTCAGTTGCATAGTGAACTTTGGTAGAGGCTTTTGATTTGTATTGTGTTTCGCCCTGATGTGTCAGTGATCTGAACATACGATATTAATGCTGATCAAGTCTTCCCGCTGCCCTGACCTGTAACCATTGTTCGTTTGTACCACAAAAAAGGAAGCCATCGAGTAAACCAAAACAGGCAAGGCGGGCATCATTAATACTAAAGGTTGAACGATTTATACACATTTGAAGCCATAATCCATCAACCAGCGCAGCGAGTGCCAATGCAACGAGGCTTGGGTCAACTTCATCCTGATTTCCTTCGTTCAGGGCGACATCGCTTATGACGTCAACAAGTTGTTGGTGGTACCCTGAACACAGGGATTTAGCGTTGGATTGCATCATGGGATCTAGGCGCAACTCGCTCCAGAATGCCAGCATCACGGAAAGGGTTGTTTCTTCCTGCATCGTGCCGTTAAAGCAGGTGTTCACAAAAACTTTAAGCTTGTTTCGTGGGTCGTCTTTTTCGTCTTGGTTTTCAACACTGTGATCGTCTAATGCAGATTTTAATTCGGTACTGAATTTATCGATGAGTTGGGCATAGGCTTGTAAAATAAGGTCGCTTTTTCCCGTAAAATAATGTCGCAAAAGGCCGGGCGAAACGTCTGCTTTGCTGCAGATCTGTCTGACGCTTGTTGCTGCATATCCGTGTTCAGCAATACATTTGACTGTGGCATCAATCAGTCTTTGGCGACGAAAATCAGCTTCCAGTCTGCGAAATTTAGGTGTCGAAGCGGCGGCGTTTTGCATAGATAACCTTGTTTCGTCCAAGCCCTGAGTACGTAGAGTTGAATACAGCGTTTTTCATGCTACTTCGTTCTTTAGGGTACTTCGTTTCATGAATGCAATCGGTTTTATAATGACTCGCTATTATAAAAATTCAAAATAGTAATGTTTCTATACATCAGATGCGTAAAATTTTACCTTGTTGATGAGGTGAAATTAGAGTCAAAAATTGACGATGCATTTTATCTTATGGGCGATTTTGCCTGATGAGAAATAGTTTTACAACTGTAAAATAAGCCTTGCTCATTTCTGTTCGGTGCCTTACCGTTTTGTTTCGTTGTTGTGTCATTTTAACTTTCATCATTTTGTCTGGCAGCCAACCAGAGCTGCAAATTTGCTCAGGGAGGAGCACGTCATGAAGTCTTCATTCTCTCACTTTGAAAAAAAATCTACGGGTAAGGGGCAAATCAAATCAGTTGTTGGTTTGGCTTTGGTCGGTCTTGTATCTTTATCCGGTTTAGCAAAAGCAGGTGAGGTGCTGGATAAGGTCATGGCAGAGGGCAAGATGACTGTGGCAACCAATTCGGAATATCCGCCTGCGTCCTATCTGAATGCAGACGGCGTTTTTGAAGGCTATGACGTTGATGTTGCAAAAGAACTCGCCAAACGTATGGGGGTTGATGTCGAGTTTATTAACCCGGCTTGGGAAGCAATAACATCTGGGAAATGGGGTGGACGCTGGGATGTGGCAATTGGTTCTATGACGCCGACCCCAGCCCGCGCAGAAGTTCTGGACTTCCCGGCTGTATATTATTTCACGCCTTCGGCTTTTTACGTGCACAAGGATTCATCCGCTCAAACACTTGCTGATCTAAATGACAAACGTATTGGTGCCAGTGGCGGTTCAACATATGAAGCTTACTTGACCCATACACTGGAACTTGACCAGACCTACTCGCCACCAGTGACTTTTTCTGTGACGCCAAGTGATATCAGAACTTATGAAACAGATACCAATGCCATGGACGATCTTCGTATTGGGGATGGTAAGCGTCTTGATGCAGGTATTTCGTCTGTGCCAAATATTCTCGAAGCGATCAAGGCGAACTATCCGATCCGGCAATTGGGTGATCCGGTTTTTTATGAGCCGCTGGCCGTGGCGCTCGCCAAAGGCGACCCGGAAATGACAGCAAAGACGGCTGAAATTATCGAAGAAATGCGTGTGGATGGCACCCTGGTTGAACTGTCTGTTAAATGGTTTGGTGAAGATTTGGTCAGTACGACCCATAATTAAATGTTTCGAATCCTTTTCTGAATCATATGTTCTGGGCCACCAATGATACTTTGTTGCTGGTGGCTCATTGGACTTTTTTAGGAAACTTCTTTCATAACGAAATGAAAAAGCGTTGGTATGATTAATACATTGGTATCTGTTCTGGAATATCCCGCAGTTCGCCGGTTCCTATTGTTTTTATTTTTTCTATCTGCGCTTTTGTTTTTCGATCTTTCCTTTCAAATCGCTGTGGGTATTGCCATTGGGTTGACGCTCAACGTCGTTCTCGTGGCTTTGTTGCCCTTTCGCACACAGGTCCTGATTTTCTTTTCAGAACTTTTGTGTCTTTTCTTGGCTTTCTTCTATTCTTTTGATCTGTCTTTCAGCTTTATCATCGAACGGCTGCCGCTGCTGATTTTGACTGGTCTCGGGTATACCCTTCTTATTACCTCTGTCTCTATTATCTGCGCGAGTATATTGGCTATGGTCGGGGCGCTGGCTCGATTGTCAAAAAATGGTCCAGCCTATTCCCTATCGACATTCTATGTTTCCTTTTTCCGGGGAACACCTTTGTTACTACAGGTTTATCTTATTTATCTCGGCCTGCCACAAATGGGCATCACCCTTGATGCTATTCCATCGGGTATAATTGCTTTGTCCCTTTGTTATGGGGCTTATATGACAGAAATTTTCCGGTCGGGCATTCAGTCTGTTGGAGAAGGGCAAGCCGAAGCTGCGACAGCACTTGGCCTTAAAAAATGGCAGGTAATGTACAAGGTAATCCTGCCTCAGGCCATTCGGATCATTGTTCCCCCCACTGGGAATAATTTTATTTCCATGCTCAAAGATAGCTCGCTGGTATCTGCCATGGGGGTGATGGAGCTGATGTATTTGGCGCGGACTTTGGGGCGTTCAGAGTTCAAGCACTTTGAAATGCTGATCACGGCTGCCTTGATCTATTGGTTTGTCAGCTTCTTGTTCGAATTGCTTCAAGCACGTATCGAAAAATATTATGGTCGGTATAGCAAGACGTAATTATTGTGGCTGTTCTTATTGGAATTCCCACTGGGAGAGTACGGCGGGTGGTCCAATATTTTTACTTGGAAGCATATGGGAAGATGGTCTTCAGCGTGCCGTAAATGAATGTGTCTTGTGTGCAAATGCAGTGGTGAGCGCCTGATTAATAATATCGAAGCAGTATGCTGCTCGCATCTGAAATGGGCTAGAAATAGGCCGAGTATGGCACTGTTGTCTAGTCTTGCATAAGATAAGCCGTCTGTTACTTATCAAAGGCGACATAGGCGATGGTTTCGGTGATTGTGCCGTTGCGTTCCATGGGGATGATAACGGCGTTGAAAGTTTGGTGTTCTTTATCAAGCCAGTGGATGCTGGTGTTTAGATAAGCGGGCTTTAGACTGGTCATGACGTCATTGTGGGCGGTCCAGAACACATTCTCTGTTTCTTTGAATTCGCCGCGCAGAATGTATTTTCCAGTTAAATCCATACCATAAACGCTGGATAATTTTGATCCCCAGAAGCTATAAATAAAGTCGTTTTTATCTTCGTGATAACGATTGAGGATCAATGTTGGCCAGTAACTGATAAAGGGCCGGCTTTGGATCAGATCAATGGTCATCTGCCCTTGACCTCGTGCTTTATCACAAAGTTCGAGAAAACCTTTGATGGCATGGTGGTTGATGCTTACTTCCAGATCTCGGCCGATTTCGAGCACTTTTTGTTCTGTCCAATTGCGCTGTTTAGGTTTCCCAAAGGCTTATGGTTGTCTTTGAGCTAACGTATCATTCGCGTACTTTATGTATGATGGCACGTTGTTGTTTTCTGTATTGAGTGCATAGCCTGCATTCTGCCTTATTTTTCTGTTTATACTCAATCGCAGAGAGATAAGGAAAGGTAAAAACGACTAGTCGCTATGAATTTGGGTTCGTTCTAGTCTTATTAAGTTGTCGTTGTAAGCGAAGGTTATTTATTTTCTGGTCGTTGTTTTTCAAAAGAGCGTCATTAAAGTTTAAACAAATAAAGTATTCGGTTAACAGGTTTTTAAATCTCTATGTCGTAAAAGATAAGGGCTTGATTACATGGATATTATGGCATTGTCCGATGTTTGGGGTATTGTCTGGTGTCAAGGATATGGTCATATTCCGGGGAATGATCCAATGAAAGAGCCCCGTAAATGACCAAAAATTAGAAGTCTGGATGTAAGACGTCTTTTAAGTTTGATATTCAGGGAACACAAGTTTGTGAACATAGTCTCTACAAGGGAATTGTCGAGTTCCTTTGGAGTAGAAGGGAAATAGAATGAACCGGGGGCTAAAACGTCGTTTGGGAACCATGACTGGTATCCTCGCAGGCCTAATATTGACCTTTGCGACATCAGCACAGGCAGAAGAGAGTTGCGGAGAGCTTACTGTTGGCTGGATTGATTGGCCACCTTATCAGATGGTTGGGGGAAATAACGACAGCAGTCAACCCATCGGTGTTGATATACAGGCCGCAAAAAAATACTTGGGCGCGTTAGGATGTGACCTGACATTTGTCTCTAAACCTTGGGCGCGTTTGTTGAAGTCAATGGAAGAGGGACAACTGGATGTTTTGCTTGGTATGTCCAAGACAGAAGAACGAAGTAAATACGCCACTTTCAGTAAGCCCTATCGGAATGAAACCGTATGGTTGTTTATGCGGGCAAATCAGCATGACTTTGACCATTTTACGGGACTAAAAGATATTATCGATACCAAATTCAGACTGGGTGTATCCCGCAACGCCTATTATGGCGATGAGTACCTGAAACTTATGGAAGACCCAAAGTTTAAAAGCAGGGTTTTTCAGGCCATTGGTGGTGAAAATTTTCAAATGCTGATGACAGATCGTGTTGATGGGTTTTTGGTGGATAAGGAAACAGGTAAAGCACGGATCAAAGAAGACGGCTTGGTAGGGGATATCGTTCCCCATAATCATGTTAAGGTTGATCTGGGACCAGTGCATATCATGTTTGGGAAGAATAGCATCTCGCGTGGATTAATGGATAAACTGAACGCAATTATTGAAAAGAATGTGGTTATTCCCCAAAGTTAAAATATCTTGAGGCCATAAAAAATTTAGGTGTGGCAATCTTTTAGGTGTAAATTTTCAGATCCCTTTAATCTTTCTTGTGCATTCTTGTTTTAAGTTCAAATGGACCTGCCAATAAAGGAAACATAGATCAGATGAAAAAATATGAACTGGTTCTGGAACATAGCCGCGAAGGTTTGAATGAAAAAGTAACTTCATTGTTGAATGAAGGATGGGACGTTTGTGGTAATCTGGTTATCAATAGAGACGACGAAGGTTTTCCTTACTTCTACCAGCCAATGATCAAACGAGATTGAGGATATGCGGGGCAACTTATAAATAGATTGGTTGCCCGTTTATTTTTCACGAACTGCTTTTTGCGCAAAGAAGATGCCTGGTACAGAGGCATCTATTTTAGAGGGTATTCATTCCTGACAGACGTTCCTTTGCTATCAGGCTTTCCTGTATAAAACGTGTGAGTATAGTTGCCACTGGCTCTATAGCATTGGCAAAACAAGCACTTTGGCCGTAATCGAGTAATCCCTGATCTGTTTTGCCAGATGCATAGGCTTCTTTCGATAGCTTTCCGTTAAGAAGATGTGCGTAATCTTCGTAGCTTTCCTTGCCTTCATTTTCCAGCGCGAGGATAGCCTGTGCCGTTTGGTTATCCAGAACGCGGTGATGGTTCTTTAATGTGCTTTGTACCACTATACTGTCCAGCCCGGTGCCTTCAATGACGCGCTGTTTATAATCCTTGTGAGCCTGAAGTTCGCTGGAAACCAGCATGCGGGTTCCCATCAGAATACCGTCACATCCCATCGCAAGAGCCGCCGTTAACTGGCTGCCATGGCCAATGCCGCCGCCGAGGATAACTGGAACAGACAGCTTTTGGGGGGCGTCAGCGGCTTGAACCATGGACCCAACCATCATATAGCCGGGGTGACCGCCGCATTCCGCCCCAACCAAACTGACTGCATCAACACCTGCGCGTTCAGCCGAAAGCGCAAAACGGACGGCAGGGACTTTGTGAATAACTTTGATGCCAGCTTCTTTCATCAAGGGGATGATCGGGCCGGGGTTGCCGCCCGCGGTTTCGACCACCGCAATCTTTTCGTCCTGTACCACAGTCAGCAATTTTTCCAGTCGGTCATTGGCATCTTGCCGAGGAGAGATATAAAGATTTATTCCAAAGGATTTGCCCCCTGACAGATCCCGGCATTTTTGGATTTCATTACGTAGCTGTTGTGGGTCAGGAAAGGTCAGCGCAGAAATAAAACCCATGGCTCCGGCATTGACCACAGCAGCAACATAGTTCGCATCGGCCAAGTGCATTAAACCACCACAAAGAATGGGATGCTCTATGCCGAGTAAGTCGGTAAGGCGGGTTCTTGTCTTTGGGTGTGTGTTAGATTGGGGGACCATTATGATATCCTCAGGTCTTTGATACTTTTTAATCCTGTGCATGCTTTAAATTTATTTTATTTAGGGGGCGGGGCAGTTGCTTCTTACACCGAGTTTGCAACGATTTACGACAGCATTTGAGTTTAGAAAATGAAGATAGGTTCCTTCTGGTATAGGGTAAAGACAATGTTGTTAAGACAAAGAGGAGAGGAAATTGTTGTTTCCTCTCCTCTTTTATAATCTGTAATGGGTATAGGTACTTTATAAGTACGTTACCCCTTAGGGCGTACGCCTTCGAAGAAGACAAGGATTTCGACTTCTTGTGCGCTTGGACCCATGTCCATCATGCCGTAGTCACCAACGGGAATAACCAATGATCCTTCGAAACCCTGACGTACATACCCCCACGGGTCATCGCCGCCGCCAATCCAGTTTACATCCATGGTGATTGGTTTGGTAATACCCTTGATGGTCAGATCACCGCTCAGGACTGCTGTTTTTTCGCTAACGGGTTTTAGGCCAGTGCTGACAAAGGTTGCGGTCGGGAAGTTGGAAACGTCCAGAAAATCTGCACTGCGCAGGTGTTTGTCACGCTCTGCATGATTGGAATCAAGGCTTGCGGTATCAACGTTAATGGAAATGGAAGAAGCTTCGGGTTTGTTGGCGTCAAATTCGAACTGGCCATCAAACTTATTAAAGCGAGCAAGTATCCATGAATAGCCAAGGTGGCTGATTTTAAACTGGATTGATGCGTGGGCACCCTGAGTATCCAATTGATAGGTTTCGGCCTGTGCCGGGGATATCAGGGGGGCGGCTAAACTACCAAGAGCCCCAAAAGCTAAAAGAGAACCGATAAAGACTGACTTTGCAGATTTCAATGTTGATTTGTACATCTGTATTATTCCTGTTTTAGAAGGTTGAATTCAAGGTGTTGTTGTGCGGGCACCCAAAAGCATGCGCTTTAGCGTGCGGTCTTTGTTTATGATGTGATGTTTAAGGGCGGCTGCGGCGTGCAAAACAACAAATCCGGCCAGCGTCCAAGCTATGATTTCGTGGATTAACCCGGCGGTATCTTCCAGCCCTTTGCTTGGCGGGAACAGCGCGGGTATCTCTACCAAATCAAAGACAAAGATCGATCGTCCATCGGCCGTGGAAATCAGGTACCCAGATAGAAACAGTGCAAAAGGCAGGGTATAGAGTATGAAGTGCACTAAGGATGCCGCCTTGTACTGCAGATCCTGATGCTGTGCTTCCGGATCAGAAATTGGCAGTGGAACAATGCTGATCAATCTCCAGATCAGCCGAATAACCATAAGAACGGCGACCAGAATTCCGATGGATTTGTGCAGGCTTGGAAAGGTTTTATATGCTGGGTCATAGTAGCTCAATTCGACCATATAGAGGCCCAGTCCAAACAGGGCGGTTGCCGCTAGGGCAATGACCCAGTGGAAAAAGCGGGCTATCCAGCCATAATTGTCAAAGGTGTTGAACATATGTTTGGTTTCTCAAGTTTCAGTATCTCTGTTTGTTTCAAGAACCAAGTCAGCTTCACTTTTACGAAGAACAGTGAAGCATGACGTCGTGTCTGCTTGAAATATCGGATGAAACATGATTTAAAAAAGTATAAATATTATATTGAATTGATATAAAAAATAGATTGAGATGTGTAATGACCCTAGATCAGTTGCGTGCACTCATTGGTGTTGTTGACCACGGCGGTTTTCGGGCCGCTTCCGAAGCCTTACACAAAAGTCAGTCTGCGGTCTCTATCGCCATTAAAAATTTGGAAGACGAGCTGAAGGTTGCGATCTTTGAGCGGGACGGTTATCGCCCGACGCTAACGGATCATGGCAAAATACTTGTTCAGAAAGCCCGTACTGTTCTGTCTCAGGCAAGGGATATGAGCGATCTGGCCCAGCATTATGCACAAGGTGTTGAGGCAGAGCTTCGCATCGTGGTGTCAGAGGTATTTGATATCCAGCAGATTCTTGGCGCGTTTCGTATTATCCGTGATAAGTACCCGGCAACACGATTGACATTGTTTGTCGAAAATTTCACGGCCCCGCTAGAAATTCTAGAAGACAAGGAAGCAGATATTGCAATGGTGGCGGGTGGTGAGATGTTCGATAAAATTGAAATGACGCGCTATGAAAAACTATGCTCCGTGAGTTTAATCCCCGTGGTGTCCGGGTGTTCAGCGGGGCAAAAGGATGCATCAGAATTAACTAGGGAAGATATGGATGGGGCAACCCAGGTTGTTGTAACTGATCGTAGCCGGAACAGGGACGAGCGAAAGTATGGTGTTTTGGAAACCAGTGTACCGTGGCGGGTAAATGACTTTTTGACGAAGAAGCAGATTATCATGTCCGGTTTGGGCTGGGGACGCGTTCCTTTGCATATGATTAGTGACGAGTTAGCTTCTGGTGATCTGGTGGCGTTGACGTCTTCTGACTTTGGTCCTGTGGAAATAGAAACTTATATTTCGCGCACGACCAATCATCCCTTTGGTCCCGTGGCAGAATCCTTTTGGAATCTGATTGTGCAACAAGACATCACCTCTATTTAAAAGAAAGATCATACATATTGCTATATTTTTTAGGTTAACGTTAGTTGTTATTTATCTTTTTTTCTATATGCTCAGACCCGACATTTTATAAGTCTCGCAGATGACAGGTTACCAATTTCTTGGCGAACCTGTTTTGTCGAAATTCAGAACAGGGGTTCTACATATGACTGAAGGTTTTACAACTACAGGCAACAAAACCGTTTCAGGTGAAGAGGGTCAAGACCTTCTTGTTGGTCAAGCAGCTTCTACAATTGAAATTACAGCGCCAGCCGGTGGTGAAACCAAGACTGTTTCTTTGGAACGTGGTCAGACAGCAACCCTGAACTTTGATGCGACGGCTGCAACC
>NZ_JBLXHT010000015.1:27869-87542 GCF_048259265.1 Kiloniella sp. | reverse complement strand
AAAGTCATCTTTGGATAAATCAAAACCCCAAAGATCCATCAAAAAAGCCGCTGAAGGAAACTTCAGCGGCTTTTTTTGTTTTATAGTCGAAATTTTTATCTATAATTTTTTTATTATCTATAATATCCAAAAAATACTCATTCCTTTCTTGATGAAACTGTATATAGTTGCACAAAGCAACCATATTGGATCGAATAATGACAGATATACCTTGGGAAATAATACAAGACATTCGCGAATATTCACGAAACCTTATCCGTGAACTTGGTTTTTTGAATAAAACAATCGCAGGAACAGACTTAACCGCGTCACAAGTTCATGCTCTTGTCGAAATCGGAAACGCAGATACGATATACGCAAGGGATCTGTCTGATATTTTACTGCTTGAAAAATCTACAATCAGCCGCTTGATCAAAAATCTGATCACGAGAGGAGAACTTTATGAATCTCCTTCTTCAACTGATATAAGAAAAAAAATTATACAGCTTACACCCCAAGGTAAAAATACAGTTCAACAAATAACGAAATTTGCAGAGCAACAAGTGGTTGCTGCACTCACGACATTACCGCAATCGAGTACAGCTGAGATTGCACAAGGATTACATAAATATAGTAATGCTCTAAAAAATTGCCGCTTAAAAAATGATCAGAAATCAGGCTTACAAAAAGAATACCCTGTTGAGATTACACAAGGCTATAAAACTGGGTTGATTGGCCGTATTATTGAAATGCATGCTCATTATTATTCTGAATTTGCTGATTTTGATGACGCTTTTGAAGCTACGGTAACAAAAGGTCTTGGTGATTTTTTTCCTCGACTGGGGAGTGAAGAGAACGCGATATGGTCAGTCACGTATAAAAACAAAATAATCGGATCTATTGCTATTGATGGTCAAGATCTTGGCAAAAATATTGCTCACCTAAGATGGTTTATTGTTGAAAGTCAGGGAAGGCCAAAAGGTTTGGGAAAAGCCCTGCTTAACCATGCCTTGAAATTTTGTGATGAAAGAGGTTTTAAGGAAATACATCTCTGGACTTTTAAGGGCTTGGATGCTGCCCGCAATCTATACGAAAAAAATGGATTTGTTCTGGCCAGTGAATATTCAGGAGATCAATGGGGTAAAACCGTTTTGGAACAAAAATTTATACGTAAAAATAGCAAAAAAAATTAAACGTATCTATAAAGGCAAAGAAAATGAATATGTTACGCGA
Organism: Kiloniella sp.; assembly: GCF_048259265.1. Classification (NCBI taxonomy): domain Bacteria; kingdom Pseudomonadati; phylum Pseudomonadota; class Alphaproteobacteria; order Rhodospirillales; family Kiloniellaceae; genus Kiloniella; species Kiloniella sp. Next base: position 86,330 of record NZ_JBLXHT010000015.1, on the reverse strand, counting down.
CTTATCATTACAAAGCACATTTATGGGATTGTTAGTTGCTTTTGTAGGGTTTGCAAGCTCATTTGCTGTTGTTCTTCAGGGCATAAGAGCTGTTGGGGCTTCGGAAGAACAAGCAGCAACTGCGTTAATGATTTTATCTATCGCAATGGGGGCATGTGCTATTGTTCTTAGCCTATACAGTAAGCTTCCCATTAGCGTCGCTTGGTCGACACCCGGTGCAGCGTTATTGGCGAGTACAAGCACTGTGCCTGGTGGTTTTTCTATTGCGGCTGGCTCATTTATTCTTTGTGCGATTTTATTTGTGATTGCTGGGCTGTGGAAACCACTGGGGAGAGCAGTAAATAAGATCCCCTCTGCCCTTGCCAATGCAATGCTTGCTGGGATTTTGCTCGGTTTATGTTTGGCACCTATCAAAGCAATTGCGGAAAAACCATTATTCGGACTTTGTATATTGTTAGCCTGGATCATAGCTGGCCGTATAAATAAATTGCTTGCCGTTCCAGCAGCCCTAACCGCTTTAATTCTTATTATGGTTTTTGGTATCGATTTTACGACAGCCAATAAAAACGAACTTTTCAGTAATATAGTACCTTCGTTTACAATGGTCTTCCCTGAATTTAGTTTGGCTGGTTTAATCGGGATTACCATTCCCCTTTTCATTGTAACAATGGCTTCGCAAAATGTACCTGGTATTGCGGTTTTAAAAATTCATAACTATGAGCCAAACTCAGGGCCTCTTATTGCGATTACGGGATTATTTTCCGGTATCAGTGCGCTTTTCGGGGGGCATGCCGTTAATCTGGCAGCTATTACAGCAGCAATGTGTGCGAGCGAGGATGCTCATCCGGATCCGACAAAACGTTATTGGTCTGCGGTTATAAGTGGTCTTGGTTATATCGTATTTGGCTTACTTTCCGGGCTTGTGACAACATTTGCTGTTATTGCCCCCGGCATATTGATTGCGGCTGTAGCCGGCCTTGCTTTGATCGGTGCTTTTTCCAATGCTGCTCTGGCTGCATTTAATGCCCCAGATATCAGAGAAGCATCGGCTGTTACCTTTCTTATCACTGCCTCTGGTGTTTCATTTTTTGGAATTTCTGGCGCTTTTTGGGGGCTATTGGCGGGCGGTTTAATTCTTTATATAACGCATCTATTTTCTCTAAGGAAGAATCACGTAGCTTTAAGTCAAGAATACAACGACAAATCATAAGGCGATATCAACATATGATATCGCCTTATGATTTAATTAAATTTGTTTGTTCTTGGGAAGCCAGTCGGCGGCAAACGTCCTGCACTTGCCCTACGTCCATGCCAATCAATGATTTCATTACGTGTCCATGTACGCCCTGACGTATCACACCAGGTTAGTCCCTCACCTTTTTCCAAACCATTTTTAAAGGTTTTGATATCGGATAGACCGCCGTCTTTATATTTTTGGAGAATAACACCGCGACCTCTTGCCATTTCTGGTAGCTCTTCAAGTTTGAAGACCAACAGTTTCCTGTTCTCGCCAATGACGGCCACCATGTCATCGTGCTCACTAATTTGGTAACAGATGAAAGCGCTTGCCCCATCGGCCACATTTAGAACTTGTTTGCCTGTCCTGGTTTGGGCAATGACATCGCTTTCATTTATCTGGAAGCCTCTACCATCTGTAGAAGCCAGTAACAGCTTTTGTCCTGGGCGATAAACAAGAATATCGACAATATCCTGATCATTCGGCAAATCCAGAATAAGACTTAGGGGTTCACCAAAGCCACGGCCACCTGGTAGTTTGTCAGCACCTAATGTATAGAAACGTCCGTTAGTCGCAAAAACAAGGAGCTTGTCAGTTGTTTGTGCAAGTAAAGAGAAACGTCCTGTATCGCCCTCTTTGTATTTGGCATCACTTGTGTCGTCTTGATGACCTTTTAGCGCGCGGATCCATCCCTTTTCAGAGCAAAGGATCGTCAAGGGTTCTTTTTCAATTACAGCTTCAAGCGGTACAATAACATCCGTTGGCGCGTCCGTAACTTCGGTACGACGTTTACCAAGTTCTGTTTTCTGACCATAGGCTTTACGCAAGTCTTTAATTTGATTACCAACGATTTCCCATCGGCGTTCTTCCCTTGCCAAAATATCTTCCAGATCAGCTTTTTCAGCTGTCAGATCATCATGTTCGCCCTTAATGGCAATTTCTTCAAGCTTTCTCAAGGCACGTAAACGCATGTTGAGAATAGCTTCAGCCTGTATCTCAGAAAGCGAAAAGCGTTTTATAAGTGCTTGTTTCGGTTTATCTTCTTCTCGGATAATCTTGATAACTTCATCCAGATTAAGATAAGCAATCAAATAACCTTCAAGAATTTCAAGGCGGTTTGCAATTTTACCCAGACGGTAATTACTTGCCCTGACAAGAATAACATGTCGATGATCCAGGAATGCCTGTAAGACTTCACGCAAATTCATCACGCGTGGAACCTGATCTGCATCCAGAACGTTCATATTTAAACTTGCCCGACTTTCCAGTTCAGTCAACTTAAACAGAGATTCCATCAAGACCACAGGATCGACATTACGGCTTTTGGGTTCAAGAACGACACGAATATCTTCAGCGGACTCATCGCGAACATCGTTGAGCAAAAAGAGTTTTTTATTGTTAATAAGCTCAGCAATCTTCTCGATAAGTTTGGACTTTTGAACCTGAAACGGGATTTCGGTGATGATAATCTGATACTGTCCTGATTTCAGGTCCTCGGTTTCCCATTTGGCCCTAACCCGAAAAGAACCGCGCCCAGTGCTGTAGGCTTGCAGAACGGCATCGCGTCCTTCAACCATAACACCACCCGTGGGGAAATCTGGCCCGGGGATAAAATCTATAAGTTTATCAAACCCAACATTTGGGGTCTTGATCATATATAGAAGCGCATCACATATTTCACCAACATTATGTGGAGGGATAGATGTTGCCATACCCACGGCAATACCCTGTGCCCCGTTTGCTAACAGGTTGGGAAAAGCAGACGGTAAAATGCAGGGTTCATCAGATTCACCGTCGTATGTCGGACGCATATCAACAGTATCTTGATCAATGTCCTTAAGAAGTTCGCCGGCAATAGCAGTCAGGCGGGCTTCTGTATACCGCATTGCCGCGGCATTATCCCCGTCAATATTACCAAAGTTACCCTGACCATCAATGAGAGGAAATCTCAAGGAAAATTCTTGCGCTAATCTGACAAGGGCGTCATAGATCGATTGATCACCATGGGGGTGGAATTTACCCATGACATCCCCGACAACACGGGCTGACTTTTTAAAACCAGATCCGGGATCAAGTTTTAGTTGTCGCATAGCATAGAGAAGACGTCGATGGACAGGCTTTAAACCATCGCGAACATCCGGTAAGGATCTGGACATGATAGTTGATAGTGCATAACTGAGATAACGGTCAGAAAGTGCATCAACGAAACGAATATCCCGAATTTCTTGGGATGGAACTCTATTTGAAGAACTACTCATATACCCCTCACAAACTCTTCTGTCATTTTACCCAACAGTTCCATCGAAGCAACTTGTTTGAATGAATAAGGGGCTGTTAAGAAAAAGAAATCATCAATTAACGGGAAAAGATAGTAAGTTTAAACAATAACTAAGCTATAAAAAATTTTCAATTAGACGATCACGCACCGACGGTAGTGATTTATCGTGGGGATGAAACAGGTGACGTTCTAAAAAATGCCCTGCAATTTTGAGCCCTTGAGAAATTTCGGTCGTCCCGCCGCCGCCTTGCCCTAGTAAGAATAATGGTAGCGGAAAAAGCTTATCTTTGTATGGCTCTCCTGCTGCGAAAGATACCGCTCGGCCGGATTTAGGACTGATGTAAGCAAGCTGATCATTATTACCGCCACCAGCACAAGCAGTAAGGTCGATACCAAACCCCAATGCTGATAGCTGAGCCAGTTCCCAGCGAACGTAAATCTCGCCCCAAAAATCACTTTCGAGATGTTCTAAAAGAACGAGAAAACCTTCATAAAAGGATGAATTTTCCTCGCGTTCAGGAACTGATTGCTCGCAGATTGCGGCAGCAGATAACAAAGCAGCAAGACGCCCAGGCTCATCAAAAAGACGACCAGAAATATTATCCAGAACTTCGCCATCATAATGTCCTAAATGTTCAGCTAAACGCCCACCCCACCGAACATGCAGGCGGTTTCCCGGCTCATATGTTGAGCGTTTTTTGATACTTTGCCCGCCCCTTACCAAGCCAGCATGGCGTCCGTGCTGACGGGTTAAGACCTGTGCAACCAGATCATTTTCACCAAAGGGCCGCGCAGAAAGAAGTATCCCCTCGTCTTCCCAATGTATCATCACCCAACTTTCCAAAGAACAGAAAGTGAACATTGTAATCGTTTTCAAATCAGAGATCTAGAAAAGAGTACAGTGAACCATAAAAAAATATTGTTAGATTTTAACTGTTAAAATCCAACCCCATTTCCCGATATCTTTCCGGGTCATCAGCCCACTTTTCACGCACCTTTACATAAAGAAAGAGATGTACTTTTCGCCCTATTGTTTCTTGTAAATCATGTTGGGACTTGGACCGGATCAACTTTATTGTTCGACCGCCCTTGCCCAGACACATTGCTTTATGTTGTTCTCGTTGAACATAAATTGTCTGGGATATCTTGACGCTACCATCGTCAAACTCTTCCCAATTCTCGGTTTCGACCGTTAAATTATAAGGAAGTTCATCATGAAGGTTCAAAAACAGTTTTTCGCGTGTAATTTCTGCGGCAATAGATCTCATGGGGTGATCTGACAGTTGATCCTCGGGATACAACCACATACCCTCGGGGACAATGCTAGCAAGGTGATCCATTAGGTCGTTTACGCCATCACCTTCTTGCGCAGAAATCATGAATATTTCCGAGAAAACACCCATGGCCATAAACTCTTGCGCCAAAGCCAATAGTTTTTCCGGTCTTATGGAATCAATTTTATTCAGCGCCAAAATTGCTTTACGTTCCTGCTTTTCCAGCCCGGCGATAATAGCACGTGTATCTTCGCCAATTTTCTTTTTAGAGGCATCGTGCAGAACAACCACAATTTCTGCGTCCCCTGCGCCCTGCCAAGCTGATGATACCATGGCACGTTCCAAGCGTTTTTTCGGTGCAAATATGCCAGGCGTATCAACAAAAATAAGTTGCGCATTTTTATGCATCGCGATCCCGCGAATTTGTGACCTTGTGGTTTGGACTTTGTGGGTCACAATGGAGACTTTTCCGCCGACCATCCGGTTCATCAGGGTAGATTTTCCGGCGTTAGGGGCCCCGATAAGCGCGATAAATCCACAGCTCATATCAGAGGGTAAGTCAGAGCTATCTTTCACTTCGGAAGGTGTTTCTTGATTGTTACTCATTATGAGATGCCATTTTCACTGATAAGTCGTAGAAGTTCGTTTGCCGCTTCTTGCTCGCCTTTGCGTTTGGAATTACCTTGCTTAATAACAGGATCAAGACCTTTGACGGAAACTTGGATATTAAAAAGAGGCGCATGTGGCGGCCCTGAACGAGAAATTTCCTGGTAGGTTGGAAGCGGCAACCCACGGCCTTGGGCCCATTCCTGAAGGGTTGATTTTGCATCTTGTGGCGGGGAAAGATCCTGATTTAAAAGTGGTTTCCAGTTCTTTTCAATAAAGCTCTGGGCCGCTGCATATCCCCCGTCTAGATACAGAGCACCGATTAAAGCCTCACAAACATCCGCTTGAAGGGCCGGATTTTCCCGTTCACCACTTTCTTCTTCGCCTTTTGCCAAGACAATCAACTTATCAAAGCCAAGCTTTTGTGCAACAAGCGCGAGGGCTTCTCTACGAACCAATGCGGTAAAGCGTTTTGCCAAAGAGCCTTCGCTTTCCTTTGGAAAACTCCGCAAAAGCATATCTGCAATAACAAGCCCCAGAACTCGGTCCCCCAGGAACTCTAATCGTTCATAGCTATCAGCGACGATCAAATGACGCCCACAAGCACTCGGATGTGTCAGGGCTTGTTTGACTAAATTTGGTCGATTAAAGTTATGTCCTAGTTTATCCGTAACCACAGCAAGATTATGGATAAAGGTTTCATCAGTTGATGCCATTAAAGATGCGTCCAAATCTGATCATTGAGGGCCATTTCCAAACTTCCCACCAATCGCCGTAATCTTCGCCACCATCATCACCGCGGTGTGAGAAGAATAGCATGTCTGCCCGGCCAATAAGGTTTTCATATGGTACAGGGCCAACCTCATTTAATACTCGGCTATCCGTACTATTGTCACGATTATCCCCCATAAAGAAATAATATCCATTTGGTACAAGGTAAGGCCCAAAGTTATCTAAATATCCCGTATCGCTTTTCTCCCAAATTAAATGCTTTACACCATTGGGTAACGTTTCTTCATATTCATAAGCTTTAAGAGGAATTCCATCGCGACCGTCGCCAATTCTGACAAGCTTTCGTGGAACAACTTCATTATTAATATAGAGTTGTCCCTGTTTCACTTGAATTGTGTCACCGGGCAAACCAATAAGGCGTTTAATAAAATCAATATTGACGTTTGTTGGCTTCCGAAAAACGATGACATCGCCTCGCTCGGGCTCACTGCCAAGAATGCGGTCTTCGAAACTATCACCAAATATTTTTGCACCAAAGGGGAAGGAATACTTACTGACGCCGTAGGAAAATTTAGAAACAAAAAGATAGTCACCGATTAAGAGCGTCGGTTTCATTGAGCTTGAAGGAATATTAAAAGGTTCAAACAAAAAAGTTCGTACCGTCAAAGCGATTAACAGTGCGTAAACAACTGTTTTGACAACACCTTCGTCTTCTTTTGTTTTTTCCACGTCTTCTGACCCAGTCGTCATTTGTTAATTCCATTATTACTTCGGTAAAATAAGTACTTTACCTAATTATTTAACTATGTCCCGATTTAACGATGCGCCGGAATAGCAGAGATAATTACAAAAGCCTGCGCATGAGGGTAATCGTCAGATATAGTCACATGTAGTTGTGCTGTCATCCCCTGTGGGACAATATTATTTAAATGTTCACGTGCCACGCCAGTGAGTTCAAGTGCTGGCTGACCTCTGGAATTGTTCGTAACACCAATATCAGTAAAGAGCACGCCCTGTCGCCACAAACCTGTACCAAGAGCTTTTGCACAAGCTTCTTTTACTGCAAAACGTTTTGCATAGGTCGCTGCGGGATCTGGCCGAGATGCCGCCCTCTTCTTTTCTACATCGGTAAAAATCCGATTAACAAACCGATCCCCATATTTATCGAGAGACTTTTCAATCCGCCTGATATCTACAAGATCATTTCCAATGCCCAATATCATCGTGAACCCAGGGTTTCAGTGATATGATACGTAGAAAGGCAGGTCAATTTCGGGCTCTTTCAACTGAATTCACAACCGACATAGCCCGAAGCGCAGCCGTAATATCCGCCAGATGCTTAACATCAGTAACTTCGACGTCGATCATCATTTCAAAGAAATCCATAGAACGATGAACGATCTTTAAGTTGCTGATATTCCCTTGATTTTTTCCAATAACAACGGATAGACCACCAAGGCAACCGGGTTCATTGGCAACAATCAGTTTAAGTCGGGCCGTGTGTTGCGGGCCTTCAACCTCCATGGAATCCCAAGAAACATCAATCCATCTCTCTGGTGTGTCTTGATAATTAACCAAGTTATCACAATCAATTGTATGGATTGTAACGCCTTTGCCAGTCGTAACGATTCCAACTATGCGATCGCCAGGTAACGGATGACAGCAACGGGCATAATGTACGGCCATTCCCGGAATAAGCCCCTTGATGGGGAGTCCATTATCTTTGGAACCTGATGTCTTTTGCTTCTTACGCTGTGATCCTGGGCTTGGGGATTTCGGCAAAACACGGGCGCCGGGATAAACCGCAACAAGCACTTCTCGGGCAGAGTGATGTCCTTGCCCGACACTGACATAAAGATCTTCGGATTGATCCATATGGAACTTGCCAAGAATGCCTTCAATGCCCTTTTCCGTAAACTCGTAACCTTCTTGACGGAAGACCTTCTGAACCATTTGATGGCCGAGAGAGTTGTACTGATCACGTTCCTGAAGTCTTATGTATCGGCGAATACAGGCTTTGGCCTTACCTGAAACAACAAACTTTTCCCAATCCGGTGATGGCTTCTGGTTCTTGGATGTTAAAATCTGGACCTGATCACCATTATGCAAAATGGACCTAAAAGGTACCATTCGGCCATTAACCTTGGCCCCGACACAGGTATTTCCAACCTCGGTATGTACGGCATAAGCAAAATCAATTGGGGTCGAACCACTCGGTAAGGAAAGCAGTGCCCCTTTCGGCGTAAAGCAGAAAACCTGATCCTGAAACATTTCCATCTTGGTATGTTCCAGAAACTCCTCTGGATTTGATGCGTGATCCAAAATATCCAGGAGTTCACGAAGCCAGCGGTATTGACGCCCCTCCATGTGTTCTCCGCCCTGCTTGTAAGACCAGTGAGCTGCGACACCCATTTCCGCAATATCATGCATTTCTGCCGTGCGGATCTGTATTTCAATTTTGTGTTTTTCAGGCCCAATCACACAGGTGTGGATCGACTTGTAACCGTTGGGTTTTGGCGTTGATATGTAATCTTTAAAACGGCCAGGAACAACAGGGTAACTACCGTGGATGACCCCCAAAGCCTGATAGCAGTTAGCCATATCTTTAACGATAAGACGGAATGCCATGATATCTGAAAGCTGCTCAAAGGTGACAGCTTTGCGCTGCATCTTCTTCCAAATAGAATAAGGCGCTTTGAGACGACCAAAAACTTCACCCTCAATTCCCTGAGCTTTAATTACCTTGTTCAGCTCATCAATGATCTTTTTGGCAAGGTTATCATCATCCTCACCTTTCAGGAAATCCAAACGCTTAACGATAGATTCACGCGCTTCTGGATTAAGTTCAGCAAAAGAAAGATCTTCTAGTTTATCTTTAAATCTATGCATACCGATACGCTCGGCCAAGGGGGCATAGATATCCATAGTTTCACGGGCGATACGGCGGCGTTTTTCTTCTTTTTTGATGTATTTAAGCGTTTGCATATTATGCAAACGGTCCGCCAGTTTTACCAATAACACCCTGATGTCATCAGACATAGCCAGAACAAGCTTACGAAAGTTTTCAGCGTATTTACTTTCTTCGGATTGTAGCTCTAGTCGGGTAAGCTTTGTGACCCCATCAACGAGTCTGGCAATGTGGGCGCCAAAAGCCTTTTCAACAGTTTCCAGACTGGCTTCGGTGTCTTCGACGACATCGTGCAGCAAGGCTGTTATGATGGAATTATGATCCAATTTCAGATCAGTAAGGATACCCGCGACCTCAACAGGGTGCGAAAAGTACGGATCTCCTGATGCCCGTTTTTGAGACCCATGATATTTGGTCGCAAAAACGTATGCTCTGTTTATAGCATCTTCATCTGCGTCATGATCATAAGACTTAACGCGCTCAACCAACTCAAACTGACGGATCATGGTGGATCAAACAGCCCTTATACAAAAATATAGCCTTCCAGAAAATGATACGCCCTGAAAAGGCGTAGGCCAAGCTCTGGAAGGCTATATTCTTAGAATTATTTGCTAAACAGAGTTTAGTTACTCAGAATCTTTAGCCAATTCGGTTGGTGTATCTTCCACAGACATACCATCAGCGTTTGCAAACTGTTCGCCAGCATCAGCAGCGATAAGGGCTTCAGGGCCAATCGCATCAAACTCAGGCTCATCTTCATCAACTTCAGAAAATGCGGCTTGTTTTTGAAGACCTTGAACCAAAGAAGCCTTCACAGCATCAAGGCTGATAGTCTCTTCAGCGATTTCGCGAAGAGAAACAACGGCGTTTTTATCGTTATCCCGCTCTACAGTAAGTGGAGCGCCAGATACGATTTCCCGTGCGCGCTGGGCTGAAAGCATAACAAGTTCAAAGCGATTAGGAACTTTTTCTACACAATCTTCGACGGTAACGCGTGCCATAGATGATAACTCCAGTAGTCGTAGTTAACCCTTCAACAGGGTATTGAATCGGTGCAATATATGAAGCAGTCCATGGAAACGCAAGGATAATCAACATAAATCCGCTAAAAAACTTTGCTTTAACAATGCGGATTAATTTTCAGAAGAATTATCAGAATATTCAATTGTTTCCTGATCAACTGGTATTGCCGTTGAAAGCTCTTTAGCTGTCTTTCCCATTATCGGATGAAGCCAGCCTTCATCAATATCCAACAAAGGCAAAAGGACAAAAGCTCGTTCATGCATGCGAGGATGGGGAACAATAAGATGATCCCCCGGCGTGCTTATAAAATCGTCATAGGCGATCAAGTCCAGATCAAGTATGCGCGGGGCGTTAACAAAAGGCCTAACGCGACCAAACTCATCTTCAATGCGATGCAGTAAATTCAACAGCTCGTTTGGGCCTAAATCGGTTTTAATTTGTGCAACAGCATTCACATACCACGGGGCATCAGAAATCGGTACTGGCGCCGTTTTCAACCACCTTGATTGTTTTACGATTTCAGCCCCAAGCTCCTCCAGTCTAATAAGAGCTTCCTTACACGTTTGCATAGGAAGGCCATACTTAGGACTCTTGAGGTTGGCCCCTATTGCAATAATGATCACTTGGTTACTACCTTAACGATTTTCATTCTGACTTATTAGTTCAATATCACATCGACACCAAACTTAATACAGAATTGATAATAGCTTGGCCAAGTTACCCACAATCGGAAGGTGTAATTATCGGAGTAATGCTTGTAAAATTAGAAGGTCATATTTGTAACTAAAAAAAATAGCTAAAATAATAATTTTAATTACCTTTTAATGTCTTTTTACTTTAATTTGATTATTGATAGATGAACAAAAAAGAGTAAGCTCGTATCAATAAGAAAAGAATATAACTTCACGAGATCTGTTACTAAAAAAATATCTCGGTATTTATCATCGTTAATTTATATTCTGGACATTTTTTAAATATATTTTTTTAAGGATTTAAAAATGCAATTTTATCCTCAGGAACGCGTAGCCCTATTTATTGACGGATCTAACTTATATGCCACAGCGCGTGCACTGGGATTTGATATTGATTACAAAAGGCTTTTGTCATTGTTCGCTGAGCAATGTAGTTTAGTACGCGCCTTTTATTACACAGCACTCATTGAAGATCAGGAATACTCACCGATACGTCCCCTCGTCGATTGGCTGGACTACAATGGGTACACCATGGTGACAAAGCCAGCCAAAGAGTTTACCGACGCTGCTGGTCGTAAAAAGATCAAAGGAAATATGGACATTGAACTGGCAATTGATGTCATGGAAATGTCTGAGCATATTGAACACATTGTTCTGTTTTCCGGAGACGGTGATTTCCGCCGCCTTATCGAAGCCGTTCAACGAAAAGGCGTTAAGGTAACTGTTGTCTCTACCGTCCGCAGTCAACCATCTATGATAGCTGATGAACTTCGACGCCAAGCAGATATCTTCCTCGACTTAATTGAGCTCAAAAGCGAAGTTGGCCGCAAAGTTTCTGATCATAATCGCCCGACGCCCCCGACGCCCATTCAGGCACTGGATCAGCAGCCCGCTGATGAAGATGACTATGATGATGAATATTACGACGATGACGATGATTATGATGAAGTCGATGATAGAGATTAATGCTTCACCTTGTTAACTCCCCAAAAAAAAGAGCCACCCAATTTACCGGGTGGCTCTTTTTTTTATGAGACAGAAAACAGAAACTTTTATCCGCGATCTTTTAGAATGCGAGATTGTTGACGCTTCCAATCTCTCTCTTTTTCTGTGTGACGCTTATCAACCGCTTTTTTACCACGGGCAAAACCAAGATTGATTTTGGCAATCCCCCTGTCGTTAAAATAGAGAGACATCGGCACAATTGTGTACCCGTCTCGCCGACACATACCGATCAACTTTGCGAGTTCTTTGCGATGAACAAGCAATTTACGATGTCGTTTCGGCTCGTGATTAAAACGGTTAGCGGCTTCGTAAACAGGTATATTCGCATTGATCAAAAAGAACTCGCCATCTTCTTCGCTGGCATAGGCCTCTTGTATCGACGCCTTACCTGTACGCAGGGACTTTACCTCTGTTCCAGTCAGAACCAGACCAGCTTCCAGGGTGTCCTCAATATTATAGTCATAACGGGCGCGGCGGTTAACCGCGACCGTATTTCCCTTACCAGAAGAAGTGCTTTTCTTTTTTGACTTAGCCATCTATCTAACCGTCGATTAATCCTGCATGCACCATAGCAGCACGAACACGATCTTCAGTCTCTTTGCTTACGGCAAGAAGTGGCAAGCGTAACCGATTAGCTCCCCACCCCAAAAGATGCATACCATATTTCACAGGCCCCGGACTTGATTCAATAAACAACACTTCATGCAGAGGTGTTAGAATATCATTAATCTTGCTTACCTTCTCATAATCACCAGCCCACCATGCTTCATGTAATTCCGAGCAAAGTTTTGGGGCAATATTCGCCGTCACAGAAATGCATCCATGACCACCAAGAGAAAGGAAAGGCACGATTGTCGCATCTTCACCACTCAACAATGTGAAGTCATCACCGCAGGCTAAACGAGTTCTTACAGGCAATGCCAAGTCTGCAGTAGCATCTTTGATACCCTGAATACGCGGCAATTCGGAAAGCCGTTTAACTGTGTCGACATCAATATTCACAATACTGCGACCAGGTACATCGTAAAGGATGATCGGTATATCTGTATTGTCGTGAATAGCCTTAAAGTGTTGATAAAGCCCTTCTTGAGAAGGCTTGTTGTAATAAGGGGTTACAACAAGAGCAGCATCAGCGCCTACTTCTTGAGCGTGGCGGGTGAAATCAATGGCTTCACGTGTAGAGTTTGAACCGGCACCAGCAATAACTGGCACCTTGCCCTTTGCAACTTCAAGACAGAGTTCTGTTACACGTTTATGTTCGTCGTGACCTAGGGTTGGCGATTCCCCCGTAGTTCCGACGGGGCATACCGCCTGGCTCCCTTGATCGATCTGCCACTGTACGAAGTTCTGAAACCGTTTCTCGTCAACATCACCATTTTCGAGCATGGGTGTTGCGAGAGCAGGAAAAGAGCCTCTAAAAAGCGGGCCGGTCATAGCGATACCTCAAAATATCATCGTTGCGTTGTCAAAAGGGCCGAATGCCTTAATGAATGGCGGAGAATAGCGACAGATTTGCATTGCGAAAAGGCCAAATAAAGGCTTCGGTGTTATTTCTTTAATAGTTTAGGGATATCCTTGTTAAATATTTGCGAATTTAACGCCAAATTTAAGAATAGAATCGCGGCTGTCTATTTTGTGATCATCCTTTTGTGGTCACAACCGCGAGTGACTGTTAAGGTTTGATCATGTTTGAATTTACGCGCCGGCTTCGGAAAAAAAAATCATTAAAAATAATCGGGATCATCGGGATTCTAGGAAGTATTGATGTGCTACAGGATACGCCCTATGCATTTCAAATGTCTCCATTAATCCGGGATGCTGAAGCAAATACAGCAGCAACGACAAAAGATTTTATGACCGATAAAGCAGCCTTTAAGTCGGTTGCTCAACACGTCACTCAAAAGCAATACACGCGCGCCCAAGCACAAGCTAAAAAAATTCAAAATTCTCTTATGCGGGATATTGCCCTTTGGATGATCTATTCAAATGACGGCGCTACGCGAGATTTTGAAGCTCTTGCTAAATTTACAGACGAACCTTTGAATTGGCCACGACAAGCAAAGCTGACGCGTAACGCAGAAAAGGTTCTCCCTGATTCGTTTTCTGATCAACAAATCCTAACCTGGTTCAAAGACAAAGCGCCTAGAAGCTATTACGGCCTAACCAGATATACCTCTTCACTTAAAGCAACCGGTCAAAACGGAAAACTGGAAAGCACTGTCAAAAATTTCTGGATACAGCAATATTTAGGAAAAACAGACGAGAAAAAATTTATCAATAAATACCAGTCATTAATTACAGTACAAGATCACATTGATCGACTTGATATCTTGATTTGGAACAAACATTTTGTTGCAGCTCAACGACAATTATCCCGTGTGCCCAGCGATTATAAAAACCTTGGAAAAGCAAGAATCGCACTGCTTACAGGTAAAGGAAATGTAGATGGTTTGATCAATCGAGTTTCCGCTAAATTGAAAAATGATCCCTCTTTGATCTATGCTCGCGCCAGATGGAGATTAAAAGCCGACAGGAACCAAGAAACCATTGAACTTCTTGATCCACCGATACCAACAGCAAGACAAGCCGAGAAATGGTGGCCTATCCGGCATTGGGCAGCAAGAAAGGTTCTTGTACAAAGAGATTATGAAAAAGCATATCGTATTGCTTCCGGACATGGCCTGACACAAGGCGTTGGCTTTGCCGAAGGTGAATTTCTTTCTGGTTGGATAGCCCTCAGAAAATTGTCCATGCCCCGCAGGGCTTATACACATTTTCACCAACTTTATAACGGTGTTAAATCTCCAATCAGTAAAGCGAGAGCGTCTTATTGGGCGGGTCGAGCCGCAAAAGATATCGGCCATGATGACTGGGCAACTCGTTGGTACAGTCTAGCGGCAACATATCAAACAACCTTTTATGGACAACAGGCAAACTATGAGCTTGGTCAAGAACCTGTCATACACGATTCAACCAAGAAAATAGAGCCCGTCCAACAAGGCATATTTAATGACAAGAAAATTGTTCGTGCAATAAAACTTCTGGACCAACTAGATCAAGATAAATTGGTCATAACCTTTTTGACTCGTTTGCGTCTGGATGCACAGACTGACGAAGATCATATACTGGCCGCAGAATTGGCAAACAAAGTTTCTCACCCAAATATTGCCTTGAGAACAGCTAAATCTGCCCGACAAAAGGGAATCCTTTTGCCAGATCTCCTATATCCAGAGATGCAAATTGATACAATTAAAGATTCTCATGCTGATCCTGCGCTTGTTTTAGCGCTCATCAGACAAGAAAGTGAATTTAATCACAAAGCAATCAGCCATGCAGGTGCACGGGGCTTAATGCAACTTATGCCCGCCACAGCTAAATCTGTCGCAAAAAAGGAAAAGCTATCCTATAAAAAGCGCCAGCTAACAGATGATCCCACTTATAACATACAACTTGGCACGGCCTACTTATCTGACTTAATAGGATCATTTGATGGATCGTATGTTATGGCACTAGCGGGCTACAATGCGGGTCCTCACCGCGTTCGTAAATGGGTTAAAGATTACGGAGACCCCAGACATGCAAATGTCAACATTATCGACTGGATGGAACAAATCCCCTTTAATGAAACCAGAAACTACGTCCAAAGAATTCTGGAAAGCCACGTCATGTACCGCAACAAATTAGAACAGACAAATACGGCAATTACGGGCAATCTTCCTTTTTCTTTGTGGGGACACACAAACTCTGGTGGCTAAGAACCGCTGTTTTTCCCATTAATCCTAGGATCTGTTACTAAAATCCACAAATTTCCTTAGCCTAGACATGATAAAATACGCTTAAGGCTTTTCTGCATTCATTCTCTTACGGTTATCTGACATGACAAATCCAGACATCAAGGCATTTGTATTTGATGCTTATGGTACCCTTCTAGACGTGCATTCAGCAGTTCGTAAATTATCAGAAGAACTTGGACCTGATGCACAAAGCATTTCAGATATCTGGCGCACAAAACAATTGGAATATTCCTGGCTCCGTAGCCTGATGGAAGCACATAGTGATTTTTGGACGGTAACCTCAGACGCCCTCACCTATGCACTGAAATATCACGATATGGAAGATCACGATTTGCATGCACGATTGATGTCTTTATATCTTGAGTTAACAGCTTATCAAGATGCACTAAGCACTTTAAAAGAAATAAATAAATATAAATACACAACGCTTGTGCTGAGCAACGGATCTCAGGAAATGCTGGATAAATCTATAAAAAATTCAGGCCTCCAACCGCTTCTCAATAAAGCGATTTCAATAGATGATGTACGTATCTATAAACCGAGCCCACTAGTATATAAATTGGCAACTGATTACGTGGAGTGTCAGCCTGATGAGATACTATTTGTTTCCGCAAACGCTTGGGATGTCGCCGGAGCAAATTATTTTGGCTTTAGAGTGGCATGGATCAATCGTTTTAAGCGACCGCCAGAAGTTTTACCTGGCAGGCCTGAATTTATAATTGATAGCCTTTCTGAACTAAAGCAACTCTACCAGCTCAACACCTAATATTTATTTGGAATTACTGACAATGTCATCGATAGCACTTCCAACTTACAACGATATTTGTAAGGCCCGTGAGAACCTGCACGAAATAGCAATCTATACACCGCTTATCGAAAATGCCGAGTTAAACCATATTACTGGCGGGCGTATTTTCCTAAAAGCTGAAGTTCTACAGCATACAGGCTCCTTCAAATTCAGAGGAGCTTATAATTTCATCTGCACGTTATCTCAGAAGCAGAAAGAACAGGGGCTTCTGACATTTTCATCTGGAAACCATGCCCAAGGCGTAGCTTATGCATCTAAGTTACTTAACGCCAAAGCCACAATAATAATGCCGAGCGATGCCCCTGAAATTAAAATAGAAAACACACGTTCTTATGGAGCAAAGGTCATCCTTTATGATCGCTTCAATGAAGATCGGGAAGCAATTGGTGCTGAGATTATAAATTCCACAGGTGCCCTGTTAATCCCCCCTTATGATCACCCCCTTATTATTGCGGGCCAAGGTACATGCGGCACAGAGATTATTGAGCAATTATCAGATAAAGGCATTATTCTAGACGCCATGGTTTCTTGCTTTGGTGGTGGAGGTTTGACATCCGGTATTGCTCTTGCGATTAAAGAGAAATCCAAAAGTACCAAAATCTATTCTGCTGAACCCATGGGATTTGACGATATGTCCAGATCCTTGAAAGCAGGAAAGCGTGTAAGCAATGATCCGAATGCCAGATCTATTTGTGATGCAGTTTTAACTCCTACTCCCGGCAAGATACCCTTTTCGCTTTGCAGTGAGTTATTGGAAGAAGGTCTTGTCGTTACAGATCAAGAGGTAAAAGCAGCAGTTAAATTTGCCTTTAAAACACTTAAACTTGTTGTCGAACCTGGTGGTGCGGTTGCTTTGGCTGCAGTACTGCACAACAAGCTACCAACAAAGAAAAAGGCCATCGCTCTTACCCTGTCCGGGGGGAACGTTGACCCTTCAACTTTTAAAATATGTCTAGAGAGCTAATTCGAGTTATTCCACGAGGAAGAGGCACCATATATACTTGATTTCTTTTCCTCCTTTTTATCCTCTGACTTAACTTCACTCAAAGGCGCCGCAGCAGGAGTAACACCTGATCCATTGGTAGATGAAGAAGCTGTCGAAGGTTGAGCAGATGAAGATACCGATGCTCCGCCATCGACAGCACTTACAGGGCCACTATTCACATTTGTTGGCGGTGAAATTTTTGCCGTTGTTGCTTCAGGAAGAGTGCTGACAGAAGGTTTTGACGATTGTTCAGGTTTATCAGAGATACGTCTGAACTGTCCCTCAACTTGGGCACCAGCTTCTATCGCTATTGATTTATGTAATATATCACCAACAACCTTAGCTGTGCTTGCCAGGGTAATTGTATCAGCATTTAGCTGTCCGCTTACCATCCCGCAAACTCGGACTTCATCAGCTTTGACAGAACCGGTTACAACCGCTTTTTCACCAATTGTAACTGCACGGCAAATTACATCACCCTGTACATTCCCATCAATTTGCAAATCACCTGTAGAGGTTAAATCGCCAACCAGGCTTAAATCAGGACTCAAAATAGAAGGTATCCCCGAAGGTGTAAGTTTTTTAGGAGTATCAGTTGTAGTGGCAACTTTTGTGTTTGTTTTACTGGACTTTGAAAACATGTCTACCTGCCAAAATAAATTTACGGGGATCTACGGGCTTATTATTATAAAGCACTTCATAATGAACGTGAGGCCCTGTGCTCCGTCCAGAATTACCAAGAAGCGCAATCTTCTCTCTATGAGAAACTTCCTGACCTTGCTTTACGAGCAACTTTCTAAGGTGAGCGTAACGAGTACGGATACCATTTCCATGATCAATCTCAACCATACGGCCATAACGTCCACGCCAACCAGAATAAACAACCTTACCAGGCGCTGGGGCATAAACGGACGATTTCATCGGCGCAGCCATATCAAGGCCATTATGTACAGAAGTCTTACCTGTAACCGGATCGCGACGTTTACCAAACGAACTGGTGATACGATATTGATCAATTGGCGTCGTCAACGGTAACTTAGCAACAACTTCTTGCAGATTTTCCCAGCGCGTTAGTTGCATATCCAGTAAATTAACAGATTCTTCAAAATCTGCACTTTCTTGTATTTCATCGACAGGTATATATGGCCCGCCCTGACCTGTATTCAAATCCTCTGACCCAAGGAGGGTATCCAGATTAAGCCCCGTCATCTCAACTGTTTTTTCAATAACACCTAAACTATATTTTGAACGTTCTGTTAGTCGGTCAACAAGTTCACGTTGGATGTTGGATACTTCAATAAGTGAATTCTGAAGCTGACCGACCTGATCCTCCAGGCCTTCATTATCCTCACGATACATATCAAGGATAGAAGCCTGCTCTATAAATTTATCTCTGGCTTCTTTTGATGATTTGTCTGCAACTCTTCTTGCCTCCATCAAGGAAGACATTTGAGCTTGCTGTTCATCAAAAAGTTCGTCTTTTTCGGCAATCTGCCCCTTTAAGCTGACAATTTCAGCTTCCAGATTTTCGACATTTGCCAGAATTGTAACTTTATTAACTTCCAATTCTTCTTTTGCCGAAGTAACAGACGCAAGTTCTTCTTGAAGTTTCAGAAGTTTACCGCCGAGCATTTTACCAGCTTCAGCAGACTTAAACCTCTCTTCTTCCGAAGTAGCCAAAACCCGACGTAATTGTTTAGCTTGAGTTTCTAAAGCTGCGCTTTGTCCTGCAATCGTCTCTAAATCATCTTCGAACTGATCAAGCTTGTCTTCCAAAACCTGTCGAGCTAAAGCGACACGTGCGCGCTCGTTTTCAGAGTTTTTAAGGCTAACAACTTTGGTGTTTTCATCCGTATCAACCTCATTACCATCAAGAAGACTGATAAGTTGATCCTGGTTTTCCTGCAGATCATTTGTAATTTTAGAGAACTGGGTGTGATACTCACCAACTTGCTGTAAAAGATCAAAATAGTTGAGCTTTTGTTCTTCAATGATTGTATCTTTTTGCGCAAGTCTTTGTTCCGTATAGAACATCGTTCCAGAAGAGAACGCAATCCATCCTGTTAGAGCAAGAACACTGGTTGCAATAGTCTTCTGAAACCTAGGTGTCAGGCGAATAAACTTAACCTGATCATGGGAACGGATATGGATTTCACGCTGAGCAAAAACCTGGTCAACTTTAAGTTTTGCTTTTCGCGCGAACTCATGCACGTCCATTCTTCCCCCCTCTTACCTTCTCGATTGTATTTCTACAAAATACCCCGTAGCGGAATTTTTGTATATAGGATGGCAAATAATTCTGGGCGAATTTATACATCATGATTTCACTTCTTTCAAAGAGAAACCGCGAGCAACGTATATTTGTCTGTACAACAGGAAGCATTTCAATGCTCCGACTTGTTACAAGGGAAGCTAATCCCTTCATAAATAATACAAAAAAACATTATGATATTAAAAGGTTAATAGAAAAATAACATTAACCAGACAACAACAACGACAAAAACTCACTTGCAACAACTTCTTTGAACATAAAATGGCTAGTTATCTGGTACAGCCCCTTTATTTTTAAAGAGCATTTTCTGCAGAAAACAGTGAATAAATTAATAAACGACATTTTATTTACGATATGGCAACACTTATATGAACAAATTTGTTTACGACAAAAATAAGCGCATTAGATAATCATAATAGGGATAAAAATCATGCTTGGGTCGGGGGACCATCAAAAGTCCACAATATGGACTTTACGTAAAATTCTTTTTTTGATCGGTCTATTGGCCTCAGCAGCAATTGTAGCAGCCCAGTTTTGGTCTTTTGAGAAATATAAAAATTTCTCTCTGGATACATTGCAGAAAGAAAGTAGTTCTCAATTTCAGCTTATGGTGCTTGAACGGGTCGTTCAGACCTACGAACCCAAGCTCTATACGCTGGGTTCCGACTGGGCCAGATATGCACATCTCGTCAAAGCGATGAAGACCAACGATCCAGAAGAAATTGCAACGTTTGATAAATGGTACCGCGACAACAAAGAAATCCAAACTGGTGAAATTTCCCTAATTTCAACACACTTTTACAATCCGGATATGGTACTGATTACGTCATCACAAGATGGGCGTATTACAAATAACGAAACAATACTAGAAGAGCTAAAAGCACGAGATAAAAAAGCCAAACGGAAACCTATTTCTTATATTTGGACTGATCCAAATGGAAGACCAGTTCATTCAACAATCTTCCCTATTGGTGGATTTAAGGTTGCTGGCTTTGTTGAACTGGTTACTGACCCCATGCAGTACCTTGAAGGAATTAGTGAAACATTAGGAGCTGATGTTACAATTTATGACCCTTCTAGCGAAACAGGATTTGCATTCCAAGAAAACAGTCACAAGGAGGTCTCTTCTTCCGAAACAGAGGAAGGAACTGAAACAACTGATACTGAAGAGGCAAATGAACCTGAAGCAAATGACAAAACAACAGAAACCAAAGTCGACAGCCTCACATTAAAAGACGGCCTAAAACTAGATGGGTCAACAGCATATATTACAACGACAATAACGGGTACATACGATACTATTTGGGCAAAGGCGACTTTGGTACGTGACGTAAGTGACTTTGCCGAAGGATCTCAACAATTAACTGAGGATGCAATTAAAGTACTCGCTGGCGTTTTCCTAACAACCTGGCTTATTGCTTTCCTTATGCTGCGATTTGCCGTTTTTGGTAAGCTAAAATCCTTTGCCAAAGCGATGACATCCATCAGCGAAGGCGAAGTTGATATTACCCCGCCAACTGTGGGGCCTGACGAATTCAGAACCATGGCAACCGCATTGGATCAACTCAGCAATAGCGTTGCCCAAGTCTTTCAACTGCAAAACATGGTTGAAACAAGCCCCATGTCTACCGTAATGATTGATCTGGAAGGTACGCTTTCTTTTGCAAACCTCAAAGCCAGAAGTTTTATCAATCCTGAAAACACAGATAGTGATTTAACAGAAACAACCGGCAATTTCTTTCAGCTTGATGAAGCAGAATTTAATGAGCTGACTACGCCGGAAAATCTGCCCATGACACGTTTGGTTATCTTCCAAGGTCGTCAACTGGAAGTATCAGCATCCGCTGTGATGGATAATGCTGGTGAATTCAAAGCCTGTATGCTGACTTGGCTTGATGTGACGGATCGTGAAAGTAATAAACAAGCGGCAAGTGAATTGATCAGTAGTGTTCAGCGCGTTGCTGACCGAGTGAGCGCCTTGTCAAAGAATGTTGAAGAGACATCGACGTCTTTGAATACACAATCACAGACCGTTACCCAGCAAGCAGAAAATACACAGCAACTTGCACAAAGTGGTTATGATTCAGCACAAGGAGTGACCCAGACAACGGAAACAATGTCTCATGATATCAGGACAATTAATACTGAATCTGATCACGCAAGAAGCACATCAACAGAGGCCTTAAGTCACCTAACACAAGCATCTGAAACGGTGACCCAACTACGTAGTTCCAGTGACAAGATCAACCAGATTAATGAATTGATTACTACGATCACCAATCAAACCAAGATCTTGGCTATGAATGCGACAATCGAAGCAGCAAGAGCTGGCGAAGCTGGTAGAGGGTTTGGTGTTGTTGCTTCTGAGGTGAAGGCCCTTGCTGAACAAACAGCTTCTGCGACAGATCAGGTAGCGGCAATGATTAAAGAACTACAGGTACATGCCCAGGCCACAACAGATAAAATGGAATCAATTGATACCGTCATGCATCAGGTTGGCGAAACTCAGAATAAGATATCAGATTCTATTAACGAACAAGATCGTGCTGCTGGTGAAATTGCCAAGAACATTGAAAGTATGGCGCAGGGATCAAGACAGATTGTTGATCTGGTAAATGATGTACACCAACAGTCAATAAATACAGGCAGTTCAGCACAAAGTCTTCTTGGAACCTCAAAAGAACTTGCCGAGGAAGCAGAAAAACTAAGTGAACGCTTATCCGAATATCAGAAACATCTAGACCAAGCTGGATAGAGAAAGTTACAGCTATCTTCCAAATTAAAAGGCGATGATTTATTTAATCATCGCCTTTCTTTATGCACGGTAAAATTCTTTATCTTCTCTTAAACTCTGCTGTATTCTCTCTCTAAAACACCATCAGGCGTCAATTGAATATGGCTCATACGTCGCGCGACATAGTTCTGACGCCAGCTGATCATCTTCTGAGTATATGATAACACAATGGAAGTGTAGTCTGGGCCTTCAGCGCGATTAACCGTTTCATCCGGATCTTTTTTCAGATCAAACAACAGTGGTGGAAGAGTTGTAAAGTGAACATATTTATAATTATCATCCCGAATGATTGTCATCACGCATTGATCACTTGTTAAGCCGAATTTTTCTTCTGCTTTGTACGTCTTCAAATCTCGAAAATCCACTTCCCAATGCACCTCACGGCGCCATTTATCAGGTTCATTTCCTTCAATGAAAGGTCGCAAAGAGTGCCCGTCACACTGCATGGGTGGCTTCATTCCCATCACGTCAAGAACGGTCGGCATAATATCGACAGCTTCTGTAAAATGATTATCAATGACCTGCCCGCGTGATGGATTTGCTTCTTTTCTGGGATCTCTGATGATCAAGGGAATATGGCAACTCTCGTCAAAGTAACCGAGTTTCCCCCACAGCCAGTGATCGCCAAGTTGTTCCGCGTGATCAGAAGTGAATACAATGAGAGTCTTGTCATACTGGTTAGTATCTTTAAGCGCTTGAATAACGCGACCTATCTGATCATCAACCTCAGAAATCAAACCATAATAAGCGGCTCTCATTTGTCTAATTTCATGATCAGGAAGGTCACGGACATTTTCCTCGTGCCCCATATAAGCGCCGACCTTGGCCATGTTATCCAGAGCAAAATCCAAATATGGATGTTGCGCTTTCTCTGTCTCGACATCCTTTGCACGATGCGGTATTGCAATGTCTTCGGGGTTATACATTGTATTGTAAGGTTCAGGCGCAAACAAAGGGGGATGCGGCCTCAGGAAAACACCGTGAAGAAACCAGGGATCTTTGTGGATATTAATATAGTTGATAAGCTTATCAGCGATAAAAGCAGTATCACTGCTATCCTTATCATAACCTGGAGGTGCATAACTCAGCCCCCTCGTCTCTACATCAGGATAATCATTTTGACCGATTGTAATATCAAACTGGTTCTCTGGTAGTTGATATCCTTTGGCTTCCAATTCCCCGAACCAGTCAACAGCCATTTCCTCGCTGACCAAAGATCCAACTTTAAAACCGGGCATCACCCCGCAATACGTTTTTAAATCAGGATCATTTTTATCACGGCCTCTGGGATCAACGGGCGTATCCGTATAGCCATAGAGTGTTGGCTCGTATCCCTTTTTACGCGCTTCTAACGCAATATTGGTAAAGGTCGCATCCAACGGCGTTCCATTTGACACATGACGATGGTTCATTGCGTACATAGACGTTAACAGCGACGTTCTGGAAGGGCCACAAGGAACACACTGCGTATAGTGCTTTCTAAAAGCTAGGCCATCCGAGGCCAATTTATCCAAATTGGGTGTCTGTACCATATGCCCCGCAGATGAAAGACACTCCCCGCGCCATTGATCCACAGAAATAAGTAGGATGTTTCTAATTTCTTTGTCTGTCATGTTTTCACCGAAACTAAACGGATTGGCGACTATTCAATTGCTCTTATTTAAAAGCTTGTTCTCTGCACAAGTATAGATCCACTTTGCCATTACTGACCAAGCCACAACAATGAATTTTTTATAATAATTACAGTGAAATATATTCATAAAAAAAGCCCCGCATAAGCAGGGCTTTTTCACATCAGGGTTTACCACCTATGGGGTCAAGCATACAGCCTAACTTTGCCAATTCATCTTTGTCATCATCTTGATAGGCCTCATGACAGCTGAGGATTTCAGACACTGATTTGGCGTAAATCACATTCCATTGCGCTTCGGAATGAAAATTTCCTACGGGCATAAAATGAGACGCAGGATAGGTTTGAGCCCAGGCGTTGGCATTGGGAATATCCGCCATTCCCACGGCTTCTTCGGTGGCCTGACCGCTGGTGAAATCAACACCAAGACGGTGACACCCGACACAAGTGTTGTCACGAGTACTTAAAGAAATTGGTTGCCACTTTTGAAAATCCCGGCCCAGGTGTTTATACCAGCCTTCTGGGTCTGTCGGAACTTTGTCCCAGACTTGCCCAATAAAAGGACTATACATAAAGGGGTCATTATCATGACAATTTCCGCAACCGTCGTCTGAGACTTCTTTAGGTGTATTCCAGAACTGTTTGGCCTCTTCATAGTCCTCAAAGGGTGCCTTTTTCATCGGCGATGGTACCAAAGACCCATCAATGGGAAGTCCGTTTGAGCCTGTGGCTTGAAACCAGCAAGTACTACCATCTTTAGCTGAGTGTGCTACAACATCGATTTCATCGTAATAAATACTGCTTGCTGTTCTGATTTTCTTTTGCCTGCACAGAACAGCAACTTGATTATCACCTTCTGATAGATCGAGCACCCGTGAATAAGGAACACACTGTCCATCAGCATCTTTGCCTAGGGGTAATAACGACGGACGATCACAATCCATGTCCTTATAGTATTTATCAGGTGTCTCCCCACCATTAATAGTGATTGGAATCATCGTACCCGTCTGACAATTAAAGGCTGGAAGATCTCTTATCGCTTCGGCACACATATTTCCATAAGATGCCAGATCCTGCCCTTCTTGTTGCTGTTTCGGCTGATCGCTTGGGGTACAGCTAAGAAGAAAAAGGAGTGATGCACCGGAAACGCTTTTAAGGAATGTTTTCATCATGCCACCATCCCCGGCTGCTTGAGAATGGCAGCCTTAACGGCCTCATAATATCGAATATAGCCTGTACATCTGCAGATATGATCTTTCAAGGCATCATCGACAACTTTATCCAACGAAGACCTTGGAATGGGATTATCCGTTAATCGATCCCATAAGGTCATTGCCGCCATCAAAAAACCGGGTGTGCAGTAGCCACACTGAAAAGAAAAATGATCCAAAAACTCTTGTTGTAAAGGATGTAATTTACCATCCTCGGCAACGCTTTCTACTGTATAGACTTCGACCCCAGACAAGGAAGACAAGGGTGTTGAGCAAGCAATCATTGGCTCTGACGGTGCCCCAGGTTGTCGCCGGACAGATACGGTACAGGCGCGACAGACACCAATACCGCAACAAAATTTTGTGCCTGTCAGATTTAAATCTTCCTGTAGAAAATCAATGAGCGGTAAATCAGCCTCTTCCTTTGAGGCATGAACCGTTTTACCATTTACGGAAAAAGAGATATCAGCCATTTTTATCCATCCCCTTGCGAATTTTTTCTGCTGTTATGGGGAGATCACTGAACCGCACCCCCGTTGCATCATACAAAGCATTTGATATTGCCGGGGCCACAGAACACATCACAGCTTCTGCAATACCCTTGCCCGTTTTGTCATGTTTGAGAGGTTCAAGGGTAATGAGTTCCTGACCGTCTAGCGCCACATCACCAGCACGGGGGACGAAATATTGATTGAGGTTCCAGTCTCCATCTGCTGGCCCGCCCAACCCCGGTGGCATATCTTCTAACAAACTATAACCGATGGCCATTGCAACACCGCCCTGACTTTGTCCTGACACTAACTCTTCCGTGATAATTTTACCTGCGTTTAGAATTGATAAAGATTTTCGAACAACAGCTTCCCCGGAAACAGGGTCAACCGTTAAACCGATGATATTCCCACAAGGCGCAAATGTTGTTCGGGAATAGCGGGACGATGCTGGTGATGGATAAACACCACTATTTGCAATGCGTCGGATAATTTCAGGCGTGCTTTGACCCGACGAATAAACAGCTAGACCATCAATTTCCCAATTATGGGTAATGCCCTTAACATCAAAATCAGCCTTTACCCAATTTTCTTGAAAATATGCGTGAACAAGAGCCGCTTTAACACGTCCTGAACGATAAATAACATCCGCAATAATATCCATAGGGATTGGAGGGAGATCCATGTCTTTTGCGTATAGTCGCTCATTTTCCCAGATTAAATCATCTGCGGGAATATTTGGTAATCCAAATATCTCTCGAGCAACAGGAACGATAGCCGTGTCAAATAGGACCTTCGAAGCTTGATTAATGGCATGCACCTGGTGAAAAGCCGTAAGACAAGCACTGGACGACCCAACCCCGTTTGCTGTCCAATCAGGTTCTTTCCACGATCCTTTACTTGCAGTATTCATCTTGAGTACAGGAAATAAATCTGGGTTACCCATGTCAATTTTTGACGCATTGCGCCCCAAATGATCTGCCGTTGATACGGCGAGTGTTGTTGCAGAACCATTCCCCATATCAACGGCATTTGTTTTCACCGTCAACAGACCTGAACGATCAAGCTCTACATAACCGATAAGGCCATCACCAGAAGTACCAAAAGCCTGCATGGACATTGCAAAACCAACACCATACAAAAGGCCATCCTTGCGCCAACGTTCCTTTTCTTTTTTCTGGTTCTGCCAGATATCATGATTTTCGGACTTATCGAGAATTTCGTGCAGACGTAGCTTTTCTGTTATAGGTCCACCAACGACAGTATTGTCATATTCATCGAGAGTGTTCTTACGTCGGAGCTCTATAGGATCCCAGCGATTGTCTTTTGCAACCTCATCAAGAAGGGTCTCAATGGCAAAGAATGCTTGTGGTCCGCCAAAACCGCGTTGTGATCCCCCGGATATATTTTTTGAATACATCGCGTTAGAATTAATAGCAGCACGGGGGATACTATAAGACCCGCCTGCGCATAATCCGGCAAGCTGGGCTACCCATGGGCTCAGATTTTCTCTCCCGCCACCGTCAAAAGACATCATCACATTCAGAGCCTGGATTTTACCTTCATCGTCAACAGACAGACTTTCAGTCAATTCGCAAGCATGACGCTTTAGCCCGGCTTGAAATTGCTCAAAGCGATCGTATGCCAACCGGATCGGTTTTCCGCCTGCATAAGCGGCTGCAATTGCAAGGTTTAAGGTAAAGACAGAGCTGTCTCGCCCGCCAAAGCCACCACCAGGATAACACGAAATGATATTGACAGTCTCGACTTGAACGACGGGGTTATCCCCAGTAAACATCTCCAGCACGTCAGTCATATCCCCGTCAGGAGATTGCGTGCCGACCAATAAGTTCAGGGTTTTATTCGCAGCATCATACCAACCAAGTCCATTCTCTGGCTCCATAAACATGGGGTCCATTGCCTGCATGGAGCAACTGGTGTCATAGGTTTTCCATTCTCCAGAAGCCATTTGTTCTTGGATGCGAACTCTATGCACCAAAGCTTGTTCCGAATAATTATTATCCCCTCCATTTTGCGCGTAGGAAAAGACGTCTTTTCCTTTTTCATTTGATGCTACACGGACGTAATTTGTCAGAGGATTAAAAGGAAATACGGGTTTGTTTCTTGGTTTTTTGTCATAAATAACAAAATCAGAATTAAACTGGATCGCTTTTTTGGTCGCTCTATAATCTTTACGATCCTTAAAGATCAAAAAAGCCACAGGCTGGCCATAAAAACTTGCTCGCTTGCCCTTAGAGACAATAAAGGGCCAAGTCAGCGCACTCGGCCTTTTAACTTTGACATCCTGCATGAGAGGTTGGTTTTCTGGCTCTTCCTGATCCTGTAACTTATTCGGACGCAGGACTTCACTGATAATCTTTTCGCCGTAAAGAACTTCTATAGGTTGAGCATTCTCTGGGATTAAAGACAGGTCTAAAGCTTTGAATGGATTGTTAACATCCGTCGCCCTGACAATCATCACCGGACGTTCTTCTTTGGGCCACCCAGGCAAATTCCACGCATGATAATCACGGGCAAAAACTTTCTGCCCCGTAACTTTGACCAATCCATCAACCCTATACCGGGCTTTTCCGGGTGATTTTGACCAATCGCCACTATTTAAGGATGTTATCTCGTCCGTTTCATCCGCAAGCAGCTCTGTGACGGGGATCATGTTTACGGTAAACGATACCCCTGCTACGGTTTTAATGAAACTTCGACGCGTCATAGAAAACGCGGTATTTTTCATGAATTCCCCCTGAGAAAAGATTATGGGTAATTGATTTACCTCTTACCTTCGAGTTCCTAGTGAAGCACTTTAACTGTTTATTATTAGTAAAATTTTGTAATTATTATTCCCTTAATAAGGGAATAAGCCAAAGGCGTCATCAATAATGATAACGCCTTTGGTTATTTACGAATGATAGCAAGAAATATTTACTTGCAAATTTTAGTCGGCGAACTTGGCAATTGTCCCTAAAACTTCGCCTTTTATTTCTGTATCTTTGACGTGCATTAAAATCTTGTGGTTACGACAACCATCCCATTCGGTTGAAGGTCCGGGGTGCCCCTTAGGTTTTATCAAGGTTTGCCCAAAAGCTGGTCCTTCACAGCTTACGCGTACAGTTGCTTCAATTGACCCAAACAGTTCAGGATTTACATAGTATGCCGTTGCACAGGGGTCATGGAAATAACACCCATCGATTCCAAATGCGCCATTATAGAATTTGAAATATAAATCTGCTGCATCAAGCAAAAAACCACCAATTCTAGGTACTTTTTGAGCGAGTTCTTCAGCTTCTTTTCTGTGTAAGGTAACTTGATGGGTAACATCAAGCCCCGCCATGACCATGGGCCAGTCAGCCCGAAATACGATATCCGCCGCATGGGGATCGTTGAATATGTTCGCTTCTGCAACAGCAGAAACGTTTCCATATTCTTTGGCCGCACCGCCCATAATAATGACTTCTTTAACTAAGGGGGCAATATCTGGTGCCATACGAAGCGCCATTGCCAAATTTGTTAAAGGCCCAACGGCAATAATGGTTACTTCGCCCGGCTGTTTGCGTACTGCATCAATTATGAACTGCGGAGCATATATCTTTTCAATAGCACCCTTGGGATCAGGCAAGTTAATATCGCCAAAACCATCAGCCCCGTGAATAAAGTCTGGAAAGCCTTTATGAGGTGCCACAAGAGGACCAGAAGCACCTTGAAAAACGGGAATATCCTGACCAGCCATTTCCACCAGAATTTTTGCGTTCTTGGCGGCGGTCTCTACTGGAACGTTTCCAAAAACAGTCGTCAAACCAATCAGGTTAATTTCAGGATGATAAAGGGCATGATGTATTGCAAAAGCATCATCAATCCCGGGATCGGTATCAAAAATAACAGGATTTTTCATTTTATTAATCACTTATTGTCTCTAAAAATTGTTTCACCTCGGCAGAGGTTGGAATGGCAACTGAAGCGCCGGGTTTTGTCACCGCTAATGCCGAAGCAGCACTGGCCCTTAACATCGCGTCTTTTAAAGATAATTCTTGTGAAATAGAGGATAGTATATATCCGACGAAGGTATCTCCCGCCCCTGTTGTATCAACGGCCTCAACTTTAAACGACGAAACTTCAATTGTTTCATTTGCAGAATAGCAAATGGCGCCTTGCGTACCTCTGGTTATAATAACCACTGGGCAAAGTTCGGCAAGTTTGCTCAAATCTCCCTGACACTTTGTTTTTGCAAGTTCTTCTGCTTCCAGATCATTTACAATCAACAAATCCACGAGATCATAATCGATTTCTTTTGCTGCACCGTCAAAGGGCGCAGGATTAACAGCAATGCGCGCCCCCTTTTCTTTAGCCAATGAAATCATCTTATCCAGATTAGGCATTTCATTTTGAAAAAGGACCCAGTCTCCTTTTTCAACCTTTGTCAGCTTGTCAGATAAATTATCCATACTGAGTTCATGATTAGCGCCTGCAAAAAGTAAAATACAGTTTTCTGCATTATCATCGACCTGAATTAAAGCATGTCCTGTTGCAACAGATCCAACTTCGATCGCTGACGTATCAATTTTTGAAGATTTCAGTTCTTCAATGATCCAGGTATGATCATCACCAATCACGCCAATATGCTTCACAGATTCACCGGCTCTGGCTAGGGCAACAGACTGGTTCGCGCCCTTCCCACCTAAAACCCGTTGATAAGACTTGCTTGATAAGGTTTCACCCGGTTTCACAAAATAAGGAACACGATAGACGTGATCGACGTTTATCGAACCAATGTTGATAATTGTATTGTGCTTCACGAAACTCTTTCTGAATAATGCAATAGTTAGCTGATCATACACAGGTCCATAAAAGCCAGACAATAATTTTCTGGCTGGTAAAATTTTTGATTTTATCCTGTTTAAACAAACCACCAATGTCTTAGAATATTATCACCGATATCCCTTGTTATTATTGACTATCAAACTACTTATCAATATAATTTCAAATGAAACTATTATCTTATTTAACTTAACCAAGGGTTACACACGATGAAGAAGTATCACCGTATAAAAACGACCCTTAGTTATGCTGTTTGTGCTTTTCGCCTGATGGCACGCACAAAAATTCTTGCCCCCTATATAGTAATGACAATAGGGCAAACTCTATCCAATGAAAACAGAGGCTTATCCAGAGGATCCCCTCAGTAACAAAGTTAGAAACACCCTAATTTTGATTACTTTCTATGGATAAAAAAGATGACCACAATGAACAAAATGGCTGAACGTTCAGATTTGTTTGATAATCCAATGGGCCTGAATGGCTTTGAATTTGTAGAGTTCGCTGCTCCAGATCCGCAGGTTCTTATTGATCTATTTACAACAATTGGCTTTACGCTTGTTGCAAAACATCGTTCAAAAGATGTTGATCTCTATCGTCAAGGCAACACAAACTTTATCCTGAACAAAGAAAAAAACAGCCCGGCCTATTATTTTGCAGAAGAGCACGGCCCTTCCCCCTGTGGTATGGCATTCAGAGTGGATAACGCACACCAAGCTTATAACAGAGCTCTGGATCTCGGCGCGCAGCCACTGGATATTCCTTGCGGTCCAATGGAACTCAAACTTCCGGCAATCAAAGGGATTGGCGGCGCACCGGTATATTTAATTGATCGATACGAAGATGGCTCTAGCATTTACGATATCGATTTTGAGTACTTACCGGGTGTTGAGAAAAATCCTGTTGGCTATGGCATGGATATCATCGATCACCTTACCCATAATGTATATCGTGGTCGCATGGCCTATTGGGCTGAATTTTATGAGAAGTTCTTCAACTTCAAAGAAATTCGTTTCTTTGATATTAAGGGCGAGTACACAGGTCTAACATCGAAAGCGATGACGGCACCTGATGGTAAAATTCGTATTCCACTGAACGAAGAGTCTTCCGCAGGAAAAGGCCAGATCGAAGAATATCTTATGAAGTTTAATGGCGAAGGTATTCAGCATATCGCGTTAACAACACCGGATATTTACAAAACAATATCAGATATGCGCGCCAATGGTGTTGAGTTTATGGATGCACCTCCAGAGACCTACTACGAAATGCTGGATGAACGCCTCCCCGGTCATGGCGAAGATCCGGAAAAACTTAAAAAACTCGGTATCCTATTGGATGGCGCAACTGAAGCTGGCGATCCGCGTCTTTTGCTTCAAATCTTTACCAAGTGCGTGATCGGCCCAGCTTTTATCGAAATCATTCAGCGTAAAGGTGATGACGGATTTGGCGAAGGTAACTTTAAAGCCCTGTTTGAATCAATCGAACGCGATCAGGTTAATCGCGGCGTGCTAAAAACAGACTAAACTCTTATCGTCAAAAAAATAAAGGGCGCTTGATTTTATAATCAGCGCCCTTTTAGTTTTGATAACAGTCTTTTGCTTATTTTTATGCGCATTCTGCATCCATCTGGTTTTCTGGACGGGCTTTATCGAAGGATTCTAGTTTGAGACAGTGTTCTTCAATTCTTCTTATTTCAGGAAAATCAGTAACGGGTATATCAAAACGATGCGCATTATAAAGTTGCGAAATCAGGCAGCAATCAGCCATCCCCGGTTCAGAGCCAAAACAATATCGCCCCTCTGACTGACGTGTTTTCAAACGTTGCTCAAACGCTGATAATCCCTCTAGAACCCAATGCGCATACCAAGTGGATTTCTGATCTTGAGAAAGTAACATTTCCCCTGCTAAATACTTTAGAACCCGTAAATTATTTATCGGGTGAATGTCGCAACAGACCAGTTGGGATAAACTTCTTATAAACGCTCTATCCGCGGCATTATCTGGTAATAACTTATGCTGGGGTAGAGTTTCATCCAGATACTCGATGATTGCCATCGACTGCGTTAGTATCTCGTTTTCTTTTGTTTCCAAAGCTGGGACGAGTTTCTGCGGATTTATTTCTTTATATTTATTACCCAACTGTTCACCGCCGTTTCTAACAAGGTGAACAGGGATTATGTCGTATTCAACTTTTTTGAGGTTTAAAGCAATTCGAACACGGTAAGCCGCCGTTGATCTCCAATAGCTATAGAGTTTCATAAATTAGATATCCTCGACCAGTTTATCTGCGCCGAAGCATTTATCTGCGTTTTTCAACACACGAGCCATAAGGTTCTCTAGCGTTTCTTTTTCACCGTCACTCAGACCATTAAGGATTTCCTGCTCACGTTTTAGGACAAGCGGGATAAGTTCCTGAAGCGTGTCATTACCCTTCTCGGTCAAAAGTAAATTCACCTTACGCTTATCAAGGTCATCCACATGACGTTCTATGAATTCTCTTTCCAATAGTCCCTTAATTGCTCTGCTAACCTGAACCTTATCCAAACTGGAATAGTCGACTACTTCGCTGGCAGAAAGTGGTTGGCTATTACCCAAAACAACCATTACACGCCATTGATAAACAGTCAGCCCTTTGGACTTTGTATAAACCTCGGCAACGGATTGACTTACTGAGCGGTAAAAAACACGGACTTTATAAGGAAAGAAGTCTTTTAAATCTAAAACTTCATTATCTGGGTTCGTTGTTTTTTGATCTGTCATTTCGTCTTATTCGCCACGTTTTTAAAAATTGAGTTACTTGCTTTTTTCTTCTTCAACAAATTGACATTCCCGTTGCTAATCCATCAACACAGCAGGAAGCCAAAGGGATAGTGCCGGGAAAAGGATCAAAAGAGCCAGCCGCACAACATCCGCCATCAAAAATGCGACTACGCCTCGGCTAATGGTTTGTAATTTTAATCCCGGTGTCCCGGCCATGATAATAAATAAGTTCATTCCCACAGGTGGTGTAATTAAACCAACCTCTACAACGGAAACCATAATCACACCGAACCAAATCGGATCAAAACCCATGTTGGTAATCAAAGGATAAATAAAGGGTAGCGTCAGCAAGATCATTGATAACGCATCCATAAAACATCCTAGAATGACATAGAAAATGATCAAAAAGATCAGAATTGTATATTCATTCCATCCTAGTTCTCCTACGTAAGCGACCAAAGCTTGCGGTAGTCCTGTTGTCTCGACAAAGTAATTGAATACCGCGGTTCCAATGAGGATCATAAAGATCATACCTGTTGAACTCGCCGTTTCTTCAAGACATTCAATGAATGTATGTCGATCCATTTTTCTTTTTAGAAGTGCAAGAATAAAAGCACCAATTGCCCCAATTGCCGCAGCTTCTGTTGGCGAGAACCACCCTGCATAAATGCCGCCAATAACAACGGTAAACAACAGAATAACAGGCCAAACATTTAGCATAGCAACAATGCGTCCAGACCAATCAACAGGCGTATCTGCCGGGGCTAAGTCTGGATTTCTAGCCGTTTTTATGCGCACAGCAAGCATATAAAGTATCGTGGCAAGCAACCCGGGAATTAGGGCCGCGGCAAAAAGACGACCGATCGATTGTTCAGTCAAAATTGCATAGATAACCATAATTACGCTAGGAGGGATTAAAACCCCAAGTGTTCCCCCAGCAGCAATTGTTGCACTTGCCAAGCCATCATCATAATTCCGCCGACGCATTTCTGGCATTGCGACACGGCACATTGTCGCGGCCGTCGCCAAGGATGAACCACATATGGCACCGAATGCAGCGCAAGCGCCAACCGTCGCCATTGCTAACCCGCCCTTATAGTGCCCGATAAAAGCGTGTGCCGCATCATAGAGCGCTCTGGAGAGGCCCGCTTTTGACGAAAAAACGCCCATCAAGATGAATAGCGGAATGACAGATAACGAATAAGGAAAGATTGATTCGAATGGAACCGACCCCATAATAAAGGCCACGGAATCAAAACCGTTTATGATCAAGCCACCGACCATACCAACAATACCCATAGCTATGGCAATGGGCACCCTGATGGCTATCAATCCGAAAAGAACAGCGAAGGCGATAAGGCCAATTGTTGTGTTATCCATTAGCTCTTAACCCGATTTTCATTTGATGGATCTTGTTCAAGACCAAACATGTTAATAAGGCTGTTGATTAATAGGCCGATCGAAACTACGCCTGACAAGGTTGCGCCAAGCAAAAGTGGTATCCAGTAATAAATCATCGGCAAGCCGAGGGTGATAGAGATATCACCATACTGATGCTGCTGTTCAGCTTGTAAAAAACCAAACCACGCTATTGCACTCATAAATGCAGCGCAAAATAACATCCCTAAAGCTTGACAGAAAATAGCTACTTTTTCTGGCAGCCGTTCAGAAAGAATAGCCACAGCAACGTGGCTTTTTTTCAAAAAGGCATAGGGAATTGAAAGATATGCGGCCGAGATAATCATCAATTGAACCAGATCAATCGTACCATAGATTCCAGCATTATCTATCTTTCTCAAAACAACATCTGTCGTTGTAATAAGCATAGCGCCCAACAGAAACAGGACACCTATCCAAGCAACATATTTAACTAATTGGTTGAAATAATTTGATATAATAATAATCATGATTCACACGAACAGTTTTATGATATTTTAGAAAATGATCGTCCTAATCAAGCATTAGAACGACCATTTCAAGAATAATTATTGCTCGTATTTCGCGATGGATTTTACTGCAGCATCGTAAATTTCTTGTGCATTCTTCACACCCGCCTCTTCCAAGTTTTTTAGATAAGTGGCTGTCGTTGGTTCTAAAGCAAGACGCCATTCGTCCCTTTGGCTATCGTCAAGAATAACGACCGGGCTTCCTTTTTTCTGTATGTCTTCAAGTCCGGGCTTATCCCAATTATTCCACCATGGCCCAAACTTCGCGACAAGGGATGCACCGGACATGTCATCAATAATGGCTCTGATCTCTTCCGGTAACGCGTTATACTTTTTCTCGTTCATAATGAAATAAAAACTGGTTGTGTAAGCCTTGGCATCAAGATGATAATCCAGAACCTCGGCAAGCTTAAACCCATGAACACCGTCGTAGGGAAAGATCGTACCGTCAATCACGCCTTTTTGAAGATTTTCATAAACCTGTGTGGGTGGAAGTCCAATCGGTGTTGCTCCCAATTGTTTAAGCATCATAGATGTCGCCGCAGAAGGTGCGCGCACCCGAAGCCCTGCAAGATCATTCATGGTTTTGACTTGCTTGCCTCTTGTATGAATAAGGCCGGGGTTATGAGCATGTAGGGCTAGAACCTTTAGGCCTTTGTATTCTTCGGCAAGATAGGTTGGGTACAAATCCCATAACGTACGGGATGCCGCATCAGAAGATTTTGTCAGAAAGGGTAAATCCATAATCAAAGTACGTGGCAACCGACCACGTGGAAAGCCCGTGAGACCATGAGAAATATCGACGACACCAGCTTTTACTTGATCATATTGCTTTGCGACATGCCCAAAGGCAGATCCCGCAGGAAAGATCGTTACCTTGACTTTACCCTCACTCCGTTCTTCAAGCTCTTTTGCCCAAGGTTCAAGAAACTGGGTTTGCGTTGGATGAGACGACGGTAAAAAATGGCTAAGCTTTAATTCAAATTCTGCCCCGACAGCATTTGAAAAAATAGCCGTTAATGCAGTACTTGCAACTGTTGTCAGCGCAATGAGTGTACGTTTCATCCTGTAACCTTCCTGCTCTTTTATATTTCTGTATGCCTACAGATCTTTAAATTATTTATATGCAGAATGAGTATAGTTTCATATGAAACTATACTGCAAGCTATTCTTCAAGTTATAGGATTGATTCTAATTTACATGTGATCTCTTGGAATGGATTTCTGATAACTGCGGCTAAAGATTTCATTCCCTTCTTCGTAGGCAAGCATTTTCCCTGAAATTTTAAAACTGTCCGCTCTTAAAATCATTGAAACTTCAGTTTCCAACTTGATAGACCAATCATCACGAGACATATAGCAACACCATTGTGAGTGCGCTTGTGCCCCCAAGGGATTATCTGGGCTTATGGACCATTTTACAAAATTCGTGTGCCGAACGCGCAAAGCATGATTCGGAATTTCTGTCGTCCCTGTGTCATCTTCGGTGATGTAGTGCGTCAAGTTACCAGAAAGATCTTTTTCAACCCTGCGGGCCGTTTTAGAGGGTGTTATCTCTTTGTATAGAGGTAGTGGGTTGGCCTCTTCTGGTTCAGGCATGACAATTTCATCATCGACAACCCTTTGATTGCCTATTGCCCTGACGGGCAGTGAAAGAGCAGTATTTTTATCCAGAGAAATTGAGGCCGTCACATGATACGGGGACGGCATAATCAAAGGCCAATAGGCTGTCGAGATTGAAACCCTTATTTTGTGCCCCGGTAAAAAACGATAGCCAATGTGATCCAAGGTAACTGTAACACCTTCCCTTTGCCCTGGTACCATTTCCTTTGGCTTTTCGTTGTCCTGTCGATGCGCCAGGTTCAAAACCCCGAAACACACACGATGGGAAACACCGTCAGGATGCACATCGATTAATCGAACAGCCAGGTTTCCTAATGGTGCATCAATTGCCACGTCTAAAGATAACGTTGGTTGGCCAAGGATCTCAATGGCGTCACTCAGAACATCTGTTTCAAAGACCAAAGATCCCCCGTCATCAATACGTTGATCGCCCGGCGTTTCTGTATCTGGTTTAAGCGCAAAGACCTCGCC
The DNA here is from genome assembly GCF_048259265.1 of Kiloniella sp. NCBI lineage: Bacteria > Pseudomonadati > Pseudomonadota > Alphaproteobacteria > Rhodospirillales > Kiloniellaceae > Kiloniella > Kiloniella sp. The sequence goes on along the minus strand of NZ_JBLXHT010000015.1, from coordinate 48,970 downwards.
ACACGCGATACCCGTATCTTCAGGAGAACAAATAGACATCTGCCCCTCAGCATGACTGGTCTTTGAGAGACTGTGATCAGCGTTCAAGTACAGCTTTTGAAATACGATGCTATCAGAAGGCCAGACATTTTCAGCAACCCATCTCCCCTCTTCGTGTTCTCGCCAACGTGAAGGCGTGACGTTTTCAGAAATATAAGCACGATAGGCTGGTAAATTTTCTGCATTATTCTGCTTTCCACAAAGCCAACGGTCCCACCAACGCAAAGCTTCTTGGTGGAAATCTGATCTGGGGTGCGGATAAGCAAAATGCGGGTACTTGTGTACCCAGGGACCATTAATCGCTTTAGCAAGACCCGGCTTGTTTTCTGCTGCAATTGGAGGCGCATTTTTATAAGCGTCAGCCCAACCGGAAATTACCAAACTTGGAATTTCCAAAGCATCATAATCCTGTTCAATAGAGCCATGCTTCCAGAAGTCATCATAACATTGATGAGATAACCATTCATCGAGGATAAAGTTTGCGCCCTCTAAGCGCTCAAGCCACATATCCCGCCATTTATCACCAACCAAGACTGGATCGGGCGGACGGTTAGCATAACATTGCATTACACCAGCCCAAGACAGGTTAGAATTCAAATGGCAGCCGCTTTTATAGTGGATATCAGCATTATAACGATCAACGGTAGAACCGATAGATATGACAGCCTTTAATGGTTTGGGTCGTAGGGCCGCAATTTGCAAAGCATTAAAGCCCCCCCAAGATATCCCCATCATACCTAGCTTGCCGTTACACCAGACCTGTCTTGCAATCCAGTTAATCGCCTCTACGCCATCAGAAAGTTCACGGGGGGAATATTCATCGTCAAAAACACCGTCAGATTCACCAGTACCAGATATATCAACACGGACGCCTGCGTATCCTGCTCGGGCAAAAACAGGATAAGTGCTTTCGTCCCTTTGTGCCGTACCATCACGCTTACGATAGGGAAGATACTCAAAGATCGCAGGAACAGGTGTAATCCCCCCCTCTTCACCCTGCGCCAAATCGGGCATCCAGATACGTGCCGATAATTGTCGACCATCCTTTAGCGGTATCCAGATATTCTCCCAGACGCAAAAACCATCATGTTGAGTAACATTTGATCGGGGTTGAAAATTTATCGCCATATCGCACCTCAAAAAGCTATAACTGGAAATGTAAACAGTCATCAAAAAAACTGGCATAAAAAAACTGGATACGAAGGTCTTATGAAAAGCTTTCGCACCCAGTTACAAATAAAAATCAGAAATATACCTGATTTACTTCAAGAAAGGCTCTGCCTTCATTGTATCCGCAATCGGAGCACCCATTCTGGAAAGGATCGTGGGGGCAAGTTGTAACTGATCAAGAACTATATCTTCTTTGGGACCATTACCGCCACCAAACCAGTACAGAGCAACGTCTTGTTGATCTTCACCGCGCCCACCGTGGTGTCCTCTGTCGGATTGACCATGATCTGCCGTCACGATGACTTCGTAGCCATTTTCAATCCAACGCGGCAGGAAATGCGCAAGCATCGCATCAATGGCAAAACAGGCTTGATCCATCTCGCCGCAATCATGCCCAAACCTGTGCCCCATGGAATCAAGCGTACAAGTATGCAAGATGCCATAATCAATCTTATGACGTTCCGTTAGCATCGTCAGCGTCGCAAACAAATCAGCGTCTGATGGGGTCATCTGATTTATGTGCCCATAGCCCGTCATGGTATGAAAACGACCATGATTGATTGGACCATCGTCTTCGTCATATTCAATATCCCGTACCATATCAAACGGCGCACGATTAAAGAATTCTGACCAGAACGAATGCGTTACAGCGCCTGTTTTTCCACCTGCATCCCGAACCTGGCTAAAAATATCGGCCTGTTTTACGCGGAAGATTGATTGATTGGAAACGACGTGGTGCTGTTGCGGGGTTACGCCTGTATGGATAGACGCATAACAAGACGCAGATGTTGATGGTAACACTGCCCGCATTTTCCAAACACGTGCCTCGCCGGATTGAACCCAACCTTCTAGGTTACCCATATAACGACGCGCATCTCTCCAAGGCTGACCATCAAGAATGATCAACAACACTTTATTTTTAAGAGCCAAGAGATAATCTCCCTAAACAGTACTAATAACTGACCAACGTATGAAATATTGACCGTGGATATAAGTGCCGACTAATTGCCGGCACTTTCCATTTTTCGATGCGCCAAGACTTCTTCCAACCACCCCAATTTCATTTCTGGGACCGAGGAAAGTAAAAGGTCTGTATAGTCATCGAACGGAGGAGACAGAACTTCGGATTTGGTTCCGTATCTCACAAGTTCCCCAAGATACATAACAGCGATGGAATCAGATATTGATTTCACCGTTGCAAGGTCATGGGTAATGAAGAGATAGGCAACATTCTCTATCTTTTGTAAATTAAGCAAAAGCTTTAAAATGCCATCTGCAACCAAAGGATCAAGCGCAGATGTAACCTCATCACAGATAATCAGCTTGGGTTTCGCCGCCAATGAGCGCGCAATACAAACACGTTGCTTTTGCCCCCCGGAAAGTTCCGCAGGATAGCGGTCGATAAACTTTTCGCCCATTTCGATTTCATCGAGCAGCTCAATAACGCGTTTACGTTTTTCAGCACCCTTCATTCCGAAATAAAGTTCAAGCGGGCGCCCAATAATCTGACCAACTGTCTGACGTGGGTTCATCGCCACATCAGCCATCTGGTAGATCATTTGAAGTTCACGAAGATCATCTATGTTTCTATCAGGAAGTGCCGGTGTTAACTCTTTTCCGTCAAAGATAATACGTCCGTCACTCGGCGGTAAAAGCCCGGTGATCACCCGTGCAAGTGTCGATTTCCCAGACCCGGACTCACCGACGACAGCCAGTGTTTGCCCCGGGTGAATATCAACAGAAACATCTTTTAAAACCTGAATTTCTCCAGAATAAGACGCAGAGATATTCTCCACGCGAAGAATTGGGTTATCTGTCGGCTTTTTCTCTTCATGTGTAATAGAATGAGCTTTCACCAATTCCTGGGTGTACTCTTCTTTTGGCGCCTCAATGATTTCTTGAACAGTGCCATGTTCAACCATATTACCATGACGTAAAACAAGAATTTCATCCGAAACCTGTGCCACTACAGCCAAGTCATGGGTAATGTACAGGGCAGCAACACCAGTATCTCTAATCGCCTTTTTAATCGCCGCCAAGACATCAATCTGTGTTGTTACATCAAGTGCGGTTGTCGGTTCATCAAAAACGATCAAATCAGGCTTAGGGCACAGTGCCATTGCCGTCATAACGCGTTGTAATTGCCCGCCAGAAACCTGGTGCGGATACCTATTACCAATGTTTTCCGGATCAGGAAGTCCTAGCGACCTGAAGAGTTCAATCGCACGTTCTTCTGCCTGTGCTTTGTTTGAAAGTCCATGCAGAATTGTGGTTTCAATAACCTGATCCATCAAACGCATTGCTGGATTAAAAGAAGCCGCGGCAGACTGGGAAACGTAAGTTACTTCCCTGCCCCGTAGCTCTCTTAAACCTTGAGCCTGAATTTGCAGGATATCCCGTCCATTGACGAAAACTTCGCCACCTGTAATTTCAACACCACCCCGGCCATAACTCATAGAAGAAAGGCCAATAGTTGATTTACCAGCACCACTTTCACCGATTAACCCCATAACCTGACCTTTTTTTAGGTTAAGAGACACATCATGAACGATGGTAATGTCGTGGGGCTTTTCGCCCGGAGGATAGACGGTTGCACCGATTTTGAGGTTCTTAATCTCAAGAAGATTATCAGACATTATCCGCGCCCTCCCTTCAGATCACTCGTTCTATTGAGGATCCAATCCGCAACAAGGTTTACAGAAATAGCCAGAACAGCAATTGCAAAGGCAGGAATAAGCGCCGCTGGAATACCAAAGATAATACCCTCTTTATTTTCTTTCACCATCCCCCCCCAATCAGCTTCCGGGGGTTGAATACCAAGTCCAAGAAATGACAAGGAAGAAAGGAAAAGAACTGCAAAGATAAATCTTAGGCCAAATTCAGCAACCAAGGGTGATAAGGCGTTAGGCAGGATTTCCCGAAAGATGATCCATCGTGTACCTTCGCCACGTAATCGGGCCGCTTCCACGTAATCCATTACGTTAATATCAACAGCGACCGCGCGGGAAAGTCGATAAACACGTGTACTATCCAAAACCCCCATAACAACAATTAATGTCACAAGGTTGCCCGGTAATACAGATAGAACGACCAACGCAAAAATCAGGGTCGGTATTGACATCAATAGATCGACAAAACGCGACAAGACCATATCAAACCAGCCACCGGTTACCGCAGCAGTGAAACCAAGAACAGATCCCGTAACAAAAGAAAAAATTGTGGCAGCACCCGCGATAAAGATCGTGATACGAGCACCATACATCATTCGCGTAAGAAGGTCGCGACCAACATTATCTGTACCAAGCAGGAATTGGTCAGAAGCTGGTTCCCAAACATCACCAACAATCTCTGCCATACCATAAGGCGCCAATACGGGGGCGAAAATAGCTACAAAGAGAAAACAACCTGTCGCAATAATGCCGACAAGTGCACTCAGGGGAATACGTTTAAAGTTCATTTATACCATCCCCTATTTCGGATGTCTCAAGCGCGGGTTAGCCACGATTGATACAATGTCAGCAATGATATTCAGCGAGATATAAACGCTGGCGAAGATCAGGGCACAAGCCTGAACAACAGGAACATCACGTTTGGAAACGTGGTCAACCAAATACTGTCCCATTCCAGGATATACAAAGATAACCTCTACAATCACCACACCTACAACAAGATAGGCAAGATTGATCATGACAACGTTGACAATGGGAGCAATCGCATTAGGAAAAGCATGCTTTCTGATAACCGTAAAAGGATTAAGCCCTTTTAATTCAGCCGTTTCAATATAGGCAGATTGCATGACATTCAAAATGGCCGCTCGGGTCATACGCATCATGTGCGCAAGAACGACCATTGTCAGAACCACGACAGGTAAGGCAATGGCGTTTAGTTTTTCACCCAAAGTCATTGTTTCGTTCAAAATCGCAACAGAAGGAAACCAGCCGAGTTGAACTGAAACAAAATAGATGAGCAAATATCCGATAAAAAATTCTGGAAGAGAAATAGACGCAAGAGATACACCGGATATAAGTTTATCAGGCCAGCGATTACGGTACTGAACAGCCAACAGCCCTAGGATAACAGCTAATGGGACAGAAAAAGCAGCAGCCCAGCTCGCTAAAAAAAGTGTATTTTGAAGACGTGTGGAAATACCTTCACCGATAGATTTTCCATTTGAAAGTGCGGTACCAAGATCCCCTTGTAAAACACCCGATAGCCATTCGAAATAGCGGACATATGCCGGGTCATTCAGGCCAAGTTCTTTACGAAGATTAGCAACAGCTTCCGGTGTTGCTGACTGGCCTAGAATAGATTGTGCGACGTCTCCTGGCAAAATTTGGGTACCGATAAATATCAACCCAGATGCCAGAAAGAGGAGAAGGAGGCCCAACGCTATGCGTTGGGCCACCAAATTTAGAATGGGATGTCCCATGAGTCGCTGATTACGCCAACCAAGTTTTTGCGAGGGCGAAACCGTTCATCATTTCACCACTTGGATCATCTTCGTAACCGCCGACTTTATCACTGACAGCAGCAATGAAGTCATTAAACATAGGAACGATAACACCACCTTCATCACGAACCATCACACCCATTTCACGGTAGAGTGCAATACGTTTGGCTTGATCAAGTTCACCACGAGCTTCAATAAGAAGCTTATCAAAGTCAGGACGGAAGAAACGCGTGTCATTCCAATCAGCTGTTGATAGATAAGCCGTTGAATACATTTGATCTTGAACCGGACGCGATCCGCCCCAATAAGATGCACAGAATGGTTGTTTATTCCACACTTCTGTCCAATACCCGTCATCAGGCTCACGCTTAACGTCAAGCGTAATACCACATTTCGCAGCAGACTGTTGGAATAGCTGCGCAGCATCAACAGCACCAGCGAAGGCAGTACCTGCTGTCCGGAGTTGAACAGGACCTTCATGGCCTGATTTTTTGAAATGAAACTTTGCTTTATCCGGATCGAAAGAGCGTTGTTCAATATCTTCGGAGAACAGCGGATAACCACCATTGATTGGCATGTCATTACCAACAGATCCGTAACCACGAAGAATTTTATCAACCATTTCTTCACGATCAACTGCATACTTAAGAGCTAAACGTAGGTCGTTGTTATCAAACGGTGCAGTATTGCAATGCATCAGGAATACATAGTGACCGCGACCAGATACACTTTTCACCTGAAGACCGGGAACACGTTCCAGAAGATCGGCAACTTTTGGTTCCACACGGTTAATCATGTGAACCTGACCACCTTGAAGGGCCGCAGTTCTGGCTGTAGCATCGTTTAACACGACAATTTCAACCTGATCTGCATGGCCACGTGACGGATCCCAATAATTAGGATTACGCTCACCGACATGGCGTACACCCGGCTCATTAACAGCAACCTTGTATGGGCCAGTACCGATACCAGCATCAGGCGCATCCATGCCACCGTCGGGCTGAATGATTAGGTGATAATCAGACATTAAGTAAGGTAAATCAGCATTTGCCGTTTTTAGTGTAACAGAGAAAACATCACCATCAGCCTTCATGGACTCAATATTACGCATGACCCCCAATGCACCGGACTTCGTATCTTCGCCCGAGTGGCGTTGCATTGTTTTGAGTACATCTTGAGCAGTTACGCTTTTGCCGTTGTGAAACTCAACACCTTTGCGAATTGTAAAATGCCATGTTTTCGCATCAGCGGTCGGCTCGATGCTCTCAGCAAGTCGAAAATTAATTTCACCAATACGCGAAACTTCAACAAGTGTTTCGCCCCAACACTTACCAAAATCATGAGAAACTTGTGTCAGAAAGGCTGCTGGATCTAGGCTATTTGTGCTTTCCCCACCACCAAGACCAGCCTTAAGCGTTCCACCTTTTTTTGGGCCTTCGGCCATTGCCGCACTGGACAACAGACTACCAGCAGCAGCGGTAGAGACACCGACAGCAGCAGCTTTTCCCATAAACTCACGGCGATCTAATTTACCCTGAGCGGCAAGCTTTGCCAGATAATTAATATGTTGTGTCATTCCTATTCTACTCCCTGTTTGCATAAACCTTTTAGGTGAGAATCACATAAGCGTTTAATCGCTTTTATTTTATCATATGATTCAAATGATTATAAGGTTTAATTAATTTAATTCCCTGTATTAGATACCTAGACAGCGTCAAAATCTACATAAAGACAAAGTCTTGTTCTCTTAACAGAAACATAAAAACCTATACTCACCACCAGCTTTGGTTCTGTTTCCCAGAACCTTATTTTGAATAGAGTCAACTACCCATAACTTTGTCGCATTAAAGACAACAACATCACCAACAGCGACTTTCCATCCAAAAAACGTCAATTTTTGATCAAAAAACCACATCTTAGGGTCGTTTATAGTAAAAATTCAATCAAGTTATTTTTTCTAACCAATCAAATACAATCTTTTATGGAATTTAAGGCCCGCGTCACAACTAATGTATTTTAACATTTTTAAACAAAAAAGTTAATTTAAAACGTCATCGTAATTGCTTTTGTTGTTACATAGTTTCGAAGGGCTTCTACTCCCTTTTCACGGCCAATACCTGATGATTTATTGCCGCCAAACGGTATTTCTATACCACCAGCCCAATAATCGTTAACTGTTACCTGCCCAGAATCAATGGCCTTAGAAAGCTTAAGCGCATGAGTAATGTTTTGTGTATAAACCCCTGCCGCAAGAGCAAAATCAGTGCAATTCGCAGCTTCTATAGCTTCATCAAGACTATCGACAACCTGAACCGTCAACACAGGGCCAAAAATTTCCTCTTGAACCAGTTCGTCATTGTTAGGCACATCATCCATAATTGTTGGCGCATAGAACCAACCATTCTCAGTTTCTTTAGTATTGATCCGTTCACCGCCGCAAGCAACGGTTATTCCTCGAGCTTTGGCGCGCTCCACAAAGCCTTCTATTTTCTCCAACTGTTGCAGAGAATTAATCGCACCATAATTTGGATTAGTGAGAGCATGACCTGCTATTAACTGTGAAGTTTTCTCAACAATCTTTGCCACTAATTCACGATGAATTGTTCTTTCTACGACTAACCTCGAACCAGCAGAGCAAATTTGTCCTGCATTATAATAAATTGCCCAAAGAACACCTTCTGCCGTTTTCTCCAAGTCGCAATCAGCGAGGGCCACAATAGGTGATTTTCCGCCAAGCTCCAGTGTCACACTGTTGATGTTTTTGGCAGCAGCTTCCATCACCAAAGTCCCGGTACCGACTGAGCCTGTAAAGGTGATGTGTTGAACCTTCGGGTGATTGACCAGCGGGCTTCCAGCATCTGCCCCAGTACCGGTTACAACGTTATAAACACCTTTGGGAAGGCCGGCCTCAACAAAGACATCTGCCAACAATAGTGCTGTTAAAGGGGTTTGCTCTGCAGGCTTTACCACAGCTGTACACCCTGCGGCTAAAGCAGGGGCGACACCCCTTATTGTTGTAGCAAGAGGGTAATTCCAAGGAATAATATGTGCGGTAACACCAACAGATTCAACACTGGAAAATGAGAAGACACCATCCCCCAAAGGGAAAGTATCGCCCTGAATTTTATCGGCGCAACCAGCATAATAACGTAGTGCTCCAACAGAGCTCGCGACATCCCCCTTTGCTTCATCCAGCGGTTTACCTGAATCAAGAGCCTCTACTACAGCAAAATAATCAGCCTTTTGTTCCAATATATCAGCAGCCTTGAAAAGTATGAGGCCGCGCTTACTGGGTTTCATATCACGCCAAATATTGACAAAGGCATCCCTAGCAGCTTTGACAGCATTATCAACATCTTCTGACTGCCCAGCACTTACGGACGTAAATACCTTTCCATTTCCCGGGTCCTTACTATCGATCATCTCTGTTGTTGAAGCAGAAACCCACGCTCCATTAATAAATAGCTTATTTGGCAACCCCAGCAATGTACCTGTTTGAAAATATTCGCTGATCAGCGCATCTGTTGATTTGGTCATAATCACACCTAAAGGCCTTATCGTTTTATTTAACTATGTTCTGTATTCAAAGATTTTATCAAAAGCGTGAAGCATTATAGCTCACTTGATAATCCGCACTCGCAAGCCACAGAGGATCAATTTCAATCCCCCACCCCGGTTTATCTGAAAGAATAAGGTTGCCATTCACAATTTCATATCCGGTGTCAAACAAACCAGTCTGCCACGGATAGTAATCCAACCCCTCGATTGAGAATTCGAGATATTTGCCTGGGTTGTTAATTGCCGCCATAAAGTGCGCAGAAAACAACGTTACAAGAGAAAGGTTCGCACAATGTAGCGTACAGGGAATTTTTGCTGCTTCAGCCATTTTAGCAACTTCGAGGCTTCGCGTAATGCCACCCATATAACAAATATCCGGCTGAACAATATCAACAACCCTGTCTTGGATAATCTGGTTCCAAACAACCATGTTGTTATCTTGCTCTCCACCGGACACATCAAGATCAAGTACCTCTTTTACCTGTTTTGTCCAACCCAGTTCCCAATAAGGACAAGGCTCTTCAAAATGGCTAATGCCGTAATCCTGTAATAAATGACCAACTTCAATAGCTTTTTTCGGTGTGTAGGCACCATTCGCATCAACCAAAAGGGTAATATCATTGCCAAGAGTTTCCCGTACCTTTTTTACGATTTCTTCCGTACGTCCCGGCCACTGATCAACATCATGACCACATTCGCGCCCAACCCTGAATTTAAATGACGTGTAACCAAATTGTTCTCGAAGGGCGACAAATCTTTCTGCTTCTTCTTCTGGCGTAATATCGCGCCGCATGCTTGATGCATAGACGGGGAAGATTTTTCGCGTACTTCCAAGCAAGCTTGCAACGCTTTTCCCTGCTCGTTTACCATGGATATCCCAGAGAGCAGTATCTACGCCGCAAAGAGCGCGATAGAGGTAACTTCCTGGAAATTTGTGTTCTCGCTCCAGCACCGATTGGGTTAAAGCCTTGAGATCGGATGCATCCTGACCAAGCGTATGTGGCGCAATGTGCCTGTGTACGATTTGCGATGTGATATCTGCATTATAGGTTGAGACTTGCCCCCACCCCTCATCACCTTCGACTGTTCGGACCCGAACAAAACCGACATATTCATTGGAAAAGGTTTCAATGCTTGCTATTTTCACGCAGAATCTCACTCAATAAAAATCTATGGCGTACTATTAGTCCAAGCTTGCAGATAAAAGCAAACGAAGTATTATTCGTCTAAGACATCATTTTATTTGAAACTGATAATCGTACTCAGATGGCATATCAACTCCCCCCTCTAAACTGGTTGCGCGCGTTCGAAGCCGCCGCCCGTTATAATAACTTCACGACAGCAGCCAAAGAGCTCAACCTCACCCCAGCTGCAGTTAGCCATCAAGTAAGGTCTCTCGAAAAAGAGTTGGATTTCCTGTTATTTGAACGATTAGCCCGCAGTTTAAAGTTAACGGACAAGGGAAGAGCTTACCTGCCAGCAGTACGGCGAGCTTTCGAAGATATATCAGTCTCAACTACCGGGTTGTTCGGCACCAAGGGCAAGCAGACGATCAATATTCTCTGTACTGTTGCCTTTTCCGTTTCCTGGTTGGCACCAAGGTTAAAAAATTTCCTCACAAAGTATCCTGATATCAATATCAGATTACACACCGCGATCTGGACAGAATCACTCGATCACGACAACATTGATATTGATATTCGCAGCGGGCACGGTAACTGGCCTGGTTTTCACAGTCAGAAAATACACACAGAACCTTCAGTTCTTGTTGCAACACCAGACAATGTGAAGCTCCTGAAGCAATCCATTGAGACTGGCAATAAATCCCTTATCAGTCACCTCAGTTGTGTCAGGATTATGGGTTGCGAAGGCCGTTGGCAAAAAATATTCGAGACTCACCTTAAGGGAGCAGATCTCGAGGTAAATATCACAGTGGATACCTCTCTGAATTCGGTGCAGCTGGCATCCTCTGGAGCTTGCGTTTCACTTGTCTTAAAAGCCCATGCCCAACCAGATCTCGATAACGGAAAATTAATGAGGGTTGTCGAGCAAGACTTCGATTACGATGACTCTCATTACCTGTTAACACCAATAAAAAACGAAAAATCTAAACCTGAAAGTTTGTTATTTCGTAACTGGTTATTGGATCAAGCTCAGATAGAACAAAAGCATTGAAATATCTTTCAATAAGTACTTAAGCATCATCCAGCACAAGATCTGCTCCTTTTTCACCGACCATAATAGCGGCTGCATTCGTGTTTCCTGAGGGTACATTGGGAAAGATTGATGCATCAATCACACGAAGGCCATCCACACCATGAACTTTTAATTTATGATCAACGACAAACGTTTCTGGATCAGGCCCCATTCTACAGGTTCCTGAAGGATGGAAACAGGTCCAGGCGTAACCGCGAATATCGGCGATTAACTCTTCGTCTGTTTTACACTCTTTCCCCGGGCGAAACTCCTCGATGATAATATCTTTAAAGGCTTTGGTTTCGGCTAATTTTCTTAGATACTTCACACCCTCAAGCATCTCAGAAACATCTTCGTCGGTAGAAAGATAATTTGGCTTTATCATTGGTGGTTCAAACGGATCATTTGATTTAATATTTATCTCTCCGCGCGAAGTCGGGCGACAGTTTGTTAAACCCAGTTGAAAAGCAGAAAACGGATCGGGGTTGAGCATCGGTCGCGTTCCCGCCGGGGCACGCGTATAGCTCACGGGTGAGAAATATAACTGTATATTGGGTTGTTCCAAGTCCGGTCGGGTTTTAATAAAGCCTCCTCCTTGATTGATACTCAAGCTAAGGGGCCCACGCCGGAACAATACATACTTCAGTCCGGCAACCAGCTTCCCCCACAAGGAATGCAATTCGTCATTAAGACTTGGAACGGTACAGGAATAAAGATAATCCATCCCGATATGATCCTGTAGGTTCTGCCCTACTGCCGGACTATTCTGGACAACCGGAATATTATGGTCATCGAGTAAAGTCTTAGGACCAACCCCTGACAGCTGCAGCAATTGCGGGCTATTGATTGAGCCACCGCTCAGAATAATTTCTTTTTTGGCTGTAACAGTAGAAGTTTTTCCTTTGCGTACATACTGAACACCAACAGCTATTTTTCCCTCAAAAAGGACTTTTGAAACATGGGCATGAGTGACAAGTTTAAGATTCTTACGTTTTAAGGCTGGATGTAGAAACGCTTTGGCTGCGGACTCACGGAAACCATTACGGGTTGTTGTCTGATAAAGACCTATGCCTTCTTGTTCAACCCCGTTGAAGTTTTCATTATAGGCAAGACCAAGTTCCTGCCCTGAGCGGATAAAGTTTTGGCAAAGAGGGTGTAAATCTTTCGAAACATCAGAGACATGCATTGCTCCCTCTGTGCCACGATAGCCATCATCACTCAATTGATTGATTTCTGACTTTTTAAAGTAAGGCAGTACATCCTGATAGCTCCATCCCGGATTTCCGATTGCAGCCCAATCATCGTAATCTTTTTTATGGCCCCGGATATACACCATGGCGTTAATTGAGCTGGATCCACCAAGCACCTTTCCGCGTGGCCAATAGCTCTGCCTGTTTGCTGTACCTTTATCTGCTTCAGTCAGGTACATCCAGTTAACGGACTTTTGGTAATATGTCTTTCCGTAGCCAATTGGAACTTGAACCCAAAATCGTTTATCACTTCCTCCAGCTTCAAGAATTAAAACAGAATTTTTACCGCTTTCACTGAGGCGATTTGCCAAGACACAGCCCGCGGAACCCGCACCAACAACGATATAGTCAAAAGACCGCTTTTCTTTAACCATGTCTCAAAACCTGAAAAATTGCGTACAAAAATGAATTTCTTTTTTTCATTTATGAGCAAATATCCAAGCAGTTCAAACAATATTTTGCCTAATCAAAGCAAGACATTGTTATATTTGTCACTAGAGGTCTGTAGATTTGTTAAGAATGCTTTATGATATTGATATAAATGAATTATCTTCCTTTCCAGACAGGAAATCTTTTTTCAACAAAAGCTAACGATCCTTCTTTAGAGTCTTCACTTCTCAGCATCTTTTCATAATATTTCCATTTTCCTGAACGCATATCTTGATAACAGGCCTCATCATCAAGACCAGACGTTTTTTGCAAAACCTCTTTAACTGCCATAACAGATAAAGGCGCAGCTTCTAAAATTTGATCCGCGAATGCTCTGGTTGCTGTCATAAGGTCTTCGCTTGTCACCACTTTATTCACCAGTCCCCATTGAGCGGCTTCATTCGCATCCATACGCCGCCCAGTTAAAAGCAATTCCATGGCAATTGCCCTAGGAAGCCTTTTTGGAAGACGGAAAGATGCTGCATCAGCGATCAGACCAACCTTTGCTTCTGGTAGGAAAAATTGTGCATGATCTGCTGCAATAATAAAATCAGCAGCAAGGGCTAATTCAAAACCACCGCCAACAGCCATCCCATTTACAGCGGCAATAATTGGCTTATAACAATCATGGAGTTCCGTTATGCCCGCAAATCCACCGGGGCCATAGTCAGTATCCGGGGCTTCCCCGTCGTTACTGGCAACCAAATCCCATCCGGCTGAAAAAAACTTTTCACCACCAGCTGTTAAAATAGCAACCCGAAGGTCGGGATCATCACGGAAGTCACAAAATACTTTTCCCATTGCCTTACTGGTTTCGGCATCAATAGCGTTTGCTTTGGGGCGGTCCAGTGTCACTTCCAGAACGGACCCTCGTCTTTCAACCTTAACAACATCTGACATCAATTCACTCTTTCCTCTGAAACCATTCGGATCATCGCATCTGCTATAACAACGCCTTTTCCTTTTGGAAGAACCATAACCGGGTTTAAATCCATTTCGACAAGTTTATTTTCATTATGCCTAGCAAAATCTGCAACCAATAAAATTGTATCTATTAACGTGTCGATATCGCCAGCACCTTGGCCACGATACCCATTCAACAGCTTATACAGTTTGAGTTTTTTCAAAGCAGCGTGAAGATCATGACGTGAAACTGGTAATAGTAATGCTATTGAATCCTGCATCAACTCAACCCAAACACCGCCAGAACCCACGACAAGAGAAAGCCCGAATTGAGGATCGCGTGTCACGCCGATGATAACTTCGGCAACAACATCTTTAACCATGTTTTCGACAAGAACTTTGTCAGACAAATGCGCCATTCTTTCTGCCGCACATGTTACCTCTTTAGCACTTTGAAGGTTCAAAGCCACGCCACCAACTTCTGTCTTATGGGCGAGATCAGCACTCACAGCCTTAACAACAACCGGAAAACCAATTTGTTCCGCAGTAAAACCCGCTTCTGAAATGGCAACTGTTTCACTCTCCGGAACTATAAATCCGTATTCTTTTAGACGTAATTTTGCTAGGGCTTCATCAAGTAAAACAACCTCACCTTCTACTTCAGAACATATCCCTACCCTTGAACATACGTTATTATTCGCAATATCCTTCCATCTAGTCGCTATCCATGCCGCGGATGAGATAGCCTTCAATCCATCTTCTACGCCTTGTAATGGCACCACGTTATTTCTGATCAAAGTGGATCGTGCTTTTGCCGGAAGATTTTCCGGAAGTGTGGCAAGAACGGCTGCTTGATGCCCGGAGTTTTTCTGTGCCGCAATCATTGCATCCAGTGCAATATCCCACTCATGAGCCTCGCTTAAACTACCTCTGGGGTAATCCAACACCAAAAGGCTGATGTCATACCCACCCTGCATAACACGGGTAAAACAGTTGGTTTTCTCTTCTATATCTCCCCAAATATAGGTGTGGTAATCAAAGGGATTTGATATAGAAACTTTTTCCCCAAGCTGCTTTTGTAACTGAGAAGACTGAACATCTGGGATCGGATTAAATTTTAAGCCAAGTTGACTGCCAAAATCAGCAATCAAAGCAGCATCCCCCCCAGAGCAACTAAGCGAAGCGATGTTATTACCCGATAGAGGTCCCGCGACATGAAGGAGCTTTAGGGTTTCAATCATCTCACTAAGTGTACGAACACGAGCAACCCCAATACGTTGAAACAAAGCAGTATAAAGTTCATCAGACCCAGCCAGAGTAGAGGTATGGCTTAGGGCAATCTCGGCCCCGATGTCAGATCCTCCTGATTTTAAGGCAATCACAGGTATGCCCTTAGTTCTGGCTTTATCTACGGCACCACAAAACCCGGGGATATCATCAACCCCTTCCATATGAAGGCCTATTGCGGTCACACGATCATCATCACAAAGAGCATCAATGTAATCAGGCATAGATAACACGGCCTGGTTTCCAACAGAAATCATATAGGCAATGGGCAGTGATCTTTCCTGCATTGTCAGGCTGATGCCGATATTTCCACTTTGGGTAATGATCGCGACACCTTTATCAACATGCTGCCCGCCATGATGATCAGGCCAGAGAGCAGCACCATCCAGATAATTTAGAATACCGTAGCAATTCGGGCCAACCAACGCCAAATCACCAACGCTGCTCATCAGATTTGTATGATAATCCTGCCCGTCAGAAGTTTCGGAAAACCCAGATGCGTAACAAATTACGCCACCTGCCCCCATCTTCTGCAGATCTTTAATCACGGATATAGCTGGTTC
Organism: Kiloniella sp.; assembly: GCF_048259265.1. Taxonomy (NCBI): domain Bacteria; kingdom Pseudomonadati; phylum Pseudomonadota; class Alphaproteobacteria; order Rhodospirillales; family Kiloniellaceae; genus Kiloniella; species Kiloniella sp. The sequence goes on along the minus strand of NZ_JBLXHT010000015.1, from coordinate 33,125 downwards.
GCGAGGTATCGCGACGAAAGCGGCATCAGGTGCTGTTGGCAGATCGTTTACCGATGCAAAGCACTTTAATCCTTCAATCTCATTTCTGCGTGCATTTACGGCCCACAGTTCCCCCTGAAATCCTGTTTTACGGCTTTGCCGGATGACTTCAGCAGCCTCAGCTCCACCAACAACAGCTATGTTTTGGGGGCAAAGCAGGCGTTTTATATTTGCTGATTTTGACATTTCAGAACTCCCCGGATCAATGACATGCCCGATTACGCGCCAAGAGGTCTAAGTAAACCCCTTGAAATGATATGGCGTTGAATTTCGCTGGTGCCGTCCCAGATCCGCTCAACCCGGGCATCACGCCAAAAGCGTTCGATAGGAAGTTCGGTCATCAAACCCATTCCGCCAAAAATCTGAAGACTTTCATCCGTTACTCTGGCCAGCATTTCTGTTGCATGAACCTTAGCCATGGCAATGTCCTGATCCGCAGGAAGATCCTTATCTAATTTCCAAGCTGCACCCATGGTTAAGTATTCAGCGGCTTGAATGTCTGTCGCCATATCAGCCAATTTGAAGGAAACGCCCTGGAATTTTCCAATAGCCTGTCCAAACTGTTTTCGCTCAGCGGCCCAATTAACCGCCAAATCAAAACAACGTTGCGCCCGACCGACTGACATAGCTGCTACAGTCAATCTTGTGGCCCCTAACCATGTATTCGCTTCGTCAAATCCCTTGCCTTCTTCCCCGAGTATTTGCGTGGCAGGAATGCGGCAGTTATCAAAATTGAGGATGGAATTGTTGTATCCCCGATGTGATACACATTTGTAACCTTCTCTTATTTCAAATCCCGGAGTTCCGCGATCTACAAGAAAGCAGGTGATTTGTTTTTTCTTGCCCCGAGGAGTTTCTTCCTCTCCAGTTGCAATAAAAACAATGGCAAAGTCCGCTTCATCAGCGTGCGTTATGAAATGCTTGGTACCATTAAGTATCCAGTCATCCCCGTCTCTGACGGCAGATGCCTTCATTGACCTTACATCTGACCCTGCATCAGGTTCGGTCATCGCGATACAGTCTATCTTCTCCCCGCGAATAGCTGGCATCAGATATTTTTCGACCTGATCGCCTTTACAACCGCAAAGAATATTAGAGGGGCGCCCAAAGATAACACTCAGCGCCTGAGAAGCGCGCCCCAGCTCTCTCTCTAGTAAGGACATGGTGACGTAGTCTAATCCGCCACCTCCGAATTCTTCAGGTATATTGGCTGCGTAAAACCCTAAATCCAAAACTTTTTGACGTATTTCTTTGGTCAGTTCAGCGGGAACATAACCCAACTCTTCAACAGTATTTTCATGGGGGTACAGTTCTTTTTCAACAAAATTCCGAACAGTATCAACAACCATTTGTTGTTCTTCCGAAAGACCAAAATCCATATCACTTCTCCCTAAACCCTAACTGTTCCTGATTTATGATCTCTAAGCTTTCACCATTAAATCAGGACATCAAAAGGCATTCCACGTTGAAAATCAACACAGATTGAATATCAATATTTCCAAGTGTCATGGCGACACTGGTATTTGACACTTATTTGCAGATCGGATTAAAAATCAAAGACAAAACCCGGCTGCAAGATTATCTATTATTTGGGTGGTGGCACCATCATTTGTCTGCTTAAACGTTCCGGAGCAGGCAGTTTTTTATGTGCATCAAGTATTTTTTCTAACACATTCAGTATTTCAGGTTTCGCAGGACAAGCTCTCCCGGCTTTCATATCAACGTGCAAGACCATTTGCTCTGCTGTTGCGAGTAAGCTGTTGTCCTTTTCCTTGTACATTTTATGATAGAAATGGATGCGTTTATCATCCAGACCAAGTAGTTGTGTCATAACTATCAAAGGCTCATGCACTGAGACTTCAAGAATATTATTTATATGGGTTTCAACAGTATAATACGAATGACCATTAGCATGGTATTCAGCATTTACGCCGACATAACGAAAGAGCGCATCAGAGGCATCGCCAAAAACCTGCAAATAACGAGATTCAGTCATGTGGTTATTATAATCAATCCACTCGGGATGAACTTTGTCTCTATGAAGGTTCAATGGTTTGGTTAAATCATCCTGTTCAGACCATTCTTTAGAACCACTTGCGTCCCCATACAGCCCTTCATCGTCTTCTTTCAGTACTTTTCCAGATGCATAGTTAAAGCTGCGCAAGGACTGCATAATAGACACAAGACAATTGTCTCGTAGCTGCTCCAGATCACGGATTGAATAACCCTCTGCCTGTTGTTGCGTTCCTTCAACCATTCGATCAATAAGTTGATCTGTCAGTTCAGGCGCTTTTAATTTTGTCCAGGGTAACTCAAGCGCCGGACCGAATTGTTCCAGCATATGGCGCATCCCCTGTTCGCCACCAGCAAGATGAAATGTGAGGCATGTCCCCATAAAAGCCCAACGTAGCCCTGGTCCATATATGACTGCCTGATCTATTTCATCTGTTGTTGCAACCCCATCAGCAACCATGTGTAAGGCTTCACGCCATAGAGCTTCCTGAAGGCGATCAGAAATATACCCTTCTATTTCTTTTCGAACCTTAAGGGGTTTCATCCCGATCGAGCTATAGAACGCCATGGCAGCATCTATAAATTGGGCGGTCGTTTTTTCTCCGCCAAGAACCTCGACAAGAGGCAAGAGGTAAACAGGGTTGAAAGGATGACCGATCAAAACACGTTCAGGATGGATACAATCAGCCTGAATAACCGTTGGAAGCAACCCAGAGGAACTGGAGGCGATAATAACATCCGGTTCTGCGTGTTTACTTATTTTCGCAAGAAGATTTCTTTTTAAGTCTTCCCGTTCCGGTGCATTTTCTTGGACGAAATCAGCCTTGGAAATAGCCTCGGCAAGGTCTGTAGTGAACGTCAGTGTGCCCTTTTCCTTACGTGGGGCCAGACTAAGTTGATTCAAAGCAGGCTCAGCATTGGATACAACTTCTCTCAGGCCTCGTTCTGCCCCAGCAGAAACATCCGTCACGACCACATCAATTCCTCGGTGAAGACATCGCGCGGCCCATCCAGCCCCGATAACACCAGCCCCAACGACGGCAACTGTTCTGATTTCACGTGCCATTTTTTAACACCCTGCTCATATCTATGTTTTAAAAATTATAATTAAGCCTGCTTGACGGCATTGAACATTTTACGAGCATCTTCAGCTGTAAGTGTCTTCGCCCCCATTCGTTCAATAATTTCCTTGGCTCGGCTTACCAACTGTCCATTACTCGCAAGGACACCACGTTCCAGGTAAAGGTTATCTTCCAGCCCAACGCGAACGTGACCGCCAAAGATAACTGATTGTGCAGCCATCGGCATTTGAGCTGGGCCAACCCCGAAAGCGCCCCAATTTGCCCCTTCAGGAAGCATATTACGCATCGCAAGCATGGTTTCGCCATTTGCTTCAGCCGCGAAAGAAATGCCAAGACAAAGCTGAAACAAAGGTGGTGCATCAATTAAACCTTCCGACATTAGCTGCTTTGCCATCCAGATATGACCAAGTTCAAAAGCTTCAATTTCAGGTTTCACCCCCATCTTTTGAATAATCGCAGCCATCTCACGCAGCATATCCGGCGTCGAGATATAGGCATAATCGCTGAAATTCAAAGATCCGCAGTCAAAGGTACAAATTTCAGGACGAATAGCATCAATATGTTTGAGACGATCAACAGGACTGAGCATATCAGTTCCCGGTCCGCCGACATTGGGATTTGTTGCATCGGGGACAAACTCTCCCCCCATGCCTGCCGTGATGTTGATAACAACATCCACGCCTTTTCTCTTCATTTTATCCCGAAGAAGACCAACTGTTTCCTGATAAAGTTCCAAATCATTGCTAGCCTGACCGGTATCCGGATTTCTAACGTGCAAATGGGCAATAGCAGCCCCCGCCAATGCAGCCTCAATCGCGGCATCAGAAATCTCGTCTGGCGTTACAGGAACATTCATATGTCGATCTTTTTTGATGCCTGAGCCTGTTACAGGACAGGTGATAATAACTTCATTATTCATAGTAATTCCCTCTTTCACGCTACCCTATCAGAACATCAATTCCAAAGATGAGTCCCTTTATTTTTTTAAGTGTAGGGCGGTTTTTATTTCTCAATTTACACTTTGCGCTAATTATGAAACATTTCACGCCAACCGATATCTAATAGATGAGAACGTCAAGATGTATCTATTTGGAAGAGAAGCTGAAACCAAACCTCAAAAAGTTGCGTTTTTACTCGTACCGGGCTTTTCAATGCTTTGTTTCTCTTCGGCGTTAGAGCCTTTGCGTGCTGCTAATTTTAAGGTCGGTGAAAAAATATATGAATGGAAATTATATTCCATCCATGGCTCAACAGTACGCGCCAGTAACGGTATGGACATTAATGTTGATGCAGAAATTGCATTGGACGACAATATTCCTGTCTTGATCATTTGTGCCAGTTATGATGTGGAAGAAAGTAATACAAAACAACTAGCCGCAATTCTTCGAAGGCTTCGCTCAAAAGGGACCGAGTTTGGTGGCATGGATGCGGGGAGCGAAATTCTTGCCAAAGCTGGTCTTCTGGATGGCTATAAAGCGACCGTTCATTGGGAGAATTTTGAAAGCTTCATCGAGACTTATCCTAATGTACAGGCAGAATTGGATCTTTATATTGTTGATCGTAACCGGTTCACATCAGGCGGGGGCACAACCAGTCTGGACATGATGTTACAACTCATCAGGGTTCAACACGGTTTGAAATTATCCACTGATGTTGCTGATATATTTATCTATCAAAGATTCCGCGAAGGAAACAACCCACAACGACTGATTTCTAACAACCCACAAATCCGGAACAATAAAGTCCTGACCAAAGCGATAGAAACGATGGAAGCAACCATCGAAACGCCGCTCCTCATAACAGAGCTTGCTAAAAAAATCGACTCTACCGTCAGAGAACTAGAACGACTTTTCAAGAAACATTTAAAAACGTCCCCTGCCTCATATTATAGAAACCATCGATTGGATATAGCACAGAGACTATTGAAGCAAACGGACCTGTCTATTCTTGAGATTGCCATTCGTTGTGGTTTTAACTCTGCAACATCTTTTGCCCGAAGCTATCGCAATCGTTTTGGCCAAGCCCCCAAAACAAGTCGGCGTATTATATCTTAATATATTAGATACAATACTTAGTATATATATTTATTAAATATAATTTTTTTAGTTTTAATTATTTTATA
>NZ_JBLXHT010000015.1:0-27859 GCF_048259265.1 Kiloniella sp. | reverse complement strand
ATATTACTATCAATTGAACGTAATGGAAATTTAAACCAATAAATAAGAATTTTATGAAAGGAATAAATGGTATGTATTAAATTCTTATTTATTGGTTTAAACTTGCATTAGTTTCATTTGCAACTAATATTGTATATCAAAATAGAATGCTGTGAAAATAGTGACCTTCTTTCTCTTATTCTCACAGTGTACTTAAGGATCAGTTTTGTGAACTGCCCAGAGCAAATTTACAGAATAGATGTACAGAACAATGCGAGGCTTAAAATGAAAATAGAACAAATTCATCACGTCGCTTACAGATGCAAAGATGCAAAAGAAACCGTTGAATGGTATGGAAAATACCTCAATATGGATTTTATACTCGCAATTGCTGAAAACGAAGTCCCTTCCACAAAAGCCCCAGACCCTTATATGCATATCTTCCTTGATGCCGGTAAAGGTTCTATCTTGGCCTTTTTTGAAATACCGAACTCTCCACCCATGGGCAAAGATCCCAATACGCCAGAATGGGTACAACATTTAGCGTTATCAGTAGCAACAATGGATGAAATGCTGACTGTTAAAAGTAAGCTCGAAGCGGATGGTATTGATGTATTAGGGCCAACAGATCACACCCTTTTCAAATCAATATACTTCTTTGATCCAAGTGGTCATCGCATTGAATTGGCTGTCAATACAGCAACACCAGATATGAGCAAAAAGCTCGATGATGTAAAATGGCAAATGCTTGAAGAGTGGTCAAAAACCAAAAAAGCCCCAACACATGCCGATTGGATGCATCAAAAAGAACTTTCCTCATAAGTTACGGTTAATAAAATGAAACTCGCTACCTATAAAAATGACACCAGAGATGGTGAGCTTGTTGTTGTCAGTCGCGATCTGAAAAAATCTGTTAAGGCAACAACAATCGCGCCAACGCTACAATCAGCACTGGACGACTGGGACAATATTTCCCCGCAGTTAGACAAGCTCTATCAAGCTCTGAATAATGGTGATCAGACAGATAGTTTTGACTTTGAAGAACCTGCTTGTGCATCTCCTCTTCCTCGCTCTTACCAATGGGCTGACGGTTCTGCTTATGTAAATCACGTTGAGCTTGTTAGAAAAGCAAGAGGCGCCGAATTACCAGATAGCTTCTGGACTGATCCTTTGATGTATCAAGGTGGCTCTGACAGCTTTATTGGTCCAAGAGACGATATTCCACTTGGTTCAGAAAGTTGGGGTATTGATTTCGAAGCAGAGATTGCTGTCATCACCGACGATATGCCCATGGGCACATCCCCTGAAGAGGCAGAAAATCACATCAAACTTTTGATGCTCGTTAATGATGTCTCTCTGCGCGGGTTAATTCCGGCTGAACTGGCAAAAAGTTTTGGCTTTTTCCAATCCAAACCATCCAGTGCTTTCTCCCCTGTGGCTGTAACACCAAATGAACTTGGCCCTACATGGAAAAACGGCAAGGTTCATTTGCCTCTACTCTCGACGCTAAACGGTAAGCTGTTCGGAAAACCTGAAGCTGGCGAAGATATGACGTTTGACTTCCCAACAATTGTCTCTCACGCGGCAAAAACCCGTCCGCTCGGTGCGGGCACGATTGTCGGATCAGGAACCGTTTCGAACAAGCTTGATGGCGGACCAGGAAAACACGTACAGGACGGTGGTGTTGGTTACTCCTGCATTGCAGAAGTCCGTATGATTGAAACAATCAACACAGGTGCTCCTCAAACTTCCTTTATGAAGTTTGGCGATACAATCGCAATAGAAATGATGGATAAGGAAGGTCACTCAATTTTTGGAAAAATTGATCAGAAAATAGTAGAGTACTCTATTCCATAATTTATGAACCATAGGTTCATAGACCCAAAAACCAGATACTGCTTTTCCTTACAGCTATACAACAGCTCTGAAGTCAAATTCAGAGCTGTTTTCATATAAAAACAAAAGAAAATGATCCACTTTCGGCACAATTTCAGAAGGTTAAGAGTATTTATCACTCAAAATCCTATCTGTTTTCTCAAATCATATAGTAGGATTTCCCTATCAAAGACAGCTATTCTCACATGGAACAAAGCAAGTGGTCGTATTTACCACATTTTGCTGCGCTGATCGGCATACCCCTGATTTACAGGGGGTATATACAGCACATGGAATGCAAAATTTTGAAATTTTGTGCTGCAATTGGCTGGTAATTGAACACCAAATTACTTTTTAGGCGCTGGATTATTCCGATTAAGCCTATTTCTTGCGATTGACAACAATCAACAGATCGTGTGCATTCACCACGCCCAGCAGGCCATCATTATTGAGTAACACAGGGAATTTAACATCATGGTATCGATTGATGACCTAAAGGCACAACGCGATGCGTCCTTGGCTGTCACCGCAAAAGGTGCTCCAACAAGAACGTCTAACCAGTTCTTTGGCGTAGGCCCCATTACGGATATGACATCCGACGAAGTTGACGGGCGTCGCCTGCGCTTTCAGTTTGATGCATGGCTTGAAGAAAATTATGCAAAAGTAGATGATCGCGGCAATCGCATCGGCAGCTTTACAACAGCCGAAATCGGCCGCAGCATGCACCGTGGCTATCCGGCCGATAAAGTTCTGCTGGATATGGTCCGTGAAATTCATCGTTACTTTGAATTCCCAAAAAAGAATAAAATGGCTATTGGCCTAGGTGGTGGGCACAGTGGCTTTACCGTTTCCATTCTTCATTTGATGAATGCAAACAACCCTGATCAAAAAATCTATGTCGATACACCAAAACCTGAATCTGCCGAAGGCAAAGCGGGTGGATTTTTCCGTCAATCCTGGGGTTCCCAGATTATGGAAATGCAGAAGTTCGCTGCAAATGGTGATATCGAACGCATCCACTACTCCGAAGGCGAAGGCGCAATTCCGACTGCAGCCGAGCTAAGTTCTAAGGGCATCAAGCTCTTCGTTGGCGTTGGTCACGAAACAACCGGTGCCACGACCTATAAAGAGTCCGAAATCATCGAACTTTTAAAGTGGATCGATGTGAACCCAACTGAGCACCACGCAATTATTGACAGCACGTCTATGTTGGGTGCTATGCCATGGGCAGAGAATGTTGTTCTAGAGGTTATGGACAAGTGTTGTATGTTCATGCCATTCCAAAAAGCGATTGGCGGCATTTCAGGTTATTTCATAGCTTCTTATACACCAGAAGCACTTGCCTTGATGAACCAGAACCAGAAAGACCCTGCATGGGCGATCCCGCGTCAGCTTAAAATTGCTGTTCCTGCGGACCCGAAAGAGCCAATGAGCAGCGAAAAAACCTGGGAACTTGGTCCGGTTTACGATCCTGCTGAACACAAGATGCTTGGTGGTATAATCAACACCTTCTCAACACTTGCTTTTGCAGAAACAACTTTTGGTCTTCTGCGCGCAGAGAAATCAATTGGCTCTGCACGTGAGCTGAACAAGCGATCCATCAAGAATCGCCAAACAGCCAACGACTGGATTGCAAGCAACCCAACACTTGAGCTCGGTGTTACTGATGCAGATAACCGCGGTGCCGCTGTTACTCTACTCAAAGTAACAGAAGGCGCAAACACAAATCCTGCAATCCATGCAGACATCATTGCCAAATCCAAGCAGATGCTCGGCTACGAAGGCCTAACGCATCCAAATGGCGAGCATGAAGAAGGTCTGGACGTTGCTCGTTACGTCAATGCTTTCCCGGGCACACCTGGTGACTACCGCGCCTGGATTGGTGGTCTACGCCCAGTAGAAGACGTTATTGCCCTGCTTGAAAACCTCGAATACGCCTACCACCGTGCAAAAATCGTAGTGCTAGAAGAACTTCTTGCAAAAGAAGGCGTAACTTTCGAAGCATCTGCAAATGATGCATCTGGCAAAGTGCGTCAGGACGATCAAAACAAAGCTTACAAAGTACTTATTGCCGACCTTGTTGGATTGAAATTCGATACAAACGGCAATCCAGACCATTCCGAGGTTCGTGCTTATGTCGAAGCAAAAGGCGGTGTTTTCCACGAAGGCCCGATTGCAGATGATGCGAACCTTGAAACTGGCAAACTTCACTTCTCGTATCAGCCAAACCTGAGTACAGAAGAAGAGCTTCTGCCTCAGACAGATAAAGGCCAATACGACGCAACAATCGTAGCAGCGACATTCCTGCCGAAAGCTTCCGTCTTCAAACATGGTGGCGTACGTATCGGTGCGGGAACCGGCAACATGGGCTCTGAATCATGGGGCGGCGGTAATGGTGATGGTGGTGAAGCCGCCCTCATGAATACGCCGAGTTTTAACAGCCGCGCAACAGCACAGATGGCAATGAAAGCCCTGTTGAAAGTGTCTCCTGATCTTCCTGTCGAAGAAATGCACAAACTTGTCTGCGCAGGTGATTTTGACACAGGAAAAGACCTGTGCAAGTTCCCGACTGAGAAGCTCGAAGGCAAAAAACTTGCAGTGATCGGTTATGGTAATATTGGCCGCGAAGTTGCAAATCTTGGCAAAGCCTTTGGTATGGAAGTGTCCATCTATGCACGGGCCCGTCACAAAGCTTGGATTGAATCAGAAGGTTTCACCTACGCAGAAACACCTGAAGAAGCAGCAAAAGGTGCTGATGTCATCAGCCCACATACTGGTCTGGGTGCCTTTAATGCAGAAACAGGTAAATTTGCCAATGACAGCCTAGTTAACGAAGGCGTACTCAACGCCCTGAATGATGGCGCAATTGTTGTTAACTACGACCGTGGTGAAGTGATCAACATTGACGCCCTTGATGTTGCCCTTACAAGTGGCAAGGTTGCCTATGCTGCGATTGATGCAGATCTGTTCAAGAACGCAGAAACTGGCGAACTAAGCGGACCAATGGTTCCTTACCTTACGCTTGTTGATCGGCATGCTGACAAGCTAGAGCTTCTACCTCATGCAGCTGCGGATACCGAGCATGTTTCCCGCGTTCAGGGTGCAAAACAGGCTGTTGATCAGATCTTTGATGCGATCCAATACAAATCTATCATGAACCTGAAAGGCGCTCTTCCTGCCGGGTACACTAATGCTGGTGCAACGACAGTTAATGGTGTGGGTAAAGTAACATCTAATGCATTGGCTTCCGTTGCCGCTGAAGACGAAACAGCTGCAGAGCTTCGTAAGCTAACCGAAGACATGGCTGCAATTTGGGGCGCTCTGTCTGTCACGAAAGATGCTTCACGTCGTCAGGAACTTATTGATCGCTATGGCGCTCAACTAACGCTGCAGTCCAACAAGTACATCACGCTTGTTGAACAACTTGGCCTGAAAGGCCCATACGGTTAAGTTCATAAAATGATCAACTGAAAAAGGTGTCATGTTCATTCATGGCACCTTTTTTATTTGTGCGACAATAATGATCCTAGACAAGCACCGATTGATCTCGGTAATTTAAGGTCATGAAATCTTGGCGTACTATAATCTGTCTGATCTTTTGCTTGAGCGTTCTTTTTACACCGCTTGCACAGGCTGGTGCGCATGCGCCTAAGAACGATCACAATGTAAATAATTCGTCTATTCCAAACATATTGCACGTACAGAATATGACATCAGATATCGATAGCTGCAAAGAGTGTATTGACCATTCCAATGCGGTTATCTGTCTTGATTTGTGCCTATCTATGGCGCCAGCCATACTCGTTGGAAACACACTTAACAATCAACGATCCCGCTCAGATGATACATATCCTCACCGAGAACAATCTGTTGGATTGTTCCCAGCGGTAGAGATTTCGCCCCCTATAAATCTGTAAAATCAAACAAAAATCAATCAACTAATACAGACACAATAGGATCATAAAATGAGATCTTTTATTCCTGCGGTAACAATTGCAGCCACGATGTTTATCAACCTTTTGCCAGTTCACGCCCATGCAGGTGAAGGTGAAGCCACCTTGTTTAAAAATCCGCAATGTGGTTGCTGTAGTGCTTATGCCGAGCATCTCCGTCAAAGCGGTTACAAGGTTAAAGAAGTACCCACAGAAAAAATGTCCCTTATCAAAAAATCGTATGGCATTACAGATGAAATGTCTTCTTGCCACACAACCTTAATCGACGGTTATGTCATCGAAGGACATGTTCCCATAAATGTCGTTGATAAGTTTTTATCGGAAAAGCCTGATGTAACGGGAATTTTCTTGCCCGGAATGCCAATGGGGTCGCCCGGAATGGGAATTGAAAAAGAAGAACCCTTTAGAATTTATTCGTACGAGATAAAAGAAAACGATCAATCTATCACTCTCTATGCGATCGAATAAAAAAAGAGGGAGCCTCCAAAGGCTCCCTCCTCAAAATTTTTCAAAAACTTTATTTATTCAGCGTTGGGAATAAACAACTGTTCGCCGGATAATTTATAACCCGCAATAGCTTCTTGTCCTTTAGAAGATATGATCCAATTCACGAAAGTTTCCGCAGGTTTTACTTTTACATGTGGAAACTTTTCTGGATTAACAACGATTACACCGTATTGATTGAACAGACGTTCATCACCCTCAAAAAGGATTTCCATGTTTTGTTTGTTTTTGTAGCTGATCCATGTCGCTCTGTCAGTCAGCGCATACCCTTGCATCGCCACGGCCGTATTCAGAGTTGCACCCATGCCAGACCCGGTTTCACGATACCAGTCACCTGATGCAGATTTAGGGTTATCTCCGTTGGCTTTCCAAAGTTCTAGTTCTCTTTTATTGGTACCACTATCATCACCACGAGAGAGAAAGACTGATTGTTTTGTTTTAATGTTATTCAACGCATCAACGATAGTTTCAGAACCTTTAACTTTAGCCGGGTCGCTATCCGGTCCGACAAGAACAAAATCGTTGTACATCACGTCAAAACGCTTCACACCATACCCATCAGCAACAAATTTCTCTTCAGACGTTTTATGATGGACCATAAGAACATCTGCGTCCCCATTACGGGCAAGCTTAAGGGCAGCCCCTGTACCGACAGCAACAACATGTACGTCAACACCAGTCTGCTTTTTGAAAAGAGGCAGCAAGTAATCAAACAAGCCTGAGTTTTGTGTCGATGTGGTGGAAGCCAACGTAATATTATTCGTTGCTTCGTCTGCGTATGAAGCTGGGCCATACCCAACCATTACTAATGCGGCTGCGAAACCAAGTGCACGCATAATAGATCTGTTAAACATTAAATAGTGTCTCCTAAATTTGAACATCGTCTTTTTCTGGGCGGCGTTTCCACCAGATAAGCTGACCATCTAAAAAGGCTTGCGCCAAATCGTTTTGCGGACCAGCAAAAAAATCATCTGCAGAAGACATTTCCTTAATACGCCCCCTGAACATGAAAAGAACATCTGTTGCCAGACGCTTTGCCTGACCAAGATCATGGCAGGTCATAATAACCGTCGTGCCCTCTGCAGAAATTTCGTGGATAAGTTCTTCAATGGAATGTGTTGCCGGCGGATCCAAACTAGCCGTTGGCTCATCCATAAAAAGGACCTCTGGTTTTAACACCCATGCCCGCGCAATTGCCAAACGCTGCTGCTCCCCAAGCGAGAGAACGGTCGCAAGTTTATTTGCTACCCGCGTTAATCCCGTTCTCTGGATAACAGCGTTAATCATATCCGGTCGCAGGGATTTTTCTACACCGCGAACGGAAAGCGCATAATCAATATTTGCATAAGCTGAACGCCGTAACATGACCGGTCGTTGAGTAACCATAGCCTGATGATGCTTGGGGTTAGCATCTTTGCCAGACGACCATATCACTTTGCCAGATTTTGGCTTCAACAAACCATGACACAGTCGTAGCAGAAGTGTTTTCCCTGCACCGTTTGGTCCCAAAAGAAGATATCTTTTCCCTTGGTTGAATTCGCAACTGATATTTTTAATCAGTTGCTTCCCACCTGCCTGATACTCAAGGTTTTCAACTTTTAACGGTAAGATCGAAGGATGGTATGTCATCACTGATGTCGCCTCTTCACCGTTTCTGTAATGCTGTAGGCAAAAAGGTTAATTCCAAGAGCGACCGCCAGCAATACTAATCCAAGAGCAAGAGCCATAACCAAATCACCCTTTCTTGCTTCCAGGGCAATAGCCGTTGTCATGACACGGGTCAGATGGTCGATATTACCCCCGACGATCATCACAGCGCCAACCTCTGAAATAGCACGTCCAAACCCGGCTAATGCAGCTGTCGTCAGGGAAAATCTGGCATCCCAGACCAAAGCTGTCACCTTGCGATACCAAGGCACATCAAGTGATCTCAGGAGCTCATCATATTCAAGATGGAGCTCTTCAAGCACCTGTCGTGTAATTGCCGTCACGATGGGCACGACCAAGATAACCTGAGCAATAATCATGGCTGTGGGGGTAAACAACAGACCAAAAACACCAAAGGGACCACTACGGGATAAAAGTAAATAGACAAATAGCCCGACAACAACGGGCGGCAGCCCCATGAAAACATTAATAATAATGACTAAAATTTTTCTACCCGGGAATTTGGTTAACGCGAGAACAGCACCAAAAGGCAGTGCAATGAGCAGCGCTATCCCCACTGCTGACAAACTTAATCGCAGAGATAAAAAGACGATCTCAAGCAGCCTGTCATCCAAGGTAATGACAAGCGATATCGCTTTGAAAAATGCCTGCCAAAGATCGTTCATAAAATTCCAAAATATAACAGAAACGGGACGCACATTGAGTTTTACGCCATAAAGCTGTTATGGCAAAATGTTCGGGCACACTACTCAGATACTTTTGCTTTGTATGTATTTATATTTGAAAATCTAAATTTGAAAAACAGATTAAACTTTATAGTTTTGTAAAAATGTCCGATTAAAACCTGATCATCATTAAAGTGAAAATATTTTTAAGATAACCATATCAAATACCAACCCGACGAAAGGCCGACTGCTCTTGACCTCAGACCTGACCATCGAAACAGATATAGCCGTCGCCTCCTTCTCATTGGAGGGAGGTTGTATTATGTCATACGCAATCAAAATGGATAGCGCTTATGATATCTTGCGCCCCTATCAACAAGACAACGAAGCTATCTTTTCACCGCTGAACACAGCGTCCTTTCCCTTAATCCCCTATTCCAACCGCATTAAACATGGGCAATTCACCTTTGATGGTAAATCATATCAACTGGCGTTAAATTTAGCAGATCATCCCCACTCGATTCATGGAATTTCCTGGCAAAGATATTGGCAGGTTAAAGATCATCAAAAGTCCCAAATCGTGTTGGAATTGAACTATACGGCAAATGATAAAAAGCCCACGGATTGGCCCTTTGATTTTGATGCTGTTCAAACTTTTAATCTAATTGGTACTGACTTAACTCAGCATATTTCTGTCATTAATACCAGTGACCACCCAATGCCTGTAGGCCTTGGGATACACCCTTATTTCCCGAAACGAAAAGATACCCGTTTAAAAGTAAATACAGAAAATGTCTGGATAACAGATCAAACCTGCCTCCCCACAAAGCTTGTTGAATGTCCCCAACATTGGGATTTAAGGACAAATCCATTGGTCGAAACATTAGAATGCGACAATCAGTTTGAACCATGGGATGGCAAGGCACAGATTCATTGGCCAGAAGACAATGTTTCAGTTGAATTGAACGCCAGTAAAAACCTAAATCGCCTCGTCGTTTACGCCCCAAAAGACGAAAATTTTTTCTGCGTAGAACCAACATCACATATAACGGATGCCCTGAACCCGACATCAAAAGGTATGTCTTTGGAAGATACAGGCATTCATGTTCTTGCACCAAAACAAACACTTGAAGGTTGGATCAAATTCAAGATCAATACAGAATTTTAGTTTATTTTACAGGTAATTATAGGATATAATTTAAGAATAATATCAACTCGAAATGAGTTATGATTTACTAAATTGGCACTAGGAATATCATTTTACAAAGCACGCTTTGTTGCCGCCTCTTTACTTAAACCCAAACCCAACCATTGCATGATCAATCCCTTTTCCAGATCAAGCCAAACCTGTGATAGAGATTACAAGGCGTTTTTCATCATACTTCATTCATCGGATATAAGTGACTAACTTTTCTATGGATCTGGGATCACCCAGCAACGCCCTACTTCTTTTTTTACCTTACACACCATTTATTGTAGATAGATCTATCTACAATAAATAAATCACTCTTATTTATCTATTGACCATCCAGAAATAATTCCCGATAGTTACCATAGAGCAAAATGGAAAATATGTGTTTTCCAAGGTCAGCATATAGCCAAAACAACAAAGGATTCAGAGTTGGATCAACAACGCGATCACGAAAACATTACTGAATTAGATCAACAATTAAAAGGATCTAATCAAAGTAATATGAGAGCTTATAACGAACGCTTGGTACTCTCGCTTGTGCGTCGAAACGGGCAACTCCCAAAAATGAAACTTGCTCAAATGACTGGGCTATCTGCACAAACAGTATCTGTCATTATGCGTTCACTAGAAGCAGATGGATTACTTATAAAAGGTGAACCAGTACGCGGAAAAGTTGGCCAACCATCTGTCCCCCTTTCTCTTAATCCCAATGGTGTCTTCTTTTTGGGATTAAAAATCGGGCGGCGCAGTTCCGAACTCATCCTTGTTGATTTTTTAGGGCAAGTGAAACAAAAGGTTATTCACCCCTACCCGTTTCCTGAACCTGATGACATTGAAAAATTTGCCCTTAAGTCGATCAAAAAATTTGAGACCGATTTAGGAGAAACCGCATCCAAAATTGCCGGTCTAGGTATTGCTATGCCTTTTGAGCTCTGGAACTGGGCAGAGGCCATTGGCACATCAACCGACAAGATGGAAAACTGGAAAACATATGACATACAGAAGATACTAAGTCATAGCTGTTCCTACCCTGTTTATTTACAAAATGATGCAACGGCAGCCTGTGGTGCTGAACTCGCTTTTGGAACGAACCAAACCAAACGTGATTTTGCGTACTTCTACATCGGCACCTTTATCGGCGGAGGCCTCGTCATCAATGGTAGCCTATTTATCGGTAAGAACGGGAATGCTGGGGCCTTGGGCTCTATGCTGATCAATGACAAAGCTGGCGATACCAAACAACTTATTGATGAGGCCTCAATCGTCACCTTTGAAAAACAGTTACAAGAGGCTGGTATTGACCCCTCTCCACTTTGGAATATGGAAAATGGTTGGCAAGCTTTAAATCAAACAATCAATCCTTGGATAGAACGTGTCGCAAATGGCTTGGCTCAGGCGATCATTTCAACCACAGCATTAATTGATCAGGAAGCAACAGTAATCGATGGAGCCTTTCCGGAACACGTTCGTAGTCGCATCGTCACTGCTACTCAAGAAGCCATTAAAAATTATAATCAACAGGGAATTGAACAGCAGATAATTTGCGAAGGATCACTTGGAACTGTCGCCCGTGCCCTAGGTGGCGCAAGTCTCCCTTTGTTTGATCGCTATCTTGTTGATCAAAACACCTCTCTTAATCAATAACCCTATTAAAATTAACGAGAACTTAAGAAAATGCACCGCTCAGAAGTCAATGAAATCCTTGCTCAATCAGACAGTTTCATCAAATCCCATGGTTATATCCTGCCCCCCTTTGCGTACTTCAGCCCTAAGGACATGCAAAACCGCAAAAAAGAGCTAACAGGAATCACAAAGGCCCGTATGGGTTGGGATATTACGGACTACGGTCAGGAAAAGTTTGATGAGCTGGGATTATTTCTCTTTACCGTCAGGAACGGTTTTGCAGAAGATCTGAAAACAGGAAAAGGCATGCTCTATGCCGAAAAAATTATGATTTCACGTAAAAATCAAATTTCCCCTATGCACCGTCATAATATCAAAGCAGAAGATATTATTAACCGTGGTGGTGGTGATCTTGTCTTGGAGCTATTCATGTCTGATCCCAAAGGCGATATTGATGAAGAAGTTGAAGTGATTGTTCCCTGTGATGGCATTAACAGAAAGCTTAAAGCGGGTGGTTTGTTGAAACTGGCACCGGGCGAGAGTGTTACCCTCTTGCCTGGCGTTTGGCATGCCTTCTGGGGGGAAAGAGCAGATGTTCTCATTGGTGAAGTTTCAACAGTGAATGACGATCTGACTGATAATGTCTTTCAGGCAAAGATAGGACGTTTCTCTCAAATAGAAGAAAACGAAGCTCCGAAACACCTGCTTGTTTCTGATTACGATAAATGGATGAAATAACCCATGATCATTTGTTGTGGCGAAGCCCTAATTGACATGTTGCCGATAGAGATTTCTTCGCAAAAGGAACAAAAAGGAACCGCCTATCAACCTGTTTCGGGGGGCGCAATCTTCAATACCGCTATCGCCCTAGGACGACTAGGCGCGAAAACAGGGTTCTGCGGCGGCATTTCAACTGATCTCTTTGGTGAACAACTTTGCCAATCACTCTCAGAATCAAATGTTGATTACAGTTATGCCGCTCGACAGGAAGCACCAACGACCTTGTCCTTTGTAAAGGTTACTGACGGGCAAGCTAGTTATGCCTTTTATGATGAGAATACCGCGGGCAAACTATTCCAACGAAACAACATAAAAGAAATACCTACGGATGCTGAGGCGTTCCATTTCGGTGCAATCAGTCTCATTCAGGAACCTTGCGGAACGACCTTCGAAGACCTTGTTACATCAGCCCATGAAAAATGCGTGTTGTCTTTTGATCCCAATATCAGGACAAGTTTCATCACTGATCCCGATGGGTACCGTCAGCGCATCAAACGGCTGCTCTCAATAAGCGATATTATTAAAGTCTCTGACGAAGATCTATTATGGCTTTCACCAGAGACGAAACCAGAAGATTTTGCGCAACAACAATTGCGACAAGGCGCATCAATCGTACTTTTTACCGAAGGTTCGCAAGGAGCCACTGTCTATAGTCAAAACTCAACTATAAAACTGGAGAGCAATAAAGTTAAGGTAAAAGACACCATCGGGGCCGGAGACAGCTTTAATGCTGGTTTTCTCTCAAGCCTCAGTGAACAAGGCATCCTATCAAAATCAAAGTTAAAAGACTTAACAGAGCAGCAGCTATCTATCGCGCTGAATAAAGCCAACAGAGTCGCGGCCTTTACCGTCACACAAAGTGGCGCAGTTCCGCCATGGACAGACGAGTTGACAAACATTGATTAAGAGAGCGGATGAGCGCTCTCGTTATCTACAAAGAGTTGGACACGTTCACTCGCGAAATGCGTAATACCAAACTGTATCGCCTTGCCAGTGGCATCCACATCGACACTCTCGGTGATCAGAACGGGTTTATTTTTAGCTTGTTGTAACAATTCCGCTGTTCGTTTACTGGGCATCTGCGCTGTAATTCTTGTGTTTTTACGCGTATAATCGTTTAACCCAAAATGCTTAAAGGCCTCAGTTAAAGATTTTGTTTCCGCAAATACGGCTTCAATTCCCCTAAATCGAAGTGCGGGCAAATAGCTTATAGAATAGGCCAGCGGGATACCGTCTGCCTGGCTAACAGATTCAAGCTTGATCACCTTTTCATCCCTGGCAACCATCAACCTTTTTGCAACTTGTTTCGTCGCTTTTTCCTTTTCGCTGCTTAACAAGGTTTTATCCGGCAGTCGATGACGCCCCGACACAATCTGAGAGAAACGAGTTCGACTTCCCAAGGTATAATCCATCAGGTTTTCCTGGACAAAAGTTCCTCGCCCTTGTTCGACGCGCATCACATTATCTTCTGTAAGTGCAGCAATCGCACTGCGCACTGTGTGACGGTTCACACCAAATCTTTTTGCAAGTTCATTTTCTGTCGGCAGTTTATCGCCCGGCTTAAAAACACCCGATGTAATATCCTGAAGTAAAAGACGCCCAATCTGCTTCCAGATTGCTTCACCCTTTTCCCACTCCATCTCACTGTCCTTTAAAGTTCATAAAACTTTCATCAGTCGTCAATTGTCTTCGCTGACGCTACATCCTATAAATCAAAAAGGTATAGACGTCTAGATAAATTTAGCATTTGTCGAAAGGAGATAAAAAGTGACCGATGTTTCGGAACAGCTAGACCAGAGAGATGCGAATAACGAGAGACAGAGATGGTTATCTGTTCTGGCTCGCTGCACGCTGCAAGATTTACAACATCACTGGCAAAAACTGACAAAATCAGAAGCTGATTTAAGCAACCTTCCCTATCGCTTCCTTCGTAAAACAGAAACCGGGCTGGTTATGGTCCGAGGAAGAGCCGGCGGTGACGGGCAACAATTCAATCTGGGTGAAGTATCTGTAACACGCTGTACTGTGTGTCTAGATAGTGACCACATTGGATACGCGTATATTCGAGGCAGAGATCATAAAAAGGCCGAGCTGGTTGCAGTCCTCGACGCCCTTCTCCAGACAAATCGCTGGGCACAAAAAATACGCGATACTTTTGTTACACCGCTGGCATCCGCTCAAGAAAAAGCAAAGCATAATCGCAAATCACAGATTGCAACTTCTAAAGTTGATTTCTTCACGATGGTACGAGGAGAAGACGCGTGATGCACCCCCAAACAAATTCTCTTTCTACGCAAGATATTGGTCAAACAACTCTACCCGGGCTCCATAATCCTGTTTTTGATGCCACAGCTGTTTTCAGGGCTGTTCTGGATGCGATGTCTCACCCCGGTACTGTCATAAAGACACCGATCACATGTGAAAGTCCAAACAAGCT
This sequence comes from Kiloniella sp., assembly GCF_048259265.1. Classification (NCBI taxonomy): domain Bacteria; kingdom Pseudomonadati; phylum Pseudomonadota; class Alphaproteobacteria; order Rhodospirillales; family Kiloniellaceae; genus Kiloniella; species Kiloniella sp. The sequence goes on along the minus strand of NZ_JBLXHT010000015.1, from coordinate 13,183 downwards.
GAATTCATCTACAGCTTCCATTCTGCTGACCCTCGCAGACATGGACACGACAATTTGGCTTTCTCCAGAAACAGAGTGCTCAGATGTTACTGATTATTTGCGGTTCCATACCGGGTGTTCGCTAACACAGAATGCGAACCATTGTGACTTCGCCGTTCTCAATGGCATGGAAGGTCCAGATCAGATTGCTAATTTGCCAATTGGTACAGCTGAAAATCCTGATCGTTCCGCAACGCTTATCATTGCCGTTGATCATTTCAATGCTGAACAAAAGGCTGTGATAAGCGGCCCAGGGATCAAAACCACAAGTGAACTGTCTCCTTCTACCCTTAATCCAAAACTTTGGGGATGGATGAAGGGTAACAGAAACCACGTCCCTTGCGGCATTGATATCATTTTTGCCTCTCCCACCCATATTTGCGCCCTTCCCCGTTCTTCAGAAATGGACATTTGAAATGTATGTAGCTGTAAAAGGTGGCGAGAAAGCGATCAAAAACGCCCACCGTCTTCTCGCAGAAAAAAGACGTGGTCCAAAAGAAATACCTGAACTATCCATTGCACAGATAAAAGAGCAACTCAGTCTGTCTGTATCTCGTGTCATGGCCGAGGGATCATTGTTTGATGAAGATCTCGCCGCTTTGGCCATAAAGCAGGCACGTGGCGATTTGATAGAAGCGATCTTCTTAGTTCGTGCTTACAGAACAACGTTACCTCGCTTAGCCTATAGCCTTCCAATCAGAACTGACAAGATGAGCGTAGAACGCAGGGTTTCGGCTACCTATAAAGACTTGCCTGGTGGACAAATTCTTGGCCCAACCTTTGATTACACGCATCGTCTTCTTGATTTTGATCTGATGGAAACGACTGAAGACAATCTGTCTGAAGAATCTTCAGAAGATACCGAGAGCCAGAAATCTGAAATCGATATTCATACACCTGAGGTAGTAATGCCAAGGGTTTTGGGCGGTCTTTTAAATAATGAAGGCCTTATTCAGGCGGAAACGCTTCCCGAAAATGAAGAAGAACATCCCGTGGGAGACTTAACCCGCGAACCGCTGGAGTTTCCGGTAGATCGAGATCAAAGGTTACAAAATCTTGCGCGTGGTGACGAAGGTTTTATCCTGTCACTTGGTTACTCAACACAACGCGGATACGCCCGAAACCATGCCTTTGTTGGCGAAATCAGATTAGGAACTGTTTCAATCGAAATCCAACCATCAGAGTTGGGATTTACAATTGATATTGGCGATCTGGAAATAACCGAATGCGAAACAGTTAACCAATTTCAGGGTTCAAAAACAGAACCGCCACAGTTTACACGCGGATATGGTCTGGTTTTTGGACAAAACGAACGTAAAGCCATTTCCATGGCTCTGGTCGATCGTGCTCTACGCGCAAAGGAAATGGGCGAAGAGATTGTCGCCCCGGCCCAAGACGAAGAATTCGTTATGTCCCATAGCGATAACATTCAGGCAACGGGTTTTGTCGAACATATCAAGCTCCCGCATTACGTAGATTTTCAAGCCGAACTGGGACTTGTTCGTCGCATGCGCGAAGAACAACAGAACACCCCCACACAACAGACACAAACGCAACAGGCGGCAGAGTAAAACGATGTCTCAAAATATAACAGCATCGTCCTATAATTATGCATATCTGGACGAACAAACTAAACGCATGATCCGCCGGGCGCTTCTGAAAGCTGTGGCCATTCCGGGTTATCAAGTTCCATTCGCCGGTCGAGAGATGCCCATGCCTTATGGTTGGGGAACAGGTGGTGTACAGGTGACAGCAACCGTCATCGGCCCCTCAGACACATTGAAAGTCATTGATCAGGGCAGCGACGACACAACCAACGCTGTCAGTATCAGGCAGTTTTTTGAAAAGACTGCAGATATCAACACAACAGAAAAAACCAACGACGCAACGGTTATCCAAACCCGGCACAGAATTCCCGAAGAAACGCTAATAGAGGGGCAAATTCTGGTCTATCAGGTGCCAATTCCTGAACCTCTTCGTTTTCTGGAACCCCGAGAAACAGAAACCCGTAAGATGCATGCTTTGGAAGAATACGGTCTTATGCACGTCAAGCTGTATGAAGACATTTCTCGTCATGGCCATATCGCAACGACCTATGCTTATCCGGTAAAGGTAAATGGCCGTTATGTCATGGACCCGTCCCCTACCCCCAAATTCGATAATCCCAAAATGGATAATTGTGCCGCACTTCAACTGTTCGGCGCGGGCCGTGAAAAACGGATTTATGCCATCCCCCCATACACCAAGGTACAAAGCCTTGATTTTGAAGATCACCCCTTTGAAATTCAATCCTGGGATCAAGACTGTGCCCTCTGCGGATCAACAGATAGCTTTTTGGATGAAGTCATTCTGGATGACAAAGGTAACCGCATGTTTGTCTGTTCCGACAGCGATTATTGTCAAAGTCGACAGGATAATTCCATGTCACCGTCAGTGGAACACACTCTATCGCAAGCTTCCCAGATGCAATCCGTAAATTCAGAGGCATCAAAATGACTTCCTCAAATCAAACATTATCACCTGAACAGGCACTCTTAACCGTAAAAGACCTGACCATGATGTATGGCGACCGGATTGGTTGTCAGAACATATCATTTGACCTTCGTCCCGGCGAAGTCCTTGGGATTGTTGGTGAGTCCGGATCAGGAAAATCGACACTTCTCAATTGTATTTCCGCTCAACTGAAACCGACCTTTGGTTCTGTCAGCTATCACACCCGTCATGATGGATCACAAGATCTTTTTGCTGACATGAGCGAGCCAGAGCGCCGTTTTCTAATGCGAACGGATTGGGCCTTTGTTCATCAGAACCCTCGGGATGGCCTTAGAATGGGTGTCAGTGCTGGTGCCAACATTGGTGAAAGATTAATGGCTGTTGGTTGGCGTCACTACGGAAATATCCGTGACACAGCGACAGACTGGCTTGGCAAAGTTGAGATATCAACAGAACGTCTGGATGATCTTCCGTCGACCTTTTCCGGTGGTATGCAGCAAAGACTGCAAATTGCCCGCAATCTTGTCACAGCCCCTCGCCTGGTTTTTATGGATGAGCCAACGGGCGGCCTGGATGTTTCGGTACAGGCAAAGCTCCTCGATCTGCTCCGTGGTCTTGTGCAGAACCTCGGGCTATCTGTTGTTATCGTCACACATGACCTCGCCGTCGCACGTTTATTGTCCCACCGCCTCATGGTGATGAAAAACGGACACGTTGTTGAAAGCGGCTTAACGGATCAGGTTCTTGATGATCCGCAAGACCCTTACACACAGCTTCTTGTTTCATCAATATTGCAATCTTAAGGACATGAATATGTCAAAAATGATTAACGTGGAAAATGTCGCAAAACATTTTACTCTCCACAATCAGGCAAGCATGACAATCCCAGTATTCGAAGGTATTTCCTTCTTTTTAAATCAAGGTGAATGCGTTGCGCTAACGGGTGAATCAGGTTCAGGCAAGAGTACTTTTATGCGCATGCTATATGCCAACTACATATGCAACAAAGGAAGTATCCATATCCGCCACAATGATCAGTTGGTTGATATTGTCAAAGCAGATCCTCATCAAATTCTGGATGTACGCAAGCGCACCCTTGGTTATGTCAGCCAGTTTTTGCGTGTTATTCCCAGAGTTCCAACAATTGAAATCGTAGCCGAGCCTCTGATTGCTCTCGGGCAGGAAAAAGATCAGGCCATTACAAAAGCACAAGACATCTTGGCTCGCTTGAGAATACCGGAACGCTTGTGGAGTTTATCCCCCCTGACGTTTTCTGGCGGAGAACAACAGCGGGTTAATATTGCTCGTGGGTTTATTGCTGATTACCCGATCCTGTTACTCGATGAACCAACAGCTTCTCTTGATGCCGTCAACAGACAAACCGTTCTGGACCTTATTGAACAGGCGAAAGAAAGAGGGTGCGCTATCTTGGGCATTTTTCACGATCAGGAAGCCAGAGAAGCGGTTTGTTCCAGAACCTTTGATGTCACCCAATTTCAGAGTGTCTAGAGATGAATGAAAAAGTCTTCACGAATGCAAAAGTCGTTCTTGCGAACGAAGTTGTCCATGGATCTTTAAAGATTGCCAATGGCAAGATTGAAGATATTTCAACAAGAAACACATCCATATCCAGTGCGCTGGATCTTGATGGCGATCTCTTGCTACCCGGGTTGGTAGAGCTGCACACCGACAATCTTGAAAAACATATGACCCCTCGCCCCAAGACTGAGTGGCCATCTGTCGCTGCGGTTGTCAGTCATGACAGTCAAGTTGCCAGTGCAGGGATTACAACTGTCTTTGACGCCATAGCAGTGGGTGATGTAAACGAAGGAAGCAGCCGGGTTAAACGACTGGAAGAAATGGTCGGTAGTCTGGTTCATGCCAATCGCGAAAACCTGCTTCGTGCTGATCACCTGATACATTTAAGGTGTGAAGTCAGTTACGCCGATATGGCCCCGGCTTTGGACAAGCTGTCTAAAAACAATCTGGTTCGCATGCTATCCGTTATGGATCATACCCCCGGCCAAAGACAGTTTGTCTCTCTTGATGCCTACTACATTTATTATCGGGGGAAATATGGCCTGAGTGATGGAGAAATGAAGAAATTCATTTCTGAAAGACGACTTGATCAAGAAAGATACAGTCAAAAGAACCGCAAATACGTTGTTGGTACAGCCCATGATAATGGCTTTGCCCTTGCCAGTCATGATGATGCAACGGAAACACATGTGGAAGAAGCTGTATCTGATGGTATGACGGTTGCTGAATTTCCAACCACACTCGAAGCCGCCAGAAGTTCTCATAATTCCGGCTTGGCCGTTATGATGGGCGGGCCGAATGTGGTTCGGGGAAAATCCCATTCAGGCAACATCTCCGCAGGTAAGCTGGCTAAAGAAGGATATCTGGATATTATTTCCAGTGATTACATCCCCCATAGCCTGTTGCACGCAGCAATGTTGCTCTATGAAGATTTTGACGCCTACGATCTGCCAAAATCAATTCAAACGGTAACAAAAACACCCGCAGAACGCGTTGGTTTAACTGACCGGGGCGAGATTGCCTTGGGGAAACGCGCGGATCTTATTCATGTCCACCACTCGCACCACCACCCTGTTGTCCGGGGAGTATGGCGCGAAGGAAACAGGGTTTCTTAAAAATGGAAACAGGTTGGCTTTATTTAGTCGTTGGGGCAAGTGGCGCAGGCAAAGACACCTTGCTTGATGCTGCTCGTCAACGCTTTGGCAATACAAAAAGCGTTATTTTTCCAAGACGATCAATCACCCGCCCCACAAATGCTGGCGGGGAAAATCATCTGGGCCTTTCAGTAGAGGAATTCACCCGAAAAAAACGGGCGGGTATCTTTGCGCTTTCATGGGATGCACATGACTTAAAGTATGGCATTCCCAGGTCAATCAATGACGAATTGTCCGAAGGTAAATGTGTTGTTATTAATGTATCTCGAAGCGTTCTAAACGAAGCCCGTAACGAATACCCAAACCTGAGAATAATTTCGATTACAGTCGACCCCGATATTCTTTCGCAACGATTACACGCCCGTGGACGGGAAAGTGAAGATGATATTCAAAGAAGGCTTGATCGTGCCAAATCATATCGTGTACGGGGCGATGATGTAATTGAGATTGATAACAGCGGTTCACTTGAAGACGCGATTACAAATTTTGTTATGGCGATCGAAAACCCTTATTTACAGACCAGCCACCCTTACCGGTATGCTGAATCAGCAACGCTACAAAGTTAGGCAAAATCAATCAGTCGTCACCTAAAAGTTGGTAACGGGAGATTTCTTCAAATTTCCCGCCTTTTCCGGGGTCGCCAAAAAGGGCGATCTCATCAATGACAAAAGGCTCGTCACACAAGTCTTCGCACTGTTTTTCAAGTAGAGCCTGATATTTGATTAAGTCCATTCCATCAAGTTTATCACTCAACGTCAGATGGAACCGAAACTCTTCCATCACAAAAGGGTATCCCCACCGAAGAAGCAGTTCTTCCTGAACAGACGTAAGGCCAGCCTGTCGTCTGCGGTCTAGTTCTTGTTTACTGGGTGCTAATCTAAAATTATCAAAAGTTCTGATGCATTGCTCTGCAAGACCTGGAATATGATTCTCAGGATCATCAGGGACAAGCGCAAGAAATTTGCCAATAGATCTTATAGAAAGAGGTCCGCAGATAATCGGACGAGCTTTGGTTACAAAGGATTTTAGAGATTCACCTAATGACTCTAAAGTACGATTTTTATGAAGCTTAAAGGGTGATCTTAATGTTCCATGAAAAGTATACCGCCCCGCTCCTCTTGTGACATGTTCAATTTCTTGAGCAGCCATCCCCTCAACGTTTGGCCTTGGAATAGCTTCATGAGAAACAGGATTATAACCAAACCAGGCATTACCAAATTGTCCCAGTTTACTGTTTAATCGCGGCGCATAATAAATTGCATAGCGTTGATGAACCATGATTTGTCCTATAATTCTAGTTCTATAATTTTGTTAATTCTGACTACAGTTCAGGATCATACTTCAAGCAAAATTCATCAATCGTAAGCGTCCTGAAGTCCTTTAAACGGTCCGTTAGAAGGTCATGCCCCCAATCCCACCACTTGATACGCAAAAGGGCTTCTTGAATAGACTTCTCAAAACGTGGACGAATTTCTGTCGCGGGAACACCGGCAACAATCGAGTAAGGCGCAACATCTTTCGTGACAACAGCCGCGGAACCAATAACAGAGCCAGTACCAATATGAACACCACCTTTGACAATTGCGCCGTGGCCAATCCAGACATCATGATCAACCTGAACGGGAGAGGAACGACGCCAATCGAAAAAATCGACGTCATCATCCCCCATATCATAGGCCTCACTCCGATATTGGAAGTGATGCATGCTCGCCCGGTCCATAGGATGTTGCCCTGGATTAAGCCGGACAAAAGCGGCAATATTCACAAACTTCCCTATCTGGCTATAAATAATATCGCTGTTATTCACGACATAGCTATAGTCATCAAGTCGGCTTTCAACAATCTTGGTTCCCTCCCCAACCTCAGTCCACTGTCCCAAATGACTATCCAATACAACAGCGGTATCAGCAATGGTCGGCTGTTCAGAAAGTTGCTTTTTAACATGAGGTTGGGTTTCAAAATACATCGTTTAGATAACCAGTTTTCTTAAGCGTTGTGACAGAATATCCAGAAGACTGACGGATATGATAATCAAAATGATAACCGCTGCGGTTTCTGCATAATAGAAGCCACGAATGTTTTCCCACAAAACCATACCAATACCACCCGCACCAACAATCCCCAGAACCGTTGCGGAACGAACATTAGATTCAAAGCGATACAATGAATAGGAAATCCAGAGCGGGAGAACCTGAGGAATGACCCCAAAGATTACTTCCTGCAGGCCCGTTGCGCCTGTTGCTCTAATTCCCTCAACTGGGCTTGGATCAATAGCTTCCACAGCTTCAGAGAATAATTTAGCCAAAACACCTGTTGTATGTATCCACAAGGCAAGAACGCCTGCAAACGGTCCAAGGCCAACAGCAACAACAAAGAGCATGGCAAATACCATTTCATTGATTGCGCGCGCTGCATCCATAAGGCGACGTACAGGCTGATAAACCCACAATGGTACAATGTTTTCTGAACACAGAATGCCAAAGGGGATAGAGCAAACGATACTCAGAGCAGTTCCCCATATTGCAATCTGAATTGTAATCCAGATTTCTTCGACATACATTTTCCATTGCGACATATCTGGCGGGAAGAAACCAGAGGCAAACTGGCTCATATTCGCTGCATTTTCAACGAGGTCCCAAGGCCGCATATCAGCCCCTTCCCACGACAACGCAAGTAATGCAAAAAAGACAGCCCACATAACCAGGCTACCAATGGACCGCTTCAAGTCATGAGCAGGAATTTCAATGGTTTTTTGAGTTTCTGAAAGATTGGACATCGGAAAAATCTTATATTGATGAAGGGAATAACTGTTCTTATGAACAGAAAAACGGTGCTCAAAAAGAGCACCGTTCTTGTGTTGTCATTACTTATTGCGCAGCAACCAAAACTTTCAAATCAGAAAGCTTGTTGTTAATTGCCAATAGCTTTTTCTCTTTATCATCAGCAGCCAGACCTTCGTTACCTTCGATCTTTAGCTTGTTTTTGAACAAAGCCAGCTGACGTACTGGATATAGCTGTGTGTTGTTGCTTTCCATAAATAGTCCTTGACCATCAGAGATACCACCCAGAACTTCTTTGGCGTGGGCAACATCACCAAGGCGACCATAACCAAGGAAAAAGGCTTTGATGCGAGACTTAAGTTCTTTTGACATATCTTTACGATAAATCATTGGATCAGATGGAATAAGCGGAGATGTCCAGATTACTTTAACTTTAGAAGCAGCTTCTGGTGCTTTTTTGAGAGAGCGTCCAATTTGTTCTGAATTATTTGCTGCAACATGAACATGCTTGTTAGCTGTCGCCATCAAGTTTGTTTCATGATTTGCATTACGAACAGTCTTGAAACATTCTTTTGGATCAACGCCGTTCTGTGCAAAAACGTAGTATGACGGCACAAGAAAACCAGAAGTAGAATTTGGATCACCGATACCAAAGTTCAAAGATTTGTCGCATTTGAAGATATCTTCAAGGCTGTTGATGTCTTTGTTATCAACATGCGTAATGATATGTGAATAATAACCTTGGCTACCGTCTGCTTTTGACGTCTGTGCAAAAACTTCGCCACCAGAACGATCAACGGCTTCCATACCAGATTTATTACCGAACCATGCAAGGTGAACTTTACCAAAACGCATTGCTTCGATAACGCCCGCATAATCAGGGGCAAAGAAAGGATTTACTTTCATGCCAAGGGCAGTTTCAAGATCCTTCATCAAAGGAACCCACTGCTCTTTCAGATTAGACGTTGATTCTGTTGAAATGATCCCGAAGTTCAATTCAGTCGGATCTTTCTCAAGAGGTTTGTAATTAGTGTCTGCCTGAGCAACACCACCAACAAGTGCAGTTACAGCAACAGCTGCAGAAGCGATTAGTTTGCGAACCATTTTACCTGTTCTCCTAGTTTTAAAGTGCATAAATGCCAGATGAATGAGGAACTGCAGATCGTAATATTTAAGCTACGGCCTGTTCTGGAAGTGATGACACAACAGGCTCTTCCTGTTGCCCGGAACCTAGCAATTCCAAACTGTCATCACCGTAAAGTTGTTCGAGAAGTTTCGGCGTTAAACGCTTTGAGTCGCCGTCAAAAATAATTTCACCGTTACGCATCGCAATCGTGCGAGGGCAATAACGAAGTGCATAATCAACCTGATGCAAGGAAACGAGTACGGTAACACCGTCTTCCTTATTCACATTTTCCAATGTATCCATTACTTTACGGGCAGAGGACGGGTCCAGAGAAGCGATTGGCTCATCAGCTAAAATCACCTCCGCGCCCTGTGTAATAGCACGAGCGATTGCAGCACGTTGCTGTTGCCCCCCAGACAGGGTAGATGAGCGCTGCTCAGCAAGATTATCGATACCAACTCGGGCAAGTGCCTTCATGGCGATCATTTTTTCTGCCCGAGTAAAAAGACCTAGGGTACCCCGCCATCTTGGGATCTGCCCCAAAAGACCAATCAACACATTTGTCAGGACAGAAAGACGGTTCACCAAATTGAACTGTTGGAATACCACTCCAACATCAGAACGCGCAGCACGAACACCACGGCCCAGCTTTCCGTTTTCCTGAATGACTTGATCAAGGACTTCGATTTTACTGTTATCGCTGTCACTTTTCATCAATCCGGAAAGATGTCGGATCAAGGTAGATTTACCAGAACCGGATGCTCCGATAAGAGCAACCATCTCGCCCTTATCAATCTGTAAATCCAAAGAATTTAGGGCTTTTTTGCCCTTTGTGAAGGTCTTACTCAGACCAGTAACCTTGATCGCAACCATGAAATTTGCACCATAAACGATTGAATGTTTGTTGATGCAAGTCTGACCACTTTGAAAGACTCCTGCGTGATGATTGCTTTAAGGTTCTGTTAACGTCCTTCTCTTTTCCTGCACAAGAAGGGAAGTTTGTCTAGATGAATTCCGTTCCTTTACAAATATCCCAAGGAGATCAGTTTCTCATATGATAGTAGGCTCGGGTTTTCTCGATAAAGAGTTCTATAGCTTCATCAGTAATGTCCATGTGAGTAACCAAGCGTATTTTAGGAGCTTGGACACCAATTAGTATTCCCTCTTCCAAAAGGAAATCAGCGAGGGCTTGATGATGCCCCTCGCCCGGGTTCATAAAGACCATATTCGTTTCAACAGATGATAAATCAATTGAGATCTCTGGAATAGATTGTAATCCTTGGGCTAGCTTCGTTGCTTTTTCGTGATCTTTTCCAAGTAAAGGAACATTAAGTTCCAAGGCATAAAGACCACAAGCAGCAAGCACCCCGACCTGACGCATACCACCGCCCAAGAGCTTTCGCATACGCTTGGCCCGTTTTATCAGATGCTCAGATCCGCAGAGTACTGACCCAACTGGTGCTCCCAGGCCCTTGGAAAGACATATAGAAATTGAATCAACTGGTTCGCACAGTGTTTTTAACGACATATTCAAAGCCGTTGCCGCATTGAATATACGTGCACCATCAAGATGAACCCCTAGGTCATTCTGATGTGCGACCGCAGCTAAGGATGCGATACGTTCAAGACTTTGTACACGCCCATTCACTGTATTCTCAAGGCACAGTAAACGACTGATTGGACAATGAAAATCATCTGGCTTTATCGCATCCACTACCTGTTGAGGGTTAAGTCCACCCGAATTATTGGTCGGCAAGGGGAAGGGAGAAATCCCGCCGAGCACAGCCGCGCCGCCCGCCTCATCAATAAAGATATGATATTCATCCCCCGCAATATATTCATCACCACGACCACAATAACTCAAAAGAGCTGCGAGGTTACTTTGCGTGCCTGTTGGAAAGAAAAGGGCCTTTTCCATTCCAGCCATTTCAGCAAGTTTGTTTTCGAGTTCTGCCACGGTAGGATCATCATCATAGACATCGTCCCCTACCCCAGCATTCGCCATGGCATCACGCATTCCCTTACTTGGCTTTGTGACAGTATCACTGCGAAAATCAGCTATCAGCCCCGAATTAGAGCCAATCTTGTTTTTGCGATCCAACATACCTGAATACATACTAACTCTCCTGCGATACTTTAACGCCTTAAAGGCCTGTTCATGAATTACGTGATGTTTACGAATAGTGTTTTATATGGAATGACGAGATTGTTTTTGGATAATCATCAAGATAATTGAATGCACCGTATCCACAAACATAAAGAAGAATGAAGGCGAACGATAAACAGACTGAGAAACTTTGTCACGAAGGGAAATCGGGGCTAGGGTAAAGGTTTGTATCATATTCTTCCAAGCCCCATATATCTGAATTAAAAACCATAAACCAAATAAAACAGTAGGCAGAATCACCCTAACTGATATTAGATAGACAATTAGAACGCTTATCTTCTGTTTCTAGTCAACGGTATCTACACAGCATGTGGCAATCAATCAGATCAATCTCATCACTTCTATTTAGTTTTGCCATGCTTATGCTTGGTCAGGGGATGATCAACACACTGCTGGGTCTTCGCAGTCGAATTGAAGGCTTCTCAACTGAGACTACTGGCCTAATTATGACAGGTCAGTTTATTGGCATGTTGATTGGTGCTTTTTTAGCCCTACGGGTAATCGCGGCTGTCGGACACATTCGCTCCTTTGCTGCCTTTGCCTCGATCCTGTCCGTTGCCGTTCTTGCCCACGTTCTGTTTACCGATCCAATCTTTTGGTTTTTCCTAAGGATTGTGACAGGCTTTTGTATGGCCGGAATGATTATGGTGGTTGAAAGCTGGGTAAATGAAAAATCCAGCAATGAAAACAGAGGAAAAATCCTTTCGCTCTACATGATTACCAATTACATCGGGGCTGGTTCCGGGCAATTTATGATGCTTTTGGGCGATCCGGCCCAATTTCAGCTCTTTGTTATTGGCTCTATGGTTTACTCATTCGCCTTGGTACCTATTCTTTTAACCCGCGCAAAAGCCCCCACACCAAGTTCTCCAAAACGAATGGCATTCAAAAAACTCTTTCTGGTGTCACCTGTCGGTGTGTTCGGAACTGTGTGTGCTGCTATGTCAAACTCATCCCTTAATAGTATGGGCGCCGTTTTTGGCAAAGATGTTAACCTTACTATTCCACAGATATCATCCTTTATGGCCGCCGCAATTTTTGGCGGAATGTTGCTACAATTTCCTATTGGACGTATATCAGACCGCTTTGACAGACGTACGGTTCTCATATTTTCGTCACTTCTAACTATTGGATCTTGTTTTGCCGTTATTTGGGCAACGGGACAGAGCTTTATTATTTTAATTGCAGCCGTTGCACTCTACGGCGGCATGTCCTTTACCATATACCCCATTTCGGCATCACAGGTTAACGACATGGCCGATAGAAAAGAGCTTGTTCAAGTATCAGCCGGGCTATTGATTGCGTATGGGGTTGGTGCCAGCTTGGGACCAACAATTGCTGCTCAGTTTATGGCTTATCTCGGCCCCGAAGGTATGTTTGTATTCTTTATGATAAATAACAGTTTGTTAGTTATATTTACCATTATCCGTATCTTCCAACGTAGAAGACATGGTGAAAGCAAAGCGCCCTTCCTGCCATTGGGTGGTAACGGCATGAGTAGTAAGCAACTATATACAGCTGCTATCAAGGCTGAGACATCTATAGAAAAAGATAAAAAGCCACAAAGCCAGTTATAGAATAGCTCGTATATTAAAGAACATCTATTCACACGGTTCCGTCAACTTAAGCGGTAGTTCTAACACCGATGGTCTATCTTGACTTAAAACAACGCTTACTCGATCTTTAGCAAAAGCCCGTTACAGAACATTGCGAAAGCCAAGCGCATCGTTAACACATGCGCAGCCTTTTCTACACCCAAAATAAATGCACAAACAGACCAAATAAAAATAGATTAAACACAATAGAACTAAAGAAACATAACCCCCTTAAATCCACAACAAAGAATCCAGACAAAAGTTAATTACAAAAAAACACAATGAATGTG
>NZ_JBLXHT010000014.1:0-99628 GCF_048259265.1 Kiloniella sp. | reverse complement strand
TTACACGAAGAAGAACTGGCCGGTATCCGTGCTTCTGACGTTCTGCTTGCAAAAGATCAGGATTGCCTGAAGTGGATTGCTAAATACCGCGAGCCAGCCCCTGAAGGTCAGGTCAGTGCACGCGGTGAACGCCGCAACAGACGCAAACGGGCCTAAATAAGCTCAAGCCAATCCACGTAGTAGACACAAAACCCCGTCATTTAGCGGGGTTTTGTTTTTGAGAAAAGACAATATCCTTGTACTCAATAATAAGATCGCAACTATACGATATAAACGACAAAGGCTCTGCGTGTTGCAGAGCCTTTGTAAGTTAATCACATCAACAAGAGTTGTTGTAATTTTTTAGGCAGCATCCTTACTTTTTAGCAGTAACACGTCCAGAGATCGTACCCTCTACCGGGCTGTTTGCTGTAATATATTCAGCAAGTGCATCTTCCAGACTTGGTCCATAATCATAAGCATCAATAGCGTGATCTGCCAAAACGCTGTATCCGTCACCACCGTTACGAACATAGTTGTTTGTTACCATGCTATAGATCTTATTTTCATCCAGAGCAACAAAGCCATCTTTCTCATTACCAACTTCGACGGAAACAACACGCGACCCCGGCTCTGCTTTTGGGTCCCAAGTATAACGGGCACCAGCTAGCTGTGGGAAACGTCCTGCACCTTCTTCTACTTTTGACAGTCCATTTTCAAGCGCTTCGATAAAGTGTGCGCCCTTAAGCTTGAAAGTCGCTATGGTATTCTGGAAAGGCAGCACAGTAAGAACTTCGCCCATCGTCACAGGGCCAGCATCAATAGAGGCACGAACGCCACCACCGTTTTGTAGTGCAATAATTGCATCGCCACCCGTTGAATTCACGCGTGCAAGTATTGAATCAGCAACCATGTTAGCCATTGCGCATTCTCCTGCACGACAAACAGATCTTGATCCGTCAATCACACTTGATGCAGACCCTACTTCGCGTTTTTGAATTTCAGCCAATGGCTTATTCAATTCAGTAATGCGCGCTTGCATCTTGGCATCTTCGGGATAGGACTGATCCAGCAGAACAGTATCCCCGCTCCAGCCTTTCAGGTTACCGTCGTCATCAAAAGTTAAGTTAAGTTCACCCATAAACTTGGAATAAGCATAGGCCTGAACAATAGGAACCTTTTTGCCATCAGGGGCGGTCTCGACAACGGGGTAAGGTCCTTCGGCACGATCATTTGAATTGGAAAGCAAGGTGTGACTGTGGCCACCGACAATCACATCTACACCCGTCAACTGCTTTGCGACTTGCTTATCACGAGGAACACCCAAATGACTTAGTAAAATAATCTTGTTAACACCCTGAGCCTGCATTTGATCAACAATAGGCTGCACGGCATTTGCTGTATCAAAGAAGGTAATACTATCACCGGGACTGGATGTTTCATCCGTATCTTCGGCGAGTGCGCCAATGACACCGATCTTTTCACCACCGCGTTCCAAAACGATAGAAGTACCGTATTTACCACGAAGCGCGGACCCCGGTGCGGCAATCGTATTGGCCCCGATGATCGGAAAGTTTGCTTTTTCAATAAACTGTAAAAATACTTCCGGTCCGTCATCAAATTCATGGTTACCAATGGTCATGACGTCAAAACCAGTCATGTTCATGAGCTCAACCGCGGCCTGACCTTTGTAGTTGGTATAGAACAATGATCCCTGAAACTGGTCGCCGGCATCAAGAACCAATACGTTACCGCCTTTGGCTTCCAGGGCAGAACGACGATCGTTCAATGTCTTAGATACCCGGGCAAAACCGCCAAAGCACTTACCTTCGGCAAGATCTTCTTCCCCACAAGTGGAATCATACTTGTTCACAGGTAGAATGCGTGAATGTAAATCATTAATATGCAGAATGTTTAAAGAATAATCAGCCTGCACAGGGGCTGTCATCAGACATAGCCCAGTTGCAATAGCCGCCGCTCCGGAGAGGTGCTTTAACATCTTAAACTCCCAAAAAGTTATTCTTGTTATAAGCGAGAAAGAGTAAAAGCCTTTTCAAGATCAGTCCACTGATAATTACGAAAATATGGACTTGGAACTGTGCTGAATAAACCTTGTCAAAAACCAAGATTCGTCAGCGATATTATTCAATTAAACTTTGAAACAATTCCAATTTTCCATTCGCGGATCGTTTCAGTTCGTCATGCCCGATCACCGTCACTTTCCCAGCAAAGGGCAATGATTTTTGCGCCCACAGGGAAAGTGTTTTTATCTGGTCAGTCGACAAGTCAACATCCACAGCAACATTAAGGATCAATTCATCCAGAGACACCTGAACAATCTGATATTCACGGATAGGTGCAATTGCCAACATTTCACCATAAGCCATTGCAGATAAGCCAATCCATCGATATTCGCCATCTGGTTGCCGTAACCGGTTTCGCTCTCGACCTAGGATCGATTTGAGAACAGGCAGGCCACGTCCACAGGAACAAGGGTCGCCAATAACGCCGTAATCCCCTACAGCATAGCGAATAAGAGGCATGGCAAAATTATGCAAAGGCGTCACAACAATTTTTCCCGGAACACCCGCAGGACAGGCATGCCCCTGTTCGTCAACAACCTCCAGATAAATCCCTTCACTTTGAACATGGTAATGATTGTTTTTAGGGCATTGTAACCCCAAATACCCCAGTTCGCGCGTGGAATACAGATCAACAATCTTGACCCCGAAAGCCAGGTCAACAAGATGACGAACTTTATCAGTCAGAACCTCTGAAATTGTCTCGATCTGTTTAAGGTTGGTCGGGCGTATCCCTTGTTTCAAGCAATGTTCTGCCAATTTTTGAACAACACTGGGATAGGTGATCAGGAAATCTGGCTCATTCCGCAACAGCCATTCAGCCTGTTCTTCGACTTTAGCGTTGATATTAAGCCCTGCGATTGGCCCTGTTTCAATCAAGGCGTCTTTACCTTTAAGCGCACCCCATCCTTTCCCAACGGTTCCTGGGTACTCGGCCACTCCTTTTTTTGCGATCCGAATATGTCCCAGCTTCCAAGCTGGGTTTCTGCCATGCCAAATATGATCTCTTGTGGTAAAGGCCCGCCAGAACACCCGGCTTAACTGTGTGTTTTTAACGGCAATGGGCTGGCCCGTCGACCCAGACGTATATTGCGTTTTAATTTTACCGTGGCTGTTTGGGGGAAATTTTGAAAGAAGGTCGCCCCCTTCCCCCACGATGTTACCCCGCTCAAGAATAGGTAAATCTTGCCAAGTACACTGTAATTCCTGCGGCGAGTTAGGCACAGGAAAATCCTTGTAATAGGGAACTGTTTTAATTGCGTATTTTAAAAGTTGAAAAAGTTGCCCAAACTGAGCTTCTTCTATTTGTTCTTCGGGCCACCATTGACTGTTTTCCATCTGCGTCAAAGCGACAGTTATGGCCATGTTCATTGAATTCCCCAACTTTGGAAACTCAAGAAGAGGCACAGCACTGATTAATTGATAACTCTCCAGCCAATTAAAATTCGGCAAATCCTCTCCCATAATGGCTCCCACCTAAGCGATACATAACAAAGTTTGATCCTTATTCAGAGCATCATACAGTAAAATAAATCCTGGGAATACAAGCATTCCAAGACATCGTCAGGGTCTTGGGCAAAACATACTGTTTCACAAAACAAACAGGCCATCCGAAATTCGAATGGCCTGTTATTATAATATCCGACCCAAAGTGATCAGTTATTAAAAATGAAACGTGGCAATCAAAGTCAGATTGCCAAATTACCTTTATTTGATGGCATCGACCACAACATGAGTCCAAGCGCCTTCAGGTTTCTTGGTGATGACCGGATCTGATCCACCACTCAGAAGCGTGCTAACTGTACGCTCATAGTCAGCAGGATCGAGCTTGCCATCAGAACCAGCCGTCAACTTATTGATTTCCTTCATCATACGAACCTGATGCTTTTCGGTCTGTGCACCAGTTGCGTCATTTTCCAAAACAATTTCAGCTGCTTCTTCTGGGTTTTCACGTGCATAGTCCCAGCCCTTCATACTGGCCGCGACGAAACGTGCCATTTTATCGACGAAAGCAGGATCTTTCAGATTTTCCTCAAGCACATAAAGACCATCTTCCTGTGTCGCAACACCCTGTTCTTCATATTTGAAAACAACAAGTTCTGATTCAGGAATGCCAGCATCAATAATCTGCCAATATTCGTTATAAGTCATTGTAGAAACACAATCAGCCTGCTTCTGCAGAAGTGGATCGACGTTGAAACCCTGCTTTAAAACGGAAACACCTTCAGCCCCACCACTGGTCGGTATTTGCAGTTTCGACATCCAGCTCAGGAAAGGATATTCATTTCCGAAGAACCATACGCCAAGAGTTCTGCCTTTGAAATCATCCGGGGACGTTACGCCTGTTTCCTTTAGGCACGTCAGCATCATACCTGATGTTTTAAATGGTTGTGCTATATTTACTAATGGCACTCCCTTTTCACGAGAAGCAAGCGCCGATGGCATCCAATCAACCACAACATCAGCACCACCACCTGCAATAACCTGTGGCGGCGCAATATCGGGACCACCTGGCTTGATATTCACATCCAGATCAGCATCGTCATAAAAGCCTTTGTCTTTGGCAACATAATAGCCCGCGAATTGTGCCTGTGTTACCCACTTAAGTTGCAGATTGACAGTATCCGCAGCTTGAGCAACTCCACCAGCAACCCCAAAAGCCAGCGCAGCAGCACCCAATAACAGTTTCTTCATTATTATATCTCCCTGTTGTGGTTCCATCTCAGCAAAACAGAATAATCCAGCGGATTAACGACTGCTTCGAAAGGACGGATGCCAAAATGTACATGCCCGTTCAATAACGTTCATGATTCCATAAAAAGCAGTACCGGCAAGCGCAGCTACTGCAATCTCAGCCCAGACCATATCGACGTTCATACGGCCCACTTCGGTTGAAATACGAAACCCCATACCAACAATCGGTGTACCGAAAAATTCGGCAACAATGGCCCCAATCATGGCAAGGGTAGAGTTAATTTTCAAGGCGTTGAATATAAAGGGTAACGCCGAAGGTAAACGAAGCTTGATCAAACTTTGCCAATAACTTGCGGCATAGGTTTTCATCATGTCTTTTTCGATGGACGACGTAATAGACAAACCAGCCACTGTATTTACCAGCATGGGAAAGAAGGTCATGATGATGACCACTGCTGCCTTTGACTGCCAATCAAACCCGAACCACATCACCATAATGGGAGCAACCCCAATAATCGGCAAAGCACTAACCAAGTTACCAATCGGCAGCAATCCACGTTGTAAGAAAGGACTTCGGTCAATCAGAATAGCAGTGATAAATGCACTTCCACACCCGAGAACATATCCAATTAAAACAGCCTTTAGGAATGTTTGTTGGAAATCGGCCCATAGGATATCTGTCGAAGCCATAAACCGTGCCCCAATCATGCTTGGAGGCGGCAAAAGCACTGTTGGCACTTGAAATCCGCGGACAACAAGCTCCCAAAGTAATAACAACCAGACACCAAACAATACAGGCACAACAATATTGTAAAAGCGTTTTGCCGTAGGTGTTTTTGTTTTCTTTGCTGACAGTTGATCAACCAAAACCCACGCCATCAACCACGCTGATAACACCAAACACCAGAAACCGGATGTTAGGTTTTGATCGGCAACATCAAGTCGTGCCAGCATGATCCACGCCCCGACATGAGGCAGGATCACCATCACCAAATCAGCAATTAATCCCCTTAGAAGATTAAGAATTACGGCTATAGAAGCCAATAAAGAAACAACGGCAAAAGCAGTAAGCCCGCTATCATCCCACAAAGAAATGGCTTCACCATTTATTTCACCAAGAGGGAAGAAAAGCAGAGCAAGAAGAGAGAGCATGCCGCTCAGAACAGCAAGTGATTGTCGAAAGCTAATCATTGTACCATCCCCATTTTCTTTAGGACAATCTTATTGGATATACCAACCAAAGCAACCAAACCCGCTGCCAATAAGGCCGCCGCAATCAAGGCCGACCAGATTTGAACAGTTTGACCGTAATAGGACCCGGCCAGCAATCTTGCCCCTAACCCTTCGACGGCACCTGTCGGTAGTTCACCGACAATTGCCCCGACAAGACTAGTGGCAATCGCAACCTTCATTCCAGTGAACAGATAAGGTACCGAAGACGGCCAACGTAGTTTCCAGAAAAGATCCCAGTCGGATGCGTTATAGGTCCTCATAAGATCAAGATGAATAACCTCTGGTGAACGAAGACCCTTAACAATACCAACTGTTATGGGAAAGAAGCTCAGGTATGTCGCAATAAAGGCCTTGGGCAAAATGCCCTGAATTCCAATGGCATTAAGCACCACAATAATCATCGGTGCAATCGCCAGAATAGGGATCGTTTGAGATGAAATAATCCAAGGCATCAGGCTTTTTTCAAGACTTCGATTATGGACAATACCGACAGCAAGCAAAATCCCTAATCCTGTTCCGATAACAAAACCAAGCAACGTGGTCGATAGTGTTATCCAGCTGTGATAAACGAGAGACCGTTTTGACGTGACCTTTTTAAGAATTGTAGTCTTGTACAGTTCAACGACAACTTGATGTGGTGCGGGTAAGACAGGACGTTCTTGTGCCAAGGTATCACTGACAAGTTGGCTGGTTGTCCATTCAACGTTATTGCGCTTGTAGATATCCTCCTGAAAGGGGCTGTTCAACATAACAGCCGAGAAATACCAAATGGCAATAATTGCCATAACAATCACGAGGACAGGACCCGTTTTCCCAGACATTAACCGAGACCAAAGCCCCTGCCCCCCGGACACACCGGAAGAAATAAGAGCATCAGTCGTCATAGCTATGCCCTTCTTTCAGACCTTCACGGACACGATGGGCAATTTCCAAGAACTCTGGTGTCTCGCGAATTTCAAGTCCGCGATCGCGAGGAAGATTGCAGTCAATAACATCGTAAATGCGCCCCGGTCTTGGGGACATCACCACAATTTTTGAAGACAGAAAAACCGCTTCGGGGATAGAGTGGGTCACAAACAGAACCGTCTTATCCGTTTTGTCCCACAACCTTAAAAGCTGTTCGTTCAGGTGGTCTCGGACAATTTCATCCAACGCGCCAAAAGGCTCATCCATCAACAGAAGTTCGGGATCGAATGAAAGCGCACGCGCGATCGAAGCCCGTTGCTGCATACCACCCGAAAGTTGCCATGGATATTTCTTGTCAAATCCTGAAAGATTTACGAGTTCCATATTGCGCGCAATTCGATCCTGCCGCTCTGATTTTGGAATTCCCATTACCTCTAGCGGCAAAGAAATATTACCCGCGATTGTTCGCCATGGGTAAAGGGCGGGTGCCTGAAAAACATATCCATAATCTCGGTTAAGTCGGGCATCGCGTGCGCTAACGCCATTAACCAAGAGTTCACCACCAGTAGGCTGTTCCAAATCAGCAACGGCCCTGAGCAAAGTCGTTTTACCGCACCCGGAAGGCCCAATAAAGGAAACGAAATCGCCCTGATTAATGGTAAGATCAATATCAGATAACGCATGAACGGGGCCATCATTTGTCTCAAAAGTAAGTGACAACCCTTTGATATTAACAACAGAGTTGGCACTTTGCCCCTGTTCAGCAGTCATTGTCTCTGGTTTCATCCCATTTGTATCCATCTTTTCTGCCTGCCCGTTTGATCCCTGTGAGGAACCTGTGGCGGCGCCAGTTGCATTCCCATTTATATTTATGGCTGTAGATTGCAGCATGGCATAACTCCCTGTGTATAGAACTCTGTCTTTAGTGACAGTTATCGTTCTTGCTTTGAAGTGGCGCAGAATTGAACTGCGCCACCCCTTATTTTATCGCTGAAATCAATTCAGCCAGTATTTTTCGCTACAAAAGAACGAGAAAATCTATACACCAGCAGGCATATTTTCAGCTTTGCGTTCTACCTTACGCGGTGCTGTGATTTCTTTCCACTTGGAAAGTGCTTTGTTGACGGCAGGATAAGAATCACGCGCAACGAATTCGCCATGACCCGGTTCAGCTTTAACGGTGCTTTCTTCGACAGAAACCTTGCCGCGTGTCAGGGTAAAGCGTGGCAAACCAGTAACTTCTTTGCCTTCAAAAACATTGTATTCGATGACAGATTGCTGGTTCTTCGCCGTAATTGTTTTAGAACGCTTAGGATCCCAAACAACCAAATCAGCATCGGCCCCGACCATCACAGCACCTTTTTTAGGATACATGTTCAGGATCTTGGCGATGTTTGTTGACGTCACAGCCACAAATTCATTCATTGTCAGGCGACCAGTTTGAACCCCGTGCGTCCAAAGCATTGGCATACGATCTTCCAAACCACCCGTGCCGTTTGGAATTTTGGTAAAGTCCCCAATGCCAAAGCGTTTTTGTTCAGCCGTAAAGGCGCAATGATCCGTCGCCACAACCTGAAGCGATCCGGATTGCAGGCCAGCCCAGAGACTATCCTGATGTTGTTTATTACGGAAAGGTGGCGACATGACACGTTGCGCAGAATGATCCCAATCCGGGTGCGCGTATTCACTGTCATCCAAGGTCAGATGCTGGATAAGCGGTTCACCAAAAACACGCATTCCCTTTTGACGCGCCCGACGAATGGCTTCATGTGCCTGTTCACAAGACGTATGAACAATGTAAAGTGGCACCCCAGCCATATCCGCAATCATAATGGCACGGTTAGCTGCTTCGCCTTCGACCTCTGGCGGTCTGGAATAGGAATGAGCCTCAGGACCGTTATTTCCTTCGGCTAAAAGACGTTGTTGTAATGTCGCAACCACATCTCCATTTTCAGCATGAACCAGAGGCATCGCCCCTAGGGCTGAACAACGCTGAAAAGATGCAAACATCTCATCATCATCAACCATCAAGGCTCCTTTATAAGCCATGAAATGCTTGAAAGTATTGATTCCGCGACCAACGACTTCTTCCATTTCATTAAAGACTTTTTCGTCCCACCAGGTTACCGCCATGTGATACGAATAATCTGCACAGGCTGCGCCTGATTTTTGTTGCCAAATTGCCAATGCTTCCATCAGGGACTGGCCCGGTGCAGGAAGGCAAAAATCAACCACCATGGTTGTACCCCCTGCGAGACCAGCCCGCGTACCACTTTCGAAATTATCGGCAGAGTGCGTCCCCATGAACGGCATTTCAAGATGCACGTGTGGATCAATACCACCGGGCATAATGTAACACCCTGTAGCATCCAACGTTTCATTACCGGAAAGGTTTTGCCCGATTTCGGTGATCTTTCCGCCTTCGACCAAAACATCTGCTTCGTAAGATAAATCTGCGGTAACAACTGTACCGCCTTTGATGACTTTACTCATGACTTCACCCTTTCCCTATTCTACGATTTCAGCAGTTTCGACGACAGCATGGAACAACACATCAGCCCCGGCACCAGCCCATTCAGGCGAAATTTCTTCGTCTTCGTTATGGCTAAGCCCATCTACACAAGGGCACATAACCATTGCAGTTGGCGCAACACGATTAACCCAACAAGCATCGTGTCCAGCCCCAGAGACAATATCACGGTGAGAATAGCCAAGACGCACAGC
This sequence comes from Kiloniella sp., assembly GCF_048259265.1. NCBI lineage: Bacteria > Pseudomonadati > Pseudomonadota > Alphaproteobacteria > Rhodospirillales > Kiloniellaceae > Kiloniella > Kiloniella sp. The sequence continues at coordinate 90,011 of NZ_JBLXHT010000014.1, read as the reverse complement.
CGCATTACGAACAGCAGAGACACAACCTTCGTCAAAGGTAACGGGATCAAAAGCACCAGCCTGTTCAATTTCCATTGTCAGCCCAATTTCTTCGATAATCTCGCGGCCTTCAAAACGCAGGGCCTGTTCCATCGCAGTGATCACATCCTTATTCGGATGACGGAAATCTATGGTAAAGACAGCCTTGCCCGGAATGATGTTACGGGAATTAGGATAGACATCCATATGACCAACGGCACCCACAGCATGGGGCGCATAACGCAGCGCAATATCGTTTACCAACTCGGTAATACGCGCAGCACCCAGACCTGCATTCACACGCTTTGGCATCGGTGTTGATCCGGTATGGCTTTCCTTGCCCGTTAAGGTCACCTGTAACCAGTTGAGGCCCTGACCATGGGTGACCACACCAATATCAACATTCTCATCTTCCAGAATTGGCCCTTGCTCGATATGAAGTTCGAACATCGCGTGGAGCTTACGTTCCCCCACAGGTTCATCCCCAACAAAGCCAATCCGTTTAAGTTCGTCACCAAACTTCAAACCTTCGGCATCTTCCCGGTCATAGGCCCAATCCTGCGTATGAACACCCGCAAAAACCCCGGATGCCAGCATCGCAGGGGCAAAACGCGTGCCCTCTTCGTTGGTCCAGTTCACAACCTCGATCGCACGTTTGGTCTTTATGCCCATATCATTCAAGCTGCGAATGATTTCCAGACCAGCAAGAACACCGAGCACACCGTCATACTTTCCGCCTGTTGGCTGTGTATCAAGATGAGAGCCCACCATCACAGGCAACAGACTTGGGTCCGTTCCTTCGTGACGGGCAAACATGTTGCCCATACTATCAATCCCAACGGTCATGCCTGCTTCTTCGCACCAGCGTTTAAACAGGTGACGTCCTTCGGCATCTTCATCGGTTAAGGTCTGGCGATTGTTTCCCCCGCGAACGCCGGGCCCAATCTTTGCCATCTCCATCAATGAATCCCACAGTCTAGGAGAATTGATATGCATATTATCGGCTGGTTTGCTCATGATAAGCTCCCTGAAAGTATTTTCTTATAATTCGTTATCTCTAAAAAAGGCATCGGGATGAAGTTGTTCGTTCTTCCCGATGCCTTGATATTTTAATCCATATTCGGGAAGGTAAAGACCGCCCCTTCTTTGATGCCAGCAGGCCAGCGTGTCGTTACCGTTTTAAGCCTTGTATAGAAACGCACACCCTCGGGACCGTAGATTGAATGATCACCAAAGAGCGACCGCTTCCACCCACCAAAGGAATGGTAGGCAACAGGTACAGGGATTGGCACGTTCACACCAACCATGCCGACTTCGATATCATCTGCGAATGACCGCGCAGCATCACCATCACGCGTAAAGATTGCTGTCCCGTTTCCGTATTCGTGCTTGTTGATAAGATCCACAGCGTGATCATAATCCTTTGCACGTAGAACAGACAGAACAGGGCCAAAGATTTCTTCTTTGTAGATTGTCATATCATCAGTAACACGATCAAAAAGTGTTCCCCCGACGAAGTAACCGTCTTCATAGCCCTGTAATTTGAAATTACGACCATCAACAACTAGCTCAGCACCCTGATCAACGCCTTGGTCAATATAGCCAAGTACCTTTTCCTGATGGGCTTTAGTTATCACAGGCCCCATATCAGCATCGGAATCTGTACTCGGCCCGATCCGCATACTTTCGACGCGTGGCTTGAGGATTTCAATCAGTTTGTCCGCCGTTTCTTCGCCCACGGGTACAGCGACAGAAATTGCCATGCAACGCTCACCAGCAGAACCATATCCTGCGCCCATCAAGGCATCAGCAGCTTTATTCATGTCCGCATCAGGCATGATGATCATATGGTTTTTAGCACCGCCAAGGGCCTGAACACGTTTGCCTTTTGCCGTTCCACGCGAATAAACATATTCTGCAATCGGAGTTGACCCGACAAAAGAAATTGCCTTCACATCAGGATGATCCAAAAGGGTATCAACTGCTTCTTTATCGCCATGGACGACGTTCAAGACACCATCCGGGAAACCAGCTTTTTTAAAGAGATCCCAAATCAACATCGGTGCCGATGGATCACGTTCTGACGGCTTAAGCACAAAGGTATTCCCAGCAGCAATAGCAATTGGGTACATCCAAAGCGGCACCATCCCTGGGAAGTTAAAGGGCGTAATTCCCGCAACAACCCCAAGAGGCTGTCGATCAGAATAGCTATCAACCTGCGGACCAACATTCCGGCTGAACTCGCCTTTTAAAAGCTGAGGAATACCACAGGCAAATTCGACAACTTCGATACCGCGTGCAACTTCGCCCAAGGCATCATCATGTGTCTTGCCATGTTCGCGGCTGATTTCACGCGCTATGTCACCAGCATGTGCATCCAGAAGCTCTTTAAATCGGAACATATAACGCGCCCGTTTTAACGGCGGCGTTGCCCCCCACTCTTTTGCGACAGCTTTGGCAGAAGCAACTGCTTGGTTTACCTCATCAACAGTTGAGAGAGGAAGCTCTGCAATCTGTTCGCCCGTTGCCGGGTTAAAAATTTGAGAGCTTCGCGTACTGGAAGAAAGGCGTCTTTCGCCCGCAATTGCATTACTGATCCGTTCCATTTTCACCACCCATAAATTAGTCAAGCGCAAGAACGCTTACTTTAATTTCAACTTATTGCTTTTCATTTGCGTGCAAATTCGCAACCCAAAAAGCAACCTATGACAAAAGGCCGTAGGACAACGGGGGTGAAGGATAAGGAAATGTTTTACGCCAACAACGATGACCTGTTATGGCGTCACAAAAAGGTAAGCAGCCCAAACAACGTAAAATCGCTTTAAATTCTTTTTAAATTTTTACGCTTTTGTTGTTTGAATTAAAGATAACTCCACAAACAAGATATCTTTGGTATGAAGTTCAATCAGATCAGTTGTTGCCACCTATTTTATGCATGTACCTATACTCCCTGTACTACCGGTGTCTTAATATCCCCGGCCTTGTTTTTATTTTGGCAGTTGTTTAACCTGCCTTTATAATTATTTACTTTATGGTCAATATTTAAGCGTATTTTTCTTAAATTTCTGACCATTTGGTCAAATTAACGCTACTAAATCCTGACCATTTGGTCAACACTAAAAACACATGCCGGATCCCGCCGGGACAACACGGCAGGAAACAAAATGATAAAAACGGAAAGAGCAATAAAATCAAACTCTAAGGCTAGTATACGGCAAGAAAAAGAGAAGATAATTCTTAAGGCCGCTGAGAGTGTTTTTGCCGAGTATGGTTTTCAAGGAGCAACGACAAGCATGATTGCTGAGCGGGCGAAAATCCCAAAAGCCAATCTGCACTACTACTTTCCAACCAAACAAGCGCTTTATCGACGGGTTGTTGATAACATTTTCAACATATGGCTACAGGCCGCAGATTCATTTGACGACTGTGACGAACCCGTCGAAGCCCTGACCCGTTATATCGAAAAGAAAATGGATATATCCCGTGAAAACCCTATGGGATCAAAGGTGTGGGCTAACGAAATTATACGCCGCGCCCCCGTTATTCAGGATTACCTGGAAACAACCCTGAAGGACTGGACGGAATCAAGGGTGTCTGTCATTCAACGGTGGATAGATCAGGGTCGCATTAATCCAGTAGATCCGCATTACCTACTCTACATGATCTGGTCAACAACACAGCATTATGCCGATTTTAATCACCAGATTGAAACCTTGAACGGGGGAAAGCCCTTAAGCGATAAGCAGTACCAAACTGCAAAAGACAATGCTATAGAGATTGTCCTCAAGGGTATCGGAGCCCGATAAGTTAATCCTTTAAAAGAAAAAAGAAGTTAGCGGTCATGCACCCAAGAGCCGGTCAGACAAAAAAACGAACCCGTATACAAGCCAAAAACGAGGCGAAAATTCTGGAAGCTGCCCTCGATATTTTTGCCACCTTTGGTTTTCGGGGCACAACCATCGACCAGATTGCGCAAAAAGCGGAAATGTCAAAGCCAAACCTGCTTTATTATTTCCGACGTAAAGAAGATATCTATATTTCTGTTCTGGAACGGACACTGGATGAATGGCTAACTCCGCTTACAGAACTTGATCCAGATGGCGACCCCATAGAAGAAATTGGCAAATACACGAGCTTAAAATTAAAGATGTCCCAGAATGACCCAACGGCATCGAGACTTTTTGCTAATGAAATCCTTCATGGAGCCCCAATGATTGAGCACGTCCTCAAAGGATCACTCAAAAATCTGGTCGATGAAAAAGCTGCGGTCATTCACCACTGGGTCAAGGCAGGCAAGTTGACCAAGGTTGACCCCTATCACCTTATCTTTATGATCTGGGCAACAACCCAGCACTATGCCGATTTCAAAATACAGATGCGGGCGATATTGGGCGACGACGTTGATCAACCTGACTATTACGAAAAGGCCGGGCAGACAATTAGCACCGTCTTTTTTGAAGGCATCAAACCTAGGTAAGACCGACGAGAACGCCTCATCCATCGCATTATCACGTTTTCTAGGGCTGGATCTCTGGTACCACTTCCTGAAATCGTTTTCTGGGGTTATTTTCTGGGGTTATTTTCTGGTGTCGAGCCCTAGCCGTCAGTCAGCACTTCGTTGTAAGAAAATCATTGCAGATGCTGTAATAACCACACCAATAATCAGTTTAATATCAGGTACAGAACCAGAAATGATGCTTTGAATGACAAGGACAATCGCAGGGGTCAAAAAAGTATAGGCCATTACCTTAGCTGCGGGCAGTCGAAAACTTGCAAATTTCAGCAGATAAAAAGAAAAAGCTGTGTTGCATATCGCAAGATAAACAATCGCCGCATAAATAGTCCAATCAAGCTGCCCCCAAGGGCTTGTTTGAATCTGATCAAACCCATAGATGCCCAGCAAGATCATACCAGCAATAAGGGTCCAGAACGTCAGAACCAAAAGGTTTTCGCCACCATGATATTTGCGGACAAACGGCGAATAGGCACTGTAACTAAAACATCCAACGAGGAAAATTAGTTCCCCCTTACCAAGGGAAAAGTTAAGCAGATTATCGATGCTACCCCCGAAAACAATCCAGATCGCCCCAAGAGCTGCGATAATCAGGCCACCCCACAAACGAATAGTTGTTCTTTGGCCCAACAAAAAGAAGGCAATAACAGCAGTCATCATTGGAATAAGAGTAAAGACGGCCCCTAGGTTAACCGCACTTCCCCAACGAAGACCTTCGAACATGGTGATAAAAAACACAACAAGCAGAAAACCGAGCCAAAAGTATTTGAGAAGTAAAAGCGGCCCCGGCCCCGATTTCTGCCACGGCCATTGTTTTTTGACCAACAACAATAGACCAAAAGCGCTGGACGCAATAACAAACCGTAGAAATGTCAGGGCACTTGGATCAAGAGCATGCGTTATCGCTGATCCGACAGGAAAAGAAGTGCTAACAAAAAAGATGAACAGCAACATGGCACCATGCGCTGTTCGATTATTTGATGTCTGATTATCAGAGTTTGAGGTTAGCGCTGACGCTTCCGGGTTAGATCTGACTGACACGCTATCTTCCTTTAATGGCTCGATAATTCTTTTCTAGCCCGAAACAAATCAGGCCGCGAAAGATAACGCGTCAGATAAAAATTACCAGATCTATTCTGCTGCTTTAGCCGCAGACGGGTTATTTGGATGTGTTGTCCAGTTTGCATAATCGTGATCGATAGGCTTGTTGGTCCGCGGATCACTGCCTTCGGTCATCTGCTCCATGGTAATACAATCTTCCACAGGGCACACACTGACGCAGAGGTTACAGCCAACACATTCTTCATCAATCACTTCGAATTTACGCACACCATCAACCATTGAAGTAATGGCCTGATGCGACGTATCTTCACAAGCAATATGACAACGGCCACATTTAATACAGGCATCCTGATCGATCTTAGCTTTGGCAATATAGTTCAAGTTCAGATACTGCCAGTCGGTCACATTCGGAACAGCGCGGCCAACAAAGTCATCCAACTTGTCATAGCCTTGCTCGTCCATCCAATTGGATAATCCGGCATTCAGTTCTTCGATGATCTTAAAGCCATAGGTCATTGCTGCGGTACAAACCTGTACAGAACCAGACCCCAGCGCCATAAACTCGGCTGCATCTTTCCAGGTGGTAACGCCACCAATACCCGAAATAGGTAATCCCTGTGTTTCAGGATCACGGGCAATTTCGGAAACCATGCTAAGCGCAATTGGCTTTACAGCAGGTCCGCAATACCCACCGTGGGTTCCCTTGCCATCAACTGTGGGATTAGGTGCCATTGCATCAAGATCAACAGATACAATCGAATTAATGGTATTAATCAGAGAAACCGCATCGGCACCGCCGCGATGAGCAGCCCGTGCAGATTGACGTATATCAGAGATATTCGGTGTTAGTTTAACAATAACCGGAAGATCAGAATGCGTTTTACACCACCGGGTTACCATCTCAACATATTCAGGAACCTGACCAACAGCAGCCCCCATTCCACGCTCTGACATGCCGTGCGGACACCCAAAGTTCAACTCGATGCCATCACACCCTGTTTCTTCAACGCGTTTTAGAATGTCAATCCAGCTTTGCTCTTCGCATGGAACCATCAAAGAGACAATCAATGCTCTGTCAGGCCAGTTCTTTTTGACCCGCGTAATTTCTTCCAAATTAGTCTCAAGCGAACGGTCTGTGATCAGCTCAATATTATTAAGCCCCAACAGGCGACGATCAGGTCCGTGGATTGCACCGTAACGCGGACCATTGACGTTCACAACCGGATCGCCTTCACCCAAGGTTTTCCAGACCACGCCGCCCCAACCAGCTTCGAAGGCACGAACGACGTTATATTCTTTGTCCGTCGGTGGCGCAGACGCCAACCAATAGGGGTTCGGAGATTTAATACCGAGGAAATTGCAACTAATATCAGCCATATTCTTGTTCCTTAAATTAAGGAGTGTCGTAAAAGCGGGAATAGTCAATGAAACCGTTGATATTCCCATAGGGATAAGCAGTAACCAGCGACTATGTTAAGCGCTCAGCACGTCATTGATTGCTTCGGCAGCAACCTTTCCGTCCTCTACTGCTGCGACGGTGAGATCTTCACCACCCGCAATACAATCCCCCCCGGCCCAGACATTGCCTAGGCTGGTATGGCGATTGTCATCCACCTTGATACGACCACTATCCAGTTCAATTGCTTCGGCAGATCCGTTCAACGGCGCCGCGACAAAGTTCTGACCAATTGCTTTGAACACCATGTCGGCTTCTAAGGTCAGTGTTTCGCCAGTACCAGACAAAGAACCGTTTTTGTTTTCAGTATATTCACATTCAATGGCAACAACTTTGCCATTATCGCCGATCAGTTTATTTGGCTTGACCCAATGTCGAATGGTAACACCGTTGGTTTGTGCCAATTCCTGCTCGTATTCACTGGCATTCATCTGTTCTTTGCCACGACGGTAAAGAATGGTTACGTCCTCAGCACCGAGCAGCTTGGTTTGAACAGCGACATCAATCGCGGTCATACCGCCGCCAATAACAACAACTTTGCGACCAACAGAGATTTTCGACAGATCCTGTGCCTGACGAAGATCAGCAATATAGGAAACCGCATCGAGAACACCATCAAGGTCTTCACCTTCGGCACGCAGAGCATTAATTCCCGCAAGGCCCATGCCTAAGAAGACAGCATCGAAATTCTGTCTTAGATCAGCAAGGGAGATTGTCTCGCCAAGGCGATTGCCGTTTTCAATTGTAATACCGCCGATAGAAAGCAGGAATTCAACTTCCTTTTGGGCAAAATCATTGACAGACTTATAAGCAGCAATGCCATATTCGTTCAGGCCACCAGCCTTTTCGCGGGCATCGTACACCACCACATCATGCCCATGCATCGCCAAACGGTGCGCACAAGAAAGTCCCGCCGGGCCAGCACCGACAACGGCAACACGCTTACCTGTCAGGGCTGCACGCTTAAAGATCTTGTCCCCATCTTCGAGAAGATGATCTGTTGCATAACGTTGTAGCAAACCAATTTTAACGGGCTTGCCCTCTGCTTCTTCACGGACGCACGCCTGTTCGCATAAAGTTTCTGTTGGACAGACACGGGCACACATACCACCAAGGATATTCTGTTCAAAAATTGTCTTTGCTGATCCTTTGGGATTATCAGCAGAAATTTGACGGATGAACATGGGAATATCGATAGAAGTCGGGCATGCGACAGTACACGGGGCGTCATAACAGAAATAACAGCGGTCTGCTTCGACAAAGGCTTCGTGTTTATTAAGTGGCGGATGGATATCGCTAAAGTTCTTGCTATAGTCTTCGTCTTCAAGACGACTAGACTGGATATCGGGCCGACTACCGGCGTTGGTACTCATCCAAAATCTCCCTGACGTATATATAGTTATTATACTTTTGACGTTAGATCCGCCCTCTTATGGGGTGGTATCTATCCCTGTTTGGTATAATTCTAAGGTAAAATAACAACGTCCGTCAATTTTTTTTATCATTTGATAAATTTTTTAACACAACAATCATAGTTTTATTATTATTTACAACAAGATAAATAGGAAATTTAAAATCTGCATTATGGTCGATCATGGCCTTAAATTACATTATCTGATGATTAACACTTCTTTGCTAAAATCCAGTTGCTTGCTGACAGTCTAAGGCAAAACCAAATGTTCATGACTAGAAGTATATATCGCGCATTAAGTATTCTGAGCCTTTTATTGTGTTCTTTACTGCTTCAGAAACCTGTTATTGCGAACGAGATAATCAGGTACGGATTTTCCCATTGGCCCCCCTATGGGATGACAGAACAGCCTCAAATTTATGGGATTAACTATGATATAGGCTTAGAACTTGAAAAGCGTTTAGGCATAAGCTTACAGCCAAGAGTTTGTCCCTTTAAACGATGCCTATTGGAACTGGAAAGCGGCGCTTTGGATCTCTTTTCCGGGATTGCCATGAATGCTGAACGCGAAAAATATCTGGCATATTCCACACCGTCCTATTCTACGGTATCGGTCGTATTTTATGTCAGAAAAGGCGAATCAGATATTCTTAAAAGCTATGATGACCTTTATAAATTGAGAGTTGGGCATGTATTCGAGTCACACTATTTTGATCCCTTTAATACAGACACAGCGATTCAAAAAGTTGACGTTGCAAAGGAGCAACGACTTCTGCCCATGCTCAGTTCAAATCGAATTGACACCTATGTCGGCACAGATCCTAATGCATCCTATGAAGTTCTGACCAAAGGCTTTAAGTCCAAACTAGAAAAAGCGACCTATTCCCCCAATGTCGAGGTTCCGCTTTATTTTGCTGTGTCACGAAAATCAAAGCATTTAACCCTTCTCTCAAAAATCGGGCAAGCCATCCAAGACATGCATGATGATGGCACAATGGCACGCATACACGACAAGTATCAGTAACGTTGTGAGCCAGTAGATTTAAAGATTGTCCCCCACAGGATATCCCCGCCATGGACGGACTGTCCTTAAGGTAAAGTTAGATTGCATATGGGCCACCCCCGGTAGCCGGGACAGAGCCGACCTATGGATACGTTCATAGTCCGCAACATTCTTCGCGACGATCCGCATTAAGTAATCCGCTTGCCCCGCCATAAAATAACATTCAGATATTTCTGGCGTGGCCTTTACCGCCGTCTCGAACTTATCAAAAGCTTCTTCACTTTGCGAAGTCAGCGTTATTTCCATAAATATCTCGATGGAATAGCCCAAAGCCTTGGGATCTAAGCGTGCGACATACCCCGCAATCTGCCCCCCAGCTTCCAAAAGCTTAACGCGCCGATGACACGCCGAAGGTGATAACCCCACCTCGTCAGCCAGTGCGGCGATTGGTATTCTGCAATCCTTCTGTATAGCTGTAAGAATTTTCGCGTCAATCTTGTCCATCGAATAATTTCCTGCGTTTTAATTATAATATGAAATTATATTCCAAAATTAAAATCACATATACTAAAATTTAGGAAACATTTCGAGTTCAATCTTGTCATAATATTCGCAAAATTGACCAAAACTGATCCAAACTGGTAAGACTATACAAAATAGCTTCCAGAAACCGCGCTGACTGTCATCAACGGACAGACACCAGAGCACAAAAACAATAACCTTGCATCCCAAACAAGATGCAATGCGGGAGTAACAAGTATGAGCATTAAAACACCTTACCTTCTTTTCCTCGGCAATGCCGCTGATCCCCTTGCCGCCAAGGTAGCCCAAGGTATTAAAGACTGGCGTCCGGAAAACTGTGTCGGACAATTACGTCTTGATGGCTGTAACGCTGATCTGGGGCTGACCGACATGACACCTGCACAAGCCGTTGCTAATGGCGCGAAAAGCATGGTTGTCGGTGTTGCCAACCGGGGTGGTGTTATCGATGCAACGTGGGTAGCTGCCCTGATCGAAGCCATGGAATCCGGCCTTGATCTGGCCGCAGGTCTTCACAATAAACTTGCCGATGTTCCCGAACTAGCAGAAGCCGCAAAACGTCTTGGCCGTGAAATCCATGACGTGCGCCACCCTTCCCGCAGTTATCCAGTTGCCGCAGGAACAAAACGTTCTGGCAAACGCCTGCTTGCTGTGGGCACTGACTGTTCTTGTGGTAAAATGTATTCCACCCTCGCCATTGAAAAAGAACTGCGTGCCCGTGGCGTTAAAGCTGACTTCCGCGCCACAGGTCAAACCGGTATCCTGATCACGGGTGATGGTGTTTCCGTTGATGCTGTGGCTGCTGATTTTATTTCCGGTTCTGTTGAAACACACGCACCAGCCAATAATGACGATCACTGGGATATCATCGAAGGTCAGGGTTCCCTGTTCCATGCCTCGTTCGCTGGCGTGACACTCGGCCTGATTCACGGGTCACAGCCTGATGCATTGGTCCTTTGCCACGAACCAACACGTACCCATATGCGCGGCCTGCCAGACTTTGGTTTGCCATCCATCAAAGAATGCATGGAGGCAAACCTTGCCGCTGCCAAGTTGACCAACAAAAATGCTAAGTTTGTCGGTATTGCTGTGAACACATCAAAGCTAAGCGACGAAGAAGCAAAAGCCTATCTGGCCAAAACAGAAGAAGAGTTCGGCCTGCCGACTGTTGACCCTGTACGCACAGGGGTTGCCGCCATCGTGGACAACCTGTCATGAGCCGTAAAGTAACCATCTCTTCAACGCCTTGGCCGATCCGCGGGTCTTTTACCATTTCCCGTGGCTCAAAAACCGAAGCTGTCGTTCTCAATGTTTACATTGAAGAAGACGGCATAAAGGCACAGGGCGAATGCGTTCCTTACCCCAGATATGGTGAGTCCGTTGAATCTGTCACCGCACAGATCAATGAAATCCTGCCCGCGCTCGAAGCGGGCATGACACGCACAGAACTGCAAACCGCAATGCCCGCAGGTGCTGGACGCTTTGCCGTTGATGCAGCGCTTTGGGATCTGGAAGCCAAAAAGACAGGCAAACGGGCGTGGGAAATTGCTGGTATTCCTATGGAACCCGCAACAACCGTTTATACTCTGTCCCTATCCGATCCTGAAACTATGGAACAGGACGCCCGTGACAATCAGGACAAGCCGCTTCTAAAGCTCAAATTGGGCGGCGAAGGAGATCTGGCCCGTGTTGCCGCTGTGCGCAAAGGCCATCCAACAGCCCGTATCGTCGTTGATGCCAACGAAGCCTGGACCAAAGAGGTGTACAACGCAATTGTACCTGAACTGGTCAAGCTGGGCGTTGAAATGATCGAACAGCCTTTTCCTGCGGGTGATGACGATCTGCTCAAGGAACTGGATCGTCCGATCACCATCTGCGCCGATGAATCCTGTCACGATCGTGCGTCCTTGCCCAAACTGGTTGGCAAGTACGACATGATCAACATCAAGCTGGATAAAACCGGCGGCCTGACCGAAGCCCTCGCCATGAAACTCGAAGCAGAAAAGCTCGGCTTTGAAATTATGACGGGTTGTATGCTGGGGTCTTCCCTTGCCATGGCCCCGGCGATGGTTGTGGCCCAGGGCAGCAAGGTTGTTGATCTGGATGCGCCGTTGTTGTTGGCAGAAGATTGTGAACCCGGTCTGGTTTTCACGGGTGTTGAAATTGCCCCGCCTGAAAAAGCACTCTGGGGCTAAAGCCCTATAGGGTTAAACTCCTCTCGGATTAAGACCCTACAGGGCCAAAATTTGGAATAAAAGATATGAGCAGAACAGTTTATGTAAACGGGTCTTTCCTACCCGAAGAAGATGCCACGATTTCCGTCTTTGATCGCGGATTTCTTTTTGCCGATGGCGTTTATGAAGTTTCAACCGTCTTGGAAGGCCGTTTGATCGACAACGAAGCGCATCTTGTCCGCCTTCAACGTTCATTGGATGAGCTACAGATGACCAGTCCGGTTTCTATGGATGACATCGTGACCATTCAAAACCAACTGATCAAACAAAACGGTCTGAAAGAAGGCGGGTTATATCTGCAAATCACTAGGGGTGCCGCAGATCGTGACTTTGCCTTTCCGAAAGACGCCACGCCATCACTGGTGATGTTCACACAGGAAAAGAATCTGTTGAACAGCCCGGCTGCGGAACGTGGTCTGTCTGTGATCTCTGTCGAAGATATTCGCTGGCAGCGTCGGGATATCAAGACAGTTGGCCTTCTGGCCCCTGCCCTTGCCAAACAAGCCGCCGTTGTCGCGGGCGCTGACGATGCGTGGATGTACGAAGATGGCTTTGTAACCGAAGGCAGTTCCAACAACGCCTATATCATCAGCAAGGAAGGCAAGATCATTACCCGTCATTTGGGGAATGAAATCCTGCACGGCATTACCCGTCGCTCGGTTCTTGAACTTGCCAACGAAGCTGATATGGAAGTGGAAGAACGTCCCTTTACACTGGATGAAGTACGCAATGCCGCCGAGGCTTTCGTGACCTCTGCCACCACCTTTGTGACACCTGTTGTTTCACTGGACGGTGAGAAGATTGGGGATGGCAAGCCGGGTGCGTTGACCAAGCGTTTGCGTCAGCTCTATATCGAGCAAGCACTCGCCAGTTAAAAATAACGACCCCAGTTAAAAGAAACGAACAACATAATAAGTTAATTATAGGGGCTGCACTCAACTGTTGCAGCCCCTATACTCTTCCCAACTCGCTTTTCCACTCGGCGCAAAGAGTACAATGTAGAGACATCTAGCTGTACCATGAAGCAACGACGAAGATAAAATAAGTGGGACGAGAGTAAAAACAGAGCCAGCAGCATGATCCAGTCCCAAAAACAGTTACAGACCAAATCCCCGTCCGCCGAATTTTCAGGCACCAGTCCACAGTTAACCGTTGATCTCGGCGCTTTGGTTTCGAATTTTAATACCCTGCGCAATGCTGCACAGCAGAGTGGCAGCACTTGCGCTGGTGTTCTCAAGGCCAATTCCTATGGCATGGGCGCAGAGCGTGTGGCCCAGGCCCTTTGGGCAGAAGGCTGCAAGACCTTTTTTGTTGCGCTGGTCGGCGAAGGCGTAAAGTTACGCGCCCTGTTCCCCGAGGCAACAATCTATGTGCTGTCCCCCTATCTCAGCCTTGATGCCGATTTACTGCGGGAATATCACCTGATCCCGTGCCTCTATGATCTTGACGGCATTGACCTCTGGATTGCAGCCAACGATACCGCTGCACCTGCTGCATTACACTTTGAAACCGGGATCAATCGCCTTGGGCTTTCCGCGCAGGATCTTGAGCACCTTCTGGGCAACCGATCACGGCTTAACAAACTGGATCTCAAGCTGATCATGAGCCACCTTTCCTGTGCAGATGAACAGCAATCTGAGCATAATCAACAACAGTTAGAAGCATTCAAAGGCATTCGTGCCGAATTCCCGAACACGCCAGCCAGCCTTGCGAATACCGCCGGAATTTTCCTCGGCACCGAGTATCACTTTGATCTGGTGCGTCCGGGCATCGGTCTCTACGGGCATGATCCGCACTATTACGAAAATCAGGGATCACGTCTGAAACCCGTCGCCACCTTTGCCGCACCCTTGGCACAGGTAAAAGACCTGAAATCTGGTGAAGCCGTGGGTTACGGCGCAACAAAACTGGACCGAGACAGCACCATCGGCGTGATCCTTTGCGGCTATGCAGACGGCGTTATGCGTGCGCTGTTCAAACCAGATAGTAAAGAAGGTCACCAAGTCACCATCAACGGCTACAAAGCCCCGATCCTTGGTCGCGTTTCAATGGACATGATCACCATTGATCTGACAACTGTCCCCAAAGAAGCCCGCGCAATCGGCTCCATGGTCGAAATATTCGGCAACCACAGCCCCGTCGAAAATGCCGCCGCCATGGCTGGAACATCTGCCTATGAACTGTTCACACGCGTGAGTGGTCGGGCGGTTAGGAAGTATGTGACTTTATAAGATTGTGAATAATTAAGGCAAAGAGGCACATTATGACTGTACCAGTTTTTGTTCGATTTTACGACAAAGTTGGAGATACTTTAAGAGGGGAAATTGATTTACCAGAGACGCATTTAAGGGAGCTTAGAGTATTATTTGATGAGATCTCAGAAGATGATGTTTATGGGTGCTACCCTGTGTCAGATAAAGAGAAGGATTTTATTTTAAGTAAAATACCTGAATTTAATTTTGACTTTAATCTTTACGATTATTTTATAGAAGTTCGAGCAGGTTAGTCATTCAGGAATATATACTGTGTGAGGTCATATCATTTCAAGTACTCGATACTTCCCCTCAAACCCCTGTGATGTCAGCCCCTTCTTTTTTATAGAAACTAAGGTTCATTGTAAGGTTCATTTTTTGATTGAAAGATATAAATACTACTTCAAAAGAGGCTTTGTCGAAGAGGATGCGAGAAAGCTAGTTATGGGAATTGCTACTCACTTTCCAGTACGATCATTGTGGATATTTCCAGTCTTTAACTAATTTTTCTGCCTCACTAAGTTCTTCTTCGGAGAGGTGCTGTTCGGATGTTTTCAGTAAAGAGGCGGCTTTTTTGTGTCCATTGTTTGCTGCGATCTTTAACCAGTAGTACGTTTTAATTCTGTCTTCTTGATTTTTTGCTAACAGAAGTAATAAGCCACCTAATTTAAATTGAGCTTCAACATGTCCACCTTTGGCTGCTTTTTCGTACAAATTAAGCGACCTGTCAGTTGGCCCTTTAGAAATAGACATTTCTGCTGCACGATATTGAGCCTTTGTATGCCCTTGTTCGCCAGCTCTCTCAAACCAATACAAGGCTGTCTTTCTATCAGTGCCTATTCCAGTACCTGTAAAGTACATTATTCCGAGTAAATATTCAGCTTCAACAAAATACAAATCAGCGGATTTTTTGATTAATTTATAGGCTTTGTAGTCATCTTTTTTAGTGCCCTCTCCCCGAAAGTACAATCTGCCTAGATAGTACAATCCTTCAGGATCGTTTATTTCTGCTAATTTTGCGAATAACTCAAAGGCAGTGGAATATTCATCACGGGAATAAGCGCTTAACCCGTCCATGACGTCTCGTGATGAAGATTTGCTGGAGTTTGAGAAGCAGAGAAGAAATCCTATTGCGAAGATAGTTAAAAGTGTTGGTTTCATTCCCCTATTCTTTCATTAAAAATATCTTCCATTACTATCCAAAATCATCAATTATAAGTATTAAAAAAGCGAGTGAGATAAAATACTCTCACCCGCTTTCAATCTGAACAACTTTTAGAAGTATATCAAGTCTCCGCTTTCAACTCCAACCTTTTGACATGCAAGATTGGCTCTGTATATCCGGACGGTTACACAACACCGTTCAAGAGCAGATCACAGGCGGCTTGAAAGGCGGTTGAGGTATAAAAATCATTGGCCTGACAGCCGTTCCCAAAGAAGCCCGTACAATCGGGCTCCATGGTCGAAATATTCGGCAACCACAGCCCCGTCGAAAACGCCGCCGCCATGGCCGGAACCTCTGCTTATGAACTCTTCACACGAGTGAGTGGTCGGGCGGTTAGGAAGTATGTTTGAGCTACCGCGTCAAGATTTCTCTAACTTACGTTCCTGTTCTAATTTACGCCCTAGTTCATATAAATATCCATCTAAATCCTTAATTTCTTTACTCGTAAATTTTTTTTTGTCGGGATACACCACCTTCAAAAGCTTTATAAAAGCACAAACATATCGTCTGTAATCTTCATTACCAACATTAAAGCCTAAAGATTTTATTCCTTTTGTAGCTAGATTGTCATAAATAACGGCACTTCGTGAGATAAAAAAAGCATATTTCGATACAAACGAAATAGGTCCATGACCCTTTTTAAAATTAAGAGCTTTTTTAAGTGTTTCTATCTGACATTCGACAACAGAAGTCATCTCCTCTAACTCTTTTGCAGACGCGCATTTTTTGCGATTTTCTTTAAACACATTGTATATTGGAGTTAAATCCACTCTACCTTGCAACCAATCGAATGGATCTTTCGACTTATCATTAGTGTCATTAGTGCCCTTTTTCGCCTTACCAATACTCATCGAGAAATTAGCAGAATAAGCTCTATCAATAAGTAACATTGATTTAATTATCCATTTTTCACACATCTTCTTAGGAATAGAATCAAAAGCTGCAAATAGCATTTGATTAAATGGGTCACAGTAGTTTGATCCAAATTCTTCAATGTGTTTTTCAAATTGTTCTTTAATTTCTTTATCTTCCATCACAACTTAATCAAGCCTTTGCTTTCAACTCCAACCTCTTCACATGCAATATTGGTTCGGTATATCCGGACGGCTGCACAGCGCCTTTCATAACGAGATCGCAGGCGGCTTGAAAGGCTATGGAGCTTGAGAAATCATCGGCCATTGGCTTGTAGGCCGGGTCATCTGCATTTTGCGCGTCCACGACGCCTGCCATGCGTTTCATGGTTTCCATGACCTGGGTTTCGGTGCAGATGCCGTGGTAGAGCCAGTTGGCGATGTGTTGGGAGGAAATGCGCAAGGTTGCGCGGTCTTCCATCAGGCCGACGTTGTTGATGTCGGGGACTTTGGAACAGCCGACGCCATGATCGACCCAGCGGACAACATAGCCCAGAATGCCTTGGGCGTTATTATCCAGTTCGTGTTGTACCTCATCAGGTGACCAGTTGGTGTCTTTGGCAACAGGGACTGAGATCAAATCGTTAAGCGAAGCACGCTCTCTTTGCGCCAGTTCCTTTTGACGGTCAAAGACGTTGATATCGTGATAATGGGTGGCGTGCAGGGTTGCCGCTGTGGGGGATGGAACCCAAGCCGTATTCGCGCCCGCTTGCGGGTGTCCGGACTTTTGATCCAGCATATTGGCCATCAGATCCGGCATGGCCCACATACCTTTGCCGATCTGTGCGCGGCCACTGAGACCACAGGCAAGGCCGATATCTACATTCCAGTCTTCATAGGCCTTGATCCATGCGGCGTTTTTCATATCGCCTTTGCGGATCATGGGACCAGCTTCCATGGCCGTGTGGATTTCATCGCCTGTGCGATCAAGGAATCCCGTGTTGATAAAGAACACCCGATGTTTGGCGGCACGGATTGCTTCTTTTAAATTCAGCGTGGTCCGGCGCTCTTCATCCATAATGCCGATTTTGAGGGTATGACGTTTCAGCCCTAATAGATCTTCAACCTTCGTGAAAATCTTGTCGGCAAAAGCTACTTCGTCAGGCCCGTGCATTTTGGGTTTTACGATATAGACAGAGCCTGTCCGGCTGTTGCGTAATGAAGCGCCATTAGAACCAGAAGACTTCAGCAGATCGTGTTTGGCAATAACCGCCGTGATCATGGCATCCATCAAACCTTCGGGAACTTCACGGACGTCATCCCCAACCAGAATGGCCGGATTGGTCATAAGGTGGCCGACATTGCGGACCAACATCAGGCTCCGCCCTTGCAAAATGAGCTTTTCACCTGAATTTGTCTGATACGTTCGATCATCTTTCAATCGACGGGTGATGGTTTTGCCGCCCTTTTGCAGATCCGTGGACAGGTCGCCACGCATCAGGCCAAGCCAGTTACGATAGACAGCAACCTTTTCCTCGGCATCAACCGCTGCGACGGAATCTTCACAATCCATAATGGTTGAGAGCGCAGCCTCGACAATAACATCGGCAACACCAGCCGGATCGGTCTTGCCAATGGGATGCTTACGATCAACAGAGATTTCGAGATGTAATCCATTGTGACGGATCAAAAGACCAAAGGCGGTATTGAGATCACCGCGATAACCTCTGTATTCAGCTTCCTCTGAAAGGGTTGCACGCTGACCGTTTTCCAGTGTCGCAACCAGCTTGCCGTCGTCGATTTTGTAACACACAACATCTTTATGAGAACCACCGTTCAGTGGCGCAGCCTGATCCAGAAAATTCTTGGCCCAGTCAATGACCTTTTGCCCGCGAACGGGGTTAAATCCAGCCTGTTTTTCTGCGCCATCCGTTTCAGGGATTGCATCGGTGCCATAGAGCGCATCGTAAAGGCTTCCCCAGCGCGCATTTGCGGCATTCAGCGCATAACGCGCATTCATCACAGGCACCACAAGCTGTGGTCCGGCGACAGAGGTTATTTCTTCGTCCACATTTGCTGTTTCGATGGTGAAATCAGCGCCTTCGGGAACCAGATAACCGATTTGTTCCAGAAATGATTTATACGCCGCATGATCTGTAATGGGGCCGGGGTGGGTTCGATGCCAGTCATTCAGTTGGCCTTGCAGTTCTGCCCGTCGCGCGAGCAACTTTGCATTTTCCGGCATAAGATCCAGCAGAAGATCATTCATACCAGCCCAGAAAACATCCGAGGCAATACCTGTTCCGGGTAGGGCTTCGTTATTCATAAAATTATGCAGCGTTTTATCTATTTGTAGCGCGCCGACCTTAATGCGATCAGTCATTGTTATCTGTTCCAGTCTTATGATTAATCTGAATAGTAAAAATTATTATATTCGGCCCAGTATAAGGCAACTTTACCAAGCGCGTATTAAGGAATTTTCAGAATAACACCTGTGCCGTCGAACCAATATTCTTCCAAGTTAGCTGTTCCTTCCCCTGCGGGACCTTTTCTGTCCACAATCAGGAAATCCTGTGTCGGTTCCAGAACCAGTAAGGGATGATGCCAAATATTTTTCGCATACTGTACTCCCTGACTTCCCGATGCCATAAAGGCACGACAGCCCGCAGGTGTCGGGATTTCGTCTTCACAAACCACAACCAGCCACGATGCGGGCTGCATCGGCACAAAGGCTTGCGATCCCAACGGATGTCGTTCCATCATGGAAATAGCAATCGGCAAGGACCTAGGCGTTCCCCGAAAGATAGAGAGGATGGCTTCGCCCTCGCCATCCCTCACATCTGCCTGAGCCAAATCATGAAACCGACGGGTCGTTCCTTCATTAATCAGATAGCTTTTGTCGTGGTCCGCTTCGATAACCTGACCAAAGGGGGCAAAGACCTCTTGCGTCAGGGGTTCTGGCCTCAAATGGATAAGGGAGGTTTCACTTAGAGAGATTTCAGATGGCTTTGATGTCATTGACTTATACTCATTCTTTGGCGAGGCAAGGTTAACATATTTGGTGGCGTATTTTCCCAGTTCAAAATGGCTCATCTATATTTATCCTAACGAAAGCCATTTATCTTCACTTTTTCTCCCCAGTATTTCATGGGTTGTTTCATCGTTCGAGTAGGCTCTATTACACTTCTCTCTTCACGCCTTGAGCAAAAATAAATTTAAACCGTTAGAGAACCTTTGCTTGTTAATAATATCAAGATCCCGTAGCGGGATGATTTTTAATCCAGTGGTTGGCGATATCAATACGGCGCGCGCACCAGACATGATCGTGTGATTGAATGTAATCGACAAACTTCTTCAGACCGGCAAAGCGCCCCGGACGTCCGATCAAGCGACAATGCAATCCGATCGACATCATCTTGGGTTCTTCCGCGCCCTCTTCGTAGAGCGTATCAAATGCATCCTTCAGGTAAGCGAAGAAGTGATCCCCGGTATTGAAGCCCTGTGCCGAAGCAAAACGCATGTCGTTGGTATCCAGAGTATAGGGCACCACCAGATGCGGCTTATCCATTACACGCGACCAAAACGGCAGATCATCAGAATAATCATCTGCATCGTAGATAAAACCGCCCTCTTCCGCGACCAGTGCACGGGTGTTTTCCGATGTTCGTCCCGTATACCATCCCAACGGACGCTCGCCCGTTATACGCTTTTGGATTTCTATCGCCTTTTGCATATGTTCACGTTCTTCTTCGCGCGACATACCGTGATAGTTGATCCAGCGATAGCCATGACTACAGATTTCATGACCATCTTTCATGGCGGCTTCAATCACCGCGGGGTGACGTTCCATGGCCATGGCTACGGCAAAAAGGGTGATTGGGATATTGCGTTCTCTGAACAGTTTCAGAATACGCCAGACACCCGCGCGTGATCCATATTCATAGATTGATTCCATGGACATGTGGCGGGCGCCTTCAAAGGCTGCCGCCCCGATAATCTCAGATAAAAAGGTTTCCGACGCAGGATCACCGTGCAGGACACAGTTTTCACCGCCCTCTTCGTAATTGAGGACAAATTGTACAGCCACGCGGGCTTTTCCCGGCCACGTAACGGTTGGTCTGTCATCGCCATAGCCCACAAGATCGCGCGGATAGATCTTTAAATCATTAGGGGAATAATCAGAACTGCTCATCCTACTTTGTCCTCAAGCCGAAAACGTATAATACGCGCAATCTGTTGCAGGGCAGTTTCAAACTCTTTGGTCTGATCATTTTCCAGACGCTCAACAAAGGCATCGAGTATCATAAATTTGGTTGCCCCCTTCACCGCAAAGATGAAGGGAAAGCCAAAACGATCAAGATAGCGTTTGTTCAGATCAGTAAAGCGTTTGAATTCATCTTCGCTCAACTGATCCAGCCCGACACCCGCCTGTTCGTTTTTGGAATCCGCCGTCAAGTTACCAGACAAAGCTGCTTTTCCAGCCAGATCGGGATGTGCCCGAATTAACGCCAGTTGCGTTTTTTCATTAGCTGATTGCATGACGTCCGCAAAGCAGGTGATCATTTCTTCCCGGTTTTGGAAAGGGCGATGGCTTTCCGCCCCCTCCGCAACCCAGGGAGAATGCTCGGCGATATCACCAAAGGTTTCAGCGAAATCTTTGGATGACATGGCATTTACGGTTTCCAGTGAATAGCTATCTGTCATTTAATGTTCTCGTACATAAGGGTTATCAGCATTCACTCTTTATTCTGGGTCTTTATCTTTTTACTCTTTATTTTGGGCGATCCAGGCACCCAGCGTGGTACGCTCGGCCTCTGTCATGCCGGTCTCATTCCCCAACGGCATAGCATCGCTGTCCACAGCCTGTGCCTTGATCCGGTCGAGATAGCGTTTCATATCCGCAACTGTCTCAAGCTCAATACCTTGGGGAGCTTCGTCAACCATGTCACTAGTTGGTTGAGCCGCATGACAACTGGTACAGTGTTTTTCCATTACCCCAAGCGCAATGCTATCAGTAACCGTGTTACTTCCATAATCACGTTCCACAGGTGCGGTCATAATCATGGCAACGATCACCCCGACACCTGCAACGGGCAAAGTCCATGCGAACTGTTTAAAAGTATCCCCGGCCTCGTGACGGTTCAGTAAATGACGGACAGCCCCACCGATAATCAGGATCAGGGCCACCAGTAACCAACTGTGTGGATGGCCCGTCAGCATCGGATAGTGATTGCTGACCATCATCAAAAGAACTGGCAAGGTCAGATAGTTGTTATGAACTGACCGCTGCTTGCCCATGATGCCAAACCGGGCTTCGGGTTCTTCCCCACGCATCAGGGCGGCGGCAACTTTCTTTTGGTTTGGAATAATAATCCCAAATACATTCACCGCCATAATCGTACCGACAAAGGCACCAACATGAATTAACGCGCCACGACCAGAGAAAACATAACTAAAGAGGATACTCGCCGCCATAATCAGGATAAAGAGGCAAACAGCCAGAACGCCTGTATTTTTCCCTAGGGGAGAACGGCAGATGCCATCATAGATCAACCACCCCCCAATCAGGCTGGCAACAGAGATTGAAATCGCCTGCCAGGGTTCCAGCGCCATGACATTCGGATCAATCAGATAGGCAGACGCATTATAGTAGTACTGAACAACCAAAAGCGCAAAGCCAGTCACCCATGTCAGGTAAGCTTCCCATTTAAACCAGACCAGATCATCCGGCAGTTTTTTGGGCGCAACGAGGTATTTTTCGACGTTGTAAAAACCGCCGCCATGCACCTGCCACACAGATCCATAAACATCCTTGTCCAAGCCTTCGCGTTTACGAAGAGACAGATCCAGACCGATAAAGTAAAAGGATGTTCCGATCCAGCCAACACCTGCGATCAAGTGAGCCCAGCGAAAAAGCAGGTTCAGCCAATCTGCTGCAAATGATTCCATGATTGTTCATCCTTCCTGATCGTATTTTCACGCGCTATAGCGCGTTATTGTCATTCGTTGTTGCCGAGATCTATTACGCTTTTTTTAGGGCGTTCTAATGCGCTTTGTTCGCCAGATCCACGGCAATGTTTCTGTGTTTTTGTAAAAGAGGCTGCATATCTAGTCGGGTAATTTTCCCCTCCTTGACCAGTAACTCACCACCAACAGCCGTGTAATTTGCGTTCGCTGGCGTGCAGAGCATCAAGCCTGCGACAGGGTCCAATTCAGCACCAGAATGATAAAGCGGGTCCAGTTTGAAAGCGGCAAAATCGGCCTGATACCCCGGTGCCAGAATACCAACGTCATTCCGGTTAAGAACACGCGCACCGCCAACAGTTGCGACTTCGATCGCTTCGCGGATTTTCATACCGCGCGCACCGTGTTTAACACGTTGTAACAGCATCGCCTGTCTTGCTTCTCCCAACAAATGTCCGCTGTCGTTTGACGCTGATCCATCAACGCCAAGACCGACTTTCACCCCGGCATCATACATTTCCCGAACCGGGGCAATGCCAGATCCCAACCGCATGTTTGAACAAGGGCAATGGGCAACACCTGTCCCGCTTTGGGCGAAAAGAGAAATCTCGTCCGGGTTCAACTGCACACAATGCGCATGCCAGACATCATCGCCAATCCACCCCAATTCCTGCGCATATTCACCGGGCGTCAGACCAAACTTTTCCTTACTGAACGCAATATCTTCGACATTTTCCGCCAGATGCGTGTGAAGCCCCACCCCCATAGAACGGGCAAGTACGGCTGATTCCCGCATCAAATCCTGAGAGACAGAAAAAGGCGAACAAGGTGCCAAGGCAATGCGAAGACGCGATCCTTCGGATGCATCGTGGTAGGTTTCAATAAGACGCTGACTGTCTTTTAAAATTGCGGCCTCATTTTCCACAAGGCTGTCAGGCGGCAAACCGCCATCACTTTCCCCCACCGACATTGATCCGCGCGTGGCATGAAAACGGATACCCATTTCCATTGCCCCTTCGATAGAATCATCCAGACGGCTACCATTCGGGAAAAGATAGAGATGATCACTGGTGGTTGTACAACCGGATAACAAAAGTTCGGCAATGCCGACCTGTGCCGAGACTTTGATAGCGTCCGGCGTCAAGTGCGACCACACGGGATAAAGCGACTGTAACCAAGGGAAAAGCGGCTCATCCTGTGCAAAGGTTCTGGTCAGGGATTGGTAAAGATGATGGTGCGTATTCACCAAGCCCGGCAGAACGATATGATCCCTGAGATCAAGCGTGGTGTCAGCTTCGCGGGGAAGTTCATTAGCAGGCCCCACAGCTTTAATAACACCATCCACAGCAAAGAGAGACCCATCTTTGAGTTCTCTTTTGTTCTCGTCCATTGTGACAAGAACCCGCGCGTTTTTAATCAAAAGAGTTTTCATATCGTTCTATTCGTTAAGTCGTTTACACTTCCTCAGAAGCATCTTTAGGCAAAATCAGATTGAGGAAAATTGCCAGGAATGCAGCAGGCACCAAACCCGATGTTAGCAAGATTTTAGCTGTTTCAGGCATTGTGGCTACAGCTTCGGGCACAGATTTAAGGCCCAGACCTATTCCCAAAGAAACCGCAATAATCACCATGTCACGACGAGTTAAAGCCGTCATGGACAACAGCTTGAGCCCTGCGCCCGCAATCATGCCAAACATGATAATCGATGCCCCGCCCAGAACAGCATTTGGCATCACCGAAATCACTGCACCAATCTTTGGAAACAGACCAGCAACAATCAGAAAGACTGCACCACATGTTACCACATGTCGGCTCATCACACCCGTTAAAGCAACCAGCCCGACGTTTTGGCTATAAGATGTATTTGGCATCGCCCCGAAAAGCGCTCCAACAGCAGTTCCCAGACCATCCGCCATTGTTCCACCAGCAAGCTCTTTATCTGTTGCTTCCCGACCAGCACCCCCCGTTGTAATACCCGAGATATCACCAACAGTTTCAATTGCACTGACCACAGAGACCAAAAGCATTCCCAGAACGGCCGCTGTATTGATTTCAAATCCGTACTGCAACAATGACGGAACAGCAAACCAGCCCGCGGACGCAACACGACCAAAGTCAATCATTCCCATCGGGATAGCGACGATATATCCGACAATCAAACCAATAAGAACGGCCGAAGCTGAAAGGAAACCTTTGGTCATGAACTTCACGCCGAGGGTCACAACAATGACCAGCGTCGCAAGGAAGATATGATGTAAAGCCCCAAAGTCAGGCACTTTACCAGCCCCACCCGCGGCGTATTTAATGCCTACAGGAATAAGAGCCAGGCCAATAGAAAGCACGACGATGCCCGTTACCAAAGGGGGTAGAATACCGCGAATACGGCCAATAAAAGTCCCGAGAATAAAGTGGAAAACACCACCAATAGCAGCCGACGCAAAAAGAGCACCAAGACCCGCTGTCTTCACAATGGGGATCATAATGGGAATAAAGGCAAAGCTTGTTCCCTGTACAATCGGAAGCCGCGCCCCAATCGGCCCGATACCGATGGTCTGCATAAGCGTTGCGATGCCCGCAACAAACATCGCCGTCTGAATGAGAAATACTTTATCCCCACCAGATAACCCGGCAACACCCGCAATAATAATTGGCACCGTGACGTTACCCGCAAACATTGCCAAAACGTGTTGCAAGCCAAGTGGTACAGCTTCTTTAAGTGGTGGACAGTAATTCGGATCTTTAAAATTCTCGGCATTCGCCGTTTCCGCACTATCTTTTGAGTGGGTTGCTTCAGTCATTTCAGGTTTCCCCCTGTTAAATAAACCAGCCGGTTATTATTGTTATAGTTGTTTAACTTAACTCTTGTTTCCCCAATATCTCATGGGTTGCTTCATCGCTCGTGTAGGTTATCTACACTTCTCTCTTCACGCCTTGCGCAAAAACTAAGTTAAACAACTATTTTATTCCGGCTTTGTGAGGGGTGTGCTTTGACATGATGAGCAATAAAAGCAAACCCCGGTAACTATCGGATCGAGTTGGTAAAGCTAACTCCCCCGATAGGTTGAATAACCATAAGGTGATAGCAACAGGGGTACGTGATAATGCTGGTCTGTTTCGGCAATACCAAAACGAATGACAATCACATCAAGAAAAGCCGGGTCAGGTAGGTCGTGACCTTTACTTTTCAGATAATCGCCAGCATGAAAGTGGAGTTCGTAACTACCTTTGGAAAAGTCTACCTTTTCGAGAATGGGGCCATCAACACGCCCATCTTCGTTTGTTGTTACATCCCGCAATGGAATAGTTTCGCCACATCGGTATAGCTCTATACGAACCCCCGAAGCTGCGACACCTGATGCTGTATCCAGCACATGTGTAGTTAAGAATCCCATAGTTACCTCACCCTGAAGTGCTTTTTCATTATTATGTGAGGCAGTATGTCGCAGTCCACATGAACGCAAAAGAAGTCTTTTTAGATCGTATTGATGCTAATAAGTGATCAATTAAGTGAAATATAATCTCTCAATGCGGTCTCGGCATGCTCAGCAAAGATAGAGGGCGCAAGGGATAGCTGGCGCGTTGCGTTGGTTAAAACCACAAGCCGATCACAAGGAATATCTTTATCAATTAGCTCAACATGCGCCAGTAAGCCCGCTTTTCTTTCCGCCTCAATCCCCAGAACGGTTTGAAAACTGACGTATTCTGCATTTCGTGCCATGGACCGCATAAACCTGAGGGAATTGGCTTTGATAAAGGACTTCGGCTTTGATTTTAACTTGCTCAGCGGTACGTCGATAATTCGGGCTAGCGAAAGGTTCCCCGCTGGTAATGCTAAGGGATACCTTAAACAATCTTCAAAAGCGCACTTGTCTTTTTTGGCGAGCGGGTGTTCAGGCGCAACAACTGCACCAACCTTGAGCTCCCAACTCACCATTTCACGCAAACTATCTTGATCAGGCGGATTGAAAGTAAAGCCTATATGGGCTTCAGCCGAAGAAATCATGCGACTGACTTTTTCAGAACTGGTTATCGTGACTTCCAGGGTAATGCCCGGATAGTTTTCGTGGAAGCTCTGCGTCAAATCCGGTAAAACGGCATCAGCAACAGATTCAACGGATGCAATACGAACAATACCTTGCTTAATCCCCCTTAAATCATCCAGTTGCTCATTCACAGCCTCAAAGTCTGACAAAACAGTTCGAGCATGTTGAAGTAATAATTCCCCGGCTTCGGAAATACGCAAGCCACGACCGACACGTTCAAAAACCTGAACGCCGAACTCATCTTCAAGGCTCAAGATCTGCCTATTTACAGCCGACGAAGCAATGTTGAGCTGTCGAGCAGCTTCACGAATTGAGCCATGCTCTGCCACAGCAACAAAGTACCGCAAAGCTGGGGAATACAATGTATGTGCACGCTCAATTTTCAATGATCATTACCTTTGTAAAGCAAGAGATCTCAGATCGATTAAAGACAATCCCTTTGAAAATATTTTCTTTTCTTATAGCCTAAGACAAAACCATCACAACAAAAACCACCTATAAATGAATACTATTAATAAAACTATCGGACCGTTTAATGCGCATTGATAATGCTTTTGTCTCTACTGCTTTTCGTTATTTTGCAGCCACTGCTGAAGCGGGGTCGATCAGAGCTGCTGCACGGGAACTGAACATCGCCTCATCAGCAGTAAACAGACAAATTCTGATGCTGGAAGAAGCGCTTGGAATGCCCCTTTTTGAACGGACAGGACGGGCAATGGTTCTAACAGAAGCCGGAAATGTTCTTCTTAAGCAAACCAAGGTTTCACTGAGAGACTATGAAGATGCTTTGGGCGTTATAGATGAACTTCGCGGCCTGCAGCGCGGGCGCGTGAGGATAGCAACGGCGGAATCAGTTTCCGTGAATTTACTGCCCAAGATACTTGCAAAATTTTCAGAACATTATCCCTCTATTGAAACTTTTCTGACCGTTACCGTCGCGGACAAAGTAACGGAAATGGTTCATTCGCGTGATGCTGATCTCGGCTTTACTTATAATCCGTCCACCCTGGATGGTTTGGAAATTGGATTTGAAAAAAGCATTGAAGTCGGCGCAATTGCGGCACCGAACCATCCGCTAACCCAACAAGAAACGGTTTGTCTCGCAGATTGCTTTAAACACCCATACGCCTTCCCAGCACAAGGTCTTAGCCTTCGCCACGCCCTTGATAGGGCAATGGAAGATAGCACCGACATGAAGGGAGAAATAAATAAACCAATTCTGGAAGCAAATTCACTACGAGTTATGGCGGCAATGGCGCAGGAAGGTCGCTGTATCGCCTTTCAAACGCGCATAGGCATCGAGCATCACTTGAAATCAGGAGCTCTGACCTTTTTGCCCCTGACAGATCGCGACCTGCCGATGGATCGCTTGATGCTCATCAGGCAATCAAGCAGAACCCCTTCGCCAGCGACCCAGATGTTTGAAAAATTTGCCGTCGATTATCTGAAAAAGCACCCGATCATCTGATGCCTTTTTTAGCTCCCTGATATCTAAACATTATTCTTTTTAGATCACACAAACACTGTCATACTCTTATTCAAATAATAAAAATCGTTTGCTTGTATTCGTTAAAAACGCTGGAAACCAGCGGTGCAAGACAAGACGGTAAATTCACAACAGTGATTTTTCAGGGGAGTAAAGTCGCATGGGGCGACTGACTACACATGTATTGGATACCGCCCGTGGTATTCCAGCAAAAAATTTGACCATTGAACTTTGGAAGCATGAAGGTGCGAGCTGTAACTTTGTGAAACGTGTTCAAACGAACGATGATGGGCGGGTCAATAGCCCATTGCTGGACGACGCCGAGTTCACAATCGGCCAATACGAATTGAGATTTATGGCCGGTGATTATTTAAAATCACAAGCCGATAACCTTCCCGACCCCCTATTTCTTGACATCATTCCAATCCGTTTTGGAATTGCTGACAAAGATGCTCATTACCATGTGCCCCTTCTTATTTCGCCTTTCGGCTATTCAACCTATCGCGGGAGCTAACAGTTATGCGGCAAGACGTTAAATTCCTTCGCGACGGTGAACTGATCGAACTTAATAATATCGATCCCAATGAAACCCTGCTTGATTATTTACGACTGAGAGAAGGATCATGCGGTACAAAAGAGGGGTGCGGTGAAGGCGATTGTGGGGCCTGTACTGTGGCAATCGGTTCTCTGAAAGATGGGAAATTACAATATCAGGCTGTGAACAGCTGCATTCAATTGCTAGGTATGATGGACGGTAAGGAAATCATTACTGTCGATGATCTCTCTAAAGGACCCCTGGTTAAAGGCTCTCAGGCCAAAAGATCGCAACAACTCCACCCTGTTCAGGATGCAATGCTGCGCCACCACGGGTCACAATGTGGTTTCTGTACCCCCGGCATCGTTATGTCGCTCTTCACGCTTTACCACGCGAAAATGAAAGCAGACAGAACCACTATAAACGATCAACTCGCGGGAAATCTGTGTCGTTGTACGGGGTATCGTCCTATCATTGACGCCGCCTTGGAAAGCTGTACCGGGAAAGCTGAAGATCGCTTTCGTAAAGACGCACAGGCAAGAACAACCAAACTCAATGAACTCGATGACAAAGAAGATCTGTTTATCGGGGATGAAGCAAAATTCTTTGCCGCGCCAGCATCCACGAAAACGTTGGCCTTGATTTACGAAAAACATCCCGATGCGGTGATCGTCGCGGGTGCAACTGATGTGGGTCTGTGGATTACCAAACAATTGAGAGACCTTCCTAAGATCATTCATATTGGACGCGTTGTTGAACTGCAAAAAATTACCCATGACACCAATGAAATTATTATTGGTGCTGGTGTAACCTACGCCGATGCACAGGAAGTACTCGCTACTATTGATCCGGATGTTACCGAGATTATTCGCAGGATCGGATCAACACAGGTTCGGGCATCTGGCACCATTGGTGGCAATATCGCAAACGGATCACCCATTGGTGACAGTCCACCGTTACTTATTGCCCTGAATGCCAAGCTATCCTTGCAAAAAGGAACAGATACCAGAGAGATCGATCTAGAGGACTTCTTCATCGACTATGGAAAGCAGGACCGAGAAGAAGGCGAGTTTGTCAGCAAGATCCGTGTGCCAAAGCTTACCGAGAATGAAATCTTTCGCAGTTACAAAATAAGCAAACGCTTTGATCAAGACATATCCGCCCTGCTCGCTGCGTTCAAGATAACCATTGATAATAACAGAATAACACAGGCCCGTATTGCTTATGGCGGAATGGCGGGCACTCCCAAACGAGCAGAGCATACTGAGAAAGCCCTACTAGGCATCGACTTAAATACTTCAGAAACATGGGAAACCGCAGTTCAAACCTTGGAACAGGATTTCACCCCGCTTTCAGACATGCGTGCGTCTGCTGATTATCGAATGGAGGCAGCAAAAGGTCTGTTAATTAAAGCGCTTTATGAAGTTTCGAACGAGACAATTGGCCATGAAAGCGATCAAACAAGAGTTATTGGTGCAAGAGCCATTGATGTAAGGGAGGCTGTGTAACCAAATGCTACATAAGTCACCTGATACAAATGTTTCAACAGCCACCGTTGGTAAAGACAACAAACACGATAGTGCTGAACGCCACATCAAGGGAACGGCGCTCTATATCGACGATATTCGTGAACCACAGGGCACACTTCATCTTGCCCCGGGCTATGCACAGGCATCTTGCGGTAAAATCAAAAGCCTTGATTTAAGTGCCGTAAAATCGGCCCCCGGTGTTGTGGCGGTTTTAACAGCCAAAGATATTCCCGGTGTCAACGACTGTAGCCCGGCAATGGGCGATGACATGATCCTTGCGGATGGGCACATCCTCTTTCACGGGCAAGTTATCTTTGTCGTCGCAGCAAAAAGTCATTTAGCGGCAAGAAAAGCGGCAAGACTGGCCAAGATCGAAATAGAAGAAACGGCGCCTATGGTGACTGTGGAAGACGGTCTTGAAAAAGACGCATCCGTCCTACCTCCTTACGAATTTTTACGCGGTTCGCCGGATGAAGTGATTGCATCTTCCCCCAATAAAATCACAGATAGTTTCCATATTGGCGGACAGGAACACTTTTATCTGGAAGGTCAGATCGCTATGGCCATTCCTGGAGATGATGGTGAGATACTAGTTCATTCATCAACCCAACATCCGACCGAAATTCAGCACACCGTTGCCAAAATGCTTGGCGTTCATGATGCCGCTGTTGTGTGTGAATGTCGCCGCATGGGTGGTGCTTTTGGGGGCAAGGAATCTCAGGCCGCACAATGGGCCGCATTATCAGCCTTGGTTGCCCATGTCACCGGACGCCCGGCTAAGATGCGTCTGGATCGTGATGACGATATGATCATGACGGGTAAACGTCACGATCAAGCTTGTAACTGGCAAGCAGGATATGATGATCATGGAAAGCTAACCGCCGTAAACGTCGAATTCAATTCACGCTGTGGCTGTTCTGCTGATCTGTCCCTAGGCGTGAATGATCGCACCATGTTTCATGCGGATAATTCCTACTACTATCCGCAAGCACGTATCCTGTCCCGCCGTGTGATGACGAATACTGTTTCCAATACCGCGTTTCGTGGCTTTGGTGGTCCACAGGGAATGGTCTTTTCAGAACGTATGATGGACACCATTGCCATTAAGCTGGGTATGGATCCGCTTGACGTGCGAAAGATCAACTTCTATGGCGATGAAGATCGCAATATCACACCATTCGGCATGCAGGTTCAGGATAACATCCTTGATGAACTTGTGTCGGAGCTGGAAAGCACCAGTGATTATCGCAACCGTCGCAAAGAAATAGCCGCCTTTAACGAAAAAAGCCCTTTCCTCAAAAAAGGCCTCGCGCTTAATCCGGTAAAATTCGGCATATCCTTTACCCTTAAGCACCTCAATCAAGCTGGTGCCCTTGTCCATGTCTATACCGATGGGTCTGTACAGGTGAACCACGGCGGCACCGAAATGGGGCAAGGTCTCTATACCAAGGTTGCCCAGGTGGTCGCCGAAGAATTTGGCATTGATCTGGACCACGTCCGAATAACGGCAACCAAAACGGATAAAGTACCCAATACCGCCCCCACAGCCGCTTCATCTGGCTCTGATATGAACGGTATGGCGGCGAAACAAGCTGCCCAAACCATCAAAGAGCGATTGATTGAACTCGCGAGCAAGCTTTATCAAGTTGACAAAACAGCCATCAGCTTTGCCCATAACAAGGTAAAAATTGGTGACCAAGAAATTGCCTTTGCGGAATTAACACAACAGGCTTTTCTGGAACGGGTATCCCTATCGTCAACGGGATACTATGCAACACCGCATATTACGTGGGACAGAGATACCAAAGACGGCCGCCCGTTCCTCTACTTTGCCTATGGTGCCTGTTGCGCAGAGGTTACCATTGATACGCTGACTGGCGAGATGAAAGTGGATCGGATCGATATTCTGCATGATGTTGGAAAATCACTGAACCCGGCCATTGACATAGGACAGATCGAAGGCGGTTTTGTTCAGGGCATGGGCTGGCTGACCACTGAAGAGCTTGTCTATGACGATCAGGGACGTCTTCGAACACACGCGCCATCGACCTATAAAATCCCAACAGCGTCGGATATACCTGAAGATTTCCGTGTAAACTTATGGAATTCAACAGGAAACAGAGAAGATACAATCTATAGATCAAAGGCCGTTGGCGAACCCCCTGTCATGTTGGCGACGGCTGTTTTCTCGGCCGTAACCAATGCCATCGCTTCACTCTCTCCCGGTCAGGTGCCGCAAATAAACACGCCAGCCACACCAGAAAATATTCTTCGTTCTGTTCAAGATATGAAGAAACGAGACAAAAGGGCTGGAGAAGAATAATGAAAGTCTGGTCGCTCATCGCAAAACATCTGGAAGACGTGGGTTGTTGCGCTATGGTCACCATGACAGAGGTCTTGGGTTCTGCTCCGCGAGAAGCCGGAACACGCATGGTTATTCGACCAGATGGCGGCTTTCATGGCACAATCGGCGGCGGCACGCTTGAATGGCGCGCACAGGCTGACGCGCAAAAGCTCATGCGCAACAAAAAAGCATTACTAAACTTCAGCCAACATGCCCTTGGCCCAGAATTGGGGCAGTGTTGTGGCGGAGCAGTAAAGTTGCTCATCGAAGTTTTTACGAAAGAACAACTGAGTGACGTAAAAGAATTAGCGGTTATGGAAGAAACAGGACCCTTTTCTACACGGGGCTGTTTTAACGCAGATCGTGTTGTCCGAAAGATAACTGAGGAATCACAACAGAAACTGAGCTTTGATCGTAACGGAGATATTCTCGAAAGTTTTGGCGAAAAGAAGCGTCAGGTTTATCTCTATGGTGCGGGACACATCGGACGGGCCTTGATGCTTAATATGGCTGCACTGCCATTTGATCTTGTCTGGATTGATTCACGACACAACGCCCTGCCATCAATTACCCCCGGAAATGTAGAAAAGATATACACACCAACACCTGTGGAAACCTTAACTACAGCACCAGACGGCGCTTTTATTGTGATCATGACCCACAGCCATGCGCTTGATCTGGATTTGGTCAATGCAGCCTTATCCGCCGAACGTTTTGCCTATGTCGGTGTTATAGGATCAGATACCAAAAAAGCACGCTTTAAAAGCCGTCTGAAATCATTCGGCATGGTAAAACAGAACATCAACAAGCTCGTCTGTCCGATTGGTATTGACGGTATAAAATCAAAACACCCCGCGGCAATCGCCGCATCAGTTACAGCAGAATTACTCATCAGGGATGAAAAGATAGCCCAACAGGGTACAGTCTTGGATTCTAATGATCGGATCGACTTGGTAAGGGATAAAAAAGCCCTAAAGTTTGTCCAATAAGACAAAAAAATGAATAAAACCTAGTAAGTTAAAAACCGGAGAGTTAAAAACTTACTGAACTGGGAACATAGGCTTACTGGGAGGGCCAGCAATTGGGGGATCATGTATCCACAAAAGGCGGCACAGCTGCAACAACAGAATATCTGTTGGAAGCACGCGGAATCACCAAGATGTTCGGGGATCTGGCAGCAAATGACGATGTCACGCTGAAGCTAGCCCCGGGTGAAATTCACGCGCTGCTCGGCGAGAACGGCGCGGGCAAATCAACGCTTGTCAAAATTATCTACGGATCCTTACAGCCCACCGCAGGCTCGTTGCATTGGCTGGGGCAAGAAGTGTCCATCGCCAATCCTGCTGCGGCCCGTAACTTGGGTATTGGTATGGTTTTTCAACACTTCTCCCTGTTCGAAGCCTTGAACGTTGTTGAAAACATTGCCCTTGCCCTGCCCAAAGATACAGACATCAAAGACCTTTCCCAAAAAATTTCCGACGTTTCCAAAGAATACGGTCTTCCCCTAGAACCCACAGCATTGGTTGCTGACCTTTCCGTCGGTGAAAGGCAGCGTATTGAAATTGTTCGCTGCCTGTTACAGGAGCCGCGGCTGTTGATCATGGACGAACCAACAGCCGTCCTAACGCCACAAGAAGCTGATCAGCTATTCCTGACGCTAGAGCGCCTTGCAAAAGAAGGCTGTGCCGTTCTCTACATTTCTCACCGTCTTGATGAGGTGAAACGGCTTTGTCACGATGCAACAATCTTGCGAATGGGAAAAGTTGTTGGACAGGTGGATCCGCAGAAAGAAACCGCAGCCAGTCTCGCTAGACTGATGGTCGGAGCCGATGTCCATGCCATTAATGCAAACAGAGAGCATAAACCTGGCGAGACCCTGCTAAAACTCGATAAACTGGCTCAAGCAGCGGATGGCCCCTTTGGTGTTTCTCTTGTTGATATCGATCTGGATGTCAAAGCAGGCGAAGTCGTGGCCATCGCCGGGGTTGCCGGAAACGGTCAATCCGAGCTCTTTGATGCTATTTCTGGGGAACGCATCTCAGGTAGAGCCGGAACAATACAGATTGATGGACGAGACAGTGGCTTGGACAATATAACCCAACGCCGACGCAACGGAGCTGGATTTGTGCCGGAAGAACGACTGGGGCACGGTGCTGTTCCCGGACTTTCCCTATCAGAAAATATCGTCCTGACCCGTCATTCTGATGATGCCGGCCTGTCAAAGTCTGGCTTTATCAACCGTGAAAGTGCCATTGCAATCAACGAACGGATCACCCGGGACTATGATGTCCGCAAGGGCAAACCAGATCCCGAAGCCAGGTCACTATCCGGGGGGAACCTACAGAAATTCGTTGTGGGTCGCGAACTGGATCGTAAGCCAAAGGTACTTGTTATCAACCAGCCCACATGGGGGGTAGATGCCGGGGCCGCCGCCTTGATCCGGCAGGCCATGATTGATCTTGCTCTGGCTGGATCTGCGGTTTTGGTGATATCACAGGATTTGGATGAAATTTTCGAAATAGCCGACAGAATTGCGGTTATCTCTCGCGGACAGCTTTCAGAAGCTTTCCCGGCTGGCGATCTGACACTGGAAAAAATCGGCTTGCTAATGGCTGGTGCTCACGAGAAGAAAAACCCCGATGCAACAGGGACAAATGAGAAGGTAAGCGCATGAAACTCGTGTTGGAAAAACGTTCCGAACACTCGGAATTCATGACCCTTATGTCACCGTTGCTGGCGATTGCTCTGACGGTTCTTACTGGTGCCATCATTTTTGCTGTTCAAGGGCTTAATCCCTTCGAAGCACTCTATGTGTATTTCATCGAGCCTTTGACATCTATGTGGTCGCTTGAAGAAGTCTTCGTGAAGGCCGCACCCCTCATCCTCATCGGTGCCGGGTTATCGGTATGCTACATGGCCAACGTCTGGAATATCGGTGCAGAGGGCCAGTTGACCATGGGCGCGGTTGTGGGGTCAATTATCCCGATCGTTTTCACATCATGGCAATCACCACTTGCCCTCGTCGCCATGATTACGCTCGGCGCTTTGGGTGGCGCGCTCTATGCAGCAATCCCTGCTTTTTTAAAAAACAGGTTTAACGCCAACGAAATTTTAACGTCCCTAATGATGGTCTATATCGCGCAGCTCTTTTTAGATTGGGTTGTTCGTGGTCCGTGGAAGGACCCCAAAGGCTTTAACTTTCCGCAATCTATTGCTTTTGAAGGTTGGCAACTTCTCCCAACACTTGGCGATGGGCGTGTCCATATCGGGATTATCCTTGCCGTGATCGTTGTTGCGATCCTGACGGTTCTTATGAGCAGAACACTTAAAGGCTTTGAAATACTGGTCATCGGAAATTCCCCGCGTGCAGGACGTTTTGCAGGTTTTTCAAGAAAGAAGGTCGTCTGGTTTTGCCTGTTGCTTTCCGGCGGATTAGCTGGAATTGCCGGAATTGGCGAAGTAGCGGGGCCAAGCGGACAGTTACAGCCCACCATTTCACCTGGTTATGGCTTTACAGCTATTATCGTGGCCTTCCTTGGTCGCTTAAATCCCATCGGCGTTCTTTTTGCCGGGGTCATGTTGGCCATTACCTATATCGGTGGAGAAGCCGCGCAGATTGATTTGGGTGTATCCGATAAAACAGCACAGGTTTTTCAGGGTATCTTGCTCTTTTTCATTTTGGCCTGTGATACGTTGATCCTCTATCGGATAAAGATGCTGGGTTCAACAAAACAACAATCAGTAGCGGCGGAGTAAAACCAATGGATGCAACACAAGCTGTCATCTTGACAATTATTACCGCTTCAACCCCCTTGCTCCTTGCAGCAATTGGTGAGTTGGTTACCGAAAGGTCCGGCGTTCTCAACCTAGGTGTCGAGGGCATGATGGTTATGGGGGCTGTTTGCGGATTTGCCGCGGCCTACACAACAGGTAACCCCTACATCGGCATTCTTGCTGGCGTTCTTGGGGGCGTTGCCCTCTCCTTCTTCTTTGCTATTTTGACACAAACATTGGCGACAAATCAGGTTGCGACCGGACTGGCTCTCACCCTTTTGGGGCTTGGGTTATCAGGACTTATCGGGGAATCATTTGTCGGACTTCCCGGCGTAAAACTACAACAGCTTTCCATTCCGTTTCTGAGCACCATTCCTTTCATCGGGCCAATCCTTTTTGGACAGGACATCCTTGTTTACACCTCTATCGCGCTGATTTTTGGCACGACCTATGTGCTATTTAAAACCAGAATAGGCCTGATCATTCGCTCTGTCGGAGATAATCACAATTCAGCCCATGCACTTGGGTACAATGTGATCGCTGTACGTTATGCCTGCATTATGTTCGGGGGGGCCTGTTCCGGTCTTTCTGGGGCCTATCTGTCGCTCGCCTATACACCACAGTGGATTGAGAACATGACCGCCGGACGTGGCTGGGTTGCCCTGGCTTTAGTGGTTTTTTCAACATGGTTGCCCAAACGTCTTGCGATTGGTGCCTATCTGTTCGGGGCTGTTTGGATTATGGGCCTTTATGTTCAAGCGCTTGGCTTTGGCATACCATCACAGTTCCTGTCATCATTGCCTTATGTTGTAACCATCATTGCATTGGTCATTATTTCTGGCAACAAAACGCTAACTCGTGTAAATACACCAGCATGTATCGGTCAAACCTTTGTTCCAGATCGATAATATGATTTCCCTGTTGAGCCAAACACCCAAAGCGTTAATTCAGGCGAGGCCAACAGAGAGAAGAATGAAATTAATACAGGTGTCATCGCATACATCGGCCAGCGTTGACGTCAAAAGAATGAAACGGCCGCAAAGAGTTCTCTTGCCCAAGGGAATTCAGTAATCAGGGAAGGATAACCCACATGAAGAAAATCTTGGGATTTGCCGCCGCAATCGTACTATCCCTCGCGATAGTCCCGGCATCTGCTGCAGATAAGCTGAAAGTTGGTTTTATATACGTTGGCCCCGTTGGTGATCACGGTTGGAGCTACCAACATGATCAAGGACGCAAAGCCATCGAAGAAAAATTTGGCGATCAAATTGAAACAACTTATGTCGAAAAAGTTGCCGAAGGTCCGGACGCAGAACGTGCAATTGAACGTCTGGCCCGTAAAGGGTCCAAACTAATTTTCACAACTTCCTTTGGTTTTATGGAACCAACCCTAAAAGTTGCCAAACGCTTCCCAGATGTAAAGTTTGAACACGCCACAGGCTACAAACGCTCTGATAACGTTTCGACCTATTCTTCACGGTTTTACGAAGGCCGTTA
Source organism: Kiloniella sp. (assembly GCF_048259265.1). NCBI lineage: Bacteria > Pseudomonadati > Pseudomonadota > Alphaproteobacteria > Rhodospirillales > Kiloniellaceae > Kiloniella > Kiloniella sp. The sequence goes on along the minus strand of NZ_JBLXHT010000014.1, from coordinate 52,274 downwards.
CATCATTGGTCAAATTGCTGCCAAACAATCAAAATCTGGTGTAGCTGGCTATATTGGTTCTTTCCCAATTCCAGAAGTTGTACGTGGTATCAACGCCTTTATGCTTGGCGCTCAGTCCGTAAATCCTGATTTCAAACTAAAAGTCGTTTGGGTAAATTCATGGTTTGACCCCGGTAAAGAAGCCGATGCCGCCAAGGTTCTGATTGGTCAGGGCGCTGACATTATCACTCAGCACACTGATTCTACAGCACCGCTTCAAATTGCACAGGAACAGGGTGTTCACGGTTTTGGTCAGGCGTCAAACATGTATGCCTTTGCTGAAAAAGCTCAGCTAACCGCCATTATCGATGACTGGGCATCTTACTATGTAAACCGTACACAGGCTGTATTGGATGGTACATGGAAATCCGAAGATACTTGGGGTGGCCTGGACGAGAAGATGGTTGTCATGGCTGATTACACAAACCTTCCCGACGATGTGAAAAAAATGGCCGAGGAAACTGAAGCCAAAATCACATCTGGCGATCTGCACCCATTCCAGGGACCAATCACCAAACAAGACGGTTCCGTAGCTGTTAAAGAAGGCGAGACAGTTGCCGATGGCGATCTTCTTGGCATGAACTGGTATGTTCAGGGTGTTGACGATCAGTTGCCACAATAAAAGTTACAAAGGTGTCCGGTAACTTAATATCTTGAACTTGGCATCTTGAAGAAAAATACTGGGACAACACCAACCCCTGAAAAATCGGGGGGTTGGTGCCCAGATAAGAAGATAAGCTTTAAAAAGATAAGCTGGATAATCGAAAAGATCAGGACCTAAAACGGATTACCTTTTCATTCGTCCATCCAAACAAGATTAAAAAAATCAAAATTATGGTCCCAAGGCCTGTTGTCTGGTGGGTAAACCCGCAGAGATCGATAACCTTGGATTTATAACGTGCCAGTTGGGAAAGATTTGGCATCTGTTTCGTCGTGCATAAATCACGGTCAAAGGTGTTCACACTTTCTTAAACAGAGATACTTTATCGCAATGAAGATTAACTGCCGAATTTACGGCTGATAACGCCAAGGTCATATGATGACAAACAAAGATCAAACAGTTGCCAAACTACTCCGCGGTGCGACCGTTAACTTTACTGATAATCCCCGCATCAAGGGTGATGATAATTCGGTTCAATACGAAACCAAGGGCGCTGTGGTTATCAGCGAAGGCGGGCGTATACTCTGGCAAGGCGCTTTTGCCCAACTGCCGGATGAATTTAAAGACCTTCCATGTGATGATTACGATAATAAAATCATTATGGCCGGGTTTATTGATCCGCATATTCACTTTCCGCAATACCGTATTCTGGCAGCCCCCGGTAAAGACCTTCTGGATTGGCTCAACCGCTTTACCTTCCCCGAAGAAAGCCGCTATAGCTCTGAAGAATATGCCGCCAAAGCCGCAGAAATTTTCCTCGATCGCCTTTTTGCCAATGGCACCACCTCGGCCCTCGCCTTTTCCTCTGTACACAAAACCTGTGCCGACACCTTATTTTCTGCTGCTGAAAAGCGCGGTATGTCGATGATCACGGGGAAAACCATGATGGACAGGCTCGCGCCTGATACCGTACTTGATACGCCCGAAACAGCGGCAAGGGACTCACAGGATCTAATCAACAAATGGGATAACAAGGGTCGCCTAAAATACGCCATCACGCCACGTTTTGCCGTTACCTCAACCGATGCACAACTACAGGTGACAGGCGATCTTTATAAGGATAACCCAGATTGCCTCATGCAAACCCATCTGTCAGAAAGCCCCGGCGAGATTGCCACAGTGCAAAAACAATTCCCGTGGTCCAAGGATTACACCGACGTTTACGATCACTTTAACCTGTTGGGCGAAAATTCTTTCTTTGCCCATGGTATCCACCTGTCTGAACGGGAATGCCAGCGCCTTGCCGAAAGCGGTTCCACCGTGGTGCATTGCCCGACATCCAACAACTTCCTCGGGTCCGGCCTGTTTGATATCGACCACCTGTCCAAACCGGAACGTCCCGTGGGTGTCGGCGTTGCCACAGACGTCGGCGGCGGCACCAGCTATTCCATGCTGCAAACTCTGGGCGAAGCCTATAAAGTCGCTATGCTCAAGGGCCGGAAAATAACCGCCCACGATGCCTTCTATCTCGCGACCCTTGGCAATGCCAAGCAGCTCAAACAGGATAATGAGATCGGTAATCTGGAAGCAGGAAAGTACGCCGATATTGTGGTACTAGATCCCAAAGCCACGCCCGTACTTGAAAGCCGTCAGGAAGTTTCAGAGAACCTCGAAGACATCCTCTTCTCGCTCATGATCCTCGGCGACGACCGCGCAATCTCAGCTACCTATGTGGCGGGAGAACGGGTTTATAAGGGGTAAATATTCATCTTCATCCATTGGGACGGCTGTCAGCCAACTCACAGTCGTCCCAATCAACTCTGTGATAGCCATTGGACAGATATTTCCAACTGGTCTTAAAAGCTGTGAATCTAGTTCTAAATCGTTATCGAGGCCCAATCTTTTAAGTTTTCTTTCAAATTCTTCTCGGGATTTGTAAAAGAGGGCTTCTCCTGTATCTGTAGAGAGAATGAAATAATTTTCCTCATTACGGATACGAATTTTATATCCGTTACGTCCGCCATCACATTCCAGATATTCCGCAGGAAGCTGTAAACCAACGTAATATCCAGGCATAATATCATGGTCGACGACTGTCGCCGGAATAATAACGTCACCATCTCTAAGAATGGTGTAATTATCCGGCCGGGTAAAATTGTGATAGGAATATTCTTTATCAGAGTTGAATGCCTGAAAAACGAGATAAAGCACTCCCCAACCAAGAATGACACCGAAATATATAAGATATCTTTTGATCTTACTCAAAATCTTTGTCCTCGTAGCGATATACGATTTTAAAAGGAGTTCCCTTACCATGCTCATCTATCGCAAGTTCATTTAAAAAATTTCTGGAGGTGATCCTGACTTTATCCACAATATTTGCGTCTTGGGGCATAGCCATTGCTTTGGGTTCAAAATCATATCCTGCGTCATATATTCGACCATTCGCCGGATTGGTGGACACATAACCATGAACTTTAAGATCATCAAGAGGCATAGGAGCTGCTATCTGAATATTTTTACTGGTTCTCCACACTGTTAATTCCCTGCCATCAACAACAAGTGGTTTTCCACCTGCGTTTCTCCACCACCACTTTGCCTGCTCATAAGTCAGCTTGTTGCCCTTACCAGCATGCCCATCAACAAACATTCTGAACATCCTGTCGTCTAGCTGTTCTCTTTTCTGTTCAGCTTGCTCTTCCCTATGACGACGATACAAAGCTCCAGCATGATCCATTCTTATGACTCCCCTTATCTTAATGATCAGAGATAAGGATTAGTCCAGAAGTCTATTAATACAATTCATCTCAATAGTTCACGTAAATTACTATCAAACCTTACAATCACTTGAACAACCAAACACCTGCCAAATACGCCACCTCTTGATATTTCATTAGACTGTTCGGGTAGATAATATTCTGCTTTTTCTCCATCGCGGCCAAAGCTTGTGGCGTCACCAATTCTACTTCCAGATCTGGGATAACTTGTATCAAGGCCTCCATTTTAAAGGTATCGGGGCCGCCAGCGAATTTGCCTTTTTTGGCTCGTTTTTTGATGACTGCCTGAGAGATATTGTTGTTCACAAAGAATGCTGCGATCTCTTTTTGAAAGCAGATGACATCTGCTGCATTATCACTGTCGCCCAATGCTATTTTTCGTGTCGGAAAATCAATGTGTTTTGGCCCCTCCTCGCTGGCTTCCAAAACAACTAAGACGGCATCGTTTCCTTTAAGTTCAATCCCACAAAGTTTCATCAGAATTCCACCATTAAAGGGTTAAGGGGTTAATAATTCTATTTATTCTTAAAGCAGTTAAAGCAATCTGCAAAGTTTTGAATAGGATCAACGCGCATCCAACAAAAATAAAATGAACCTTATGTTCTGTACGCCCGACCTATTAGGTATCCAGCGGAATTCAGCATCCATATCTGAAATGGAAAAGGCTCAGATTTCCGCCCTGATCTTAAAACAGGAGTACGAAAAATGAGTAACATTCCAAAACTAAAAACTCTTTGCATCATTACATCCGGCCTGGTTGCCGTGAATTACATTACGTTATCAACAACACCAGTAATGGCAGAATGCGCAACTCAGGCTACGGGGCAAACGTCAGCACAGAAAAACTGCAATCGTAACGCGTCGGCGGCAACGACATCACCACGGACAGTCACTGCAAGATCATTGTCCGTGAAAAGGACACAATACAAAGTTGTTGTCCCTCCTCGGCCCACGGCACCCAGAACGATAGTGCAGAAGAGAAAGAACATCGCCCCGACCAGATCCCTGAACAAACGAAGTAATGGTCCGGTTTATGGTCTGCCCAATGGTACGCCAGACCTTGTTGTATTGCCTGCATCAGCAGGAACAAACGGCATGCCGAACAGCGGTTATTGCGGCAGCTGGAATGGCGGGAATCAATCCATTCGCTGGATCATCAGAAATGCCGGCACAGGAATGGCCCCTGCGAGCGTTGTGAGTGTCGGATTTGATGTTCCCCTTGGTCAGCCTTGGAATGATACCTACCCAACGCAACAGAGCTTAAATGTGCCACCACTCGCCCCCGGACAACAATTTGCGATGTCACACCCAATTGATCCGGTATCCTGGTCACCAACCGCACATCCCATAGTAAGCTTTGGTTTCTTTGCTGATTATCACGCAACCATTGATGAGGTTTCCGAAGCAAACAATCATGTGGAATACGCCCGCTGCTTGGGACCAGCAACCTAGAATCTGACCCCTATTTAAGTTTGTAAATAAGATTGTGGGTTTATTCCACGGTCTTATTTGCACCTTAAAGTAACCTTTTCTTGCCTTTTTCCTCTCCCTTTTACACCACAATAATCGTTCATCTTGAAAACCTATTCTCACAAAAAGATAGGACCAATCTGATGAAAAAATCAGTACGCGGATTAATGACAGGGCTTTTAACATCAACAGCACTTTATGGATTTTCTTCCTCCCTCGTGGCCACAGCGGCCTTTGCAGATAATCAAAACGGGCAACCACGCATAGAGGTTGCCTTTGTTCTGGATACCACCGGATCAATGGCCGATCTGATTGACGGGGCAAAGCGCAAGATCTGGTCCATCGCCAATACCATCGTGGACATTCACCCCAATGCCAACATCGAAATGGCCCTGATCGGCTATCGCGACATTGGTGATGATTACGTCATCAAGTCTTACGATATGAGCCCGGATATACAGGGTCTGTACGGCAATCTGGTGCACTTCCAAGCCAATGGCGGCGGTGATACACCCGAAGCCGTCAATGAAGCCCTAGATGCGTCTGTTCGCCAACTGGATTGGACAGAAGGCGAAGATACCCAACGCATTGTCTTCCTCGTCGGAGATGCGCCGCCGCACATGGATTACGACAACGCCCCGAAATACCCCGAGGTTATCAAAGCGGCCAGAAAAGAAGGCATTATTGTCAATGCTGTACAGGCAGGCGGTGATCGGGAAACCAAGAAAATCTGGAAAGAAATCGCCCAACTGGGTAACGGACGCTATATCCCCATTCCACAGGATGGCGGGCAGATTAAAATTATCGAAACACCTTTCGATGGTGATATCATTATCCTGCAAAAGCGTATTGATGACACGGTTGTTCCCTATGGATCAGAGGCAGAACAATCCGCTGTGCAGGATAAAATGGAGCTAAAAGAAGCAGCACCAAGTTCTGTACAGGTAGAGAATTCCAAGTTTTATTCCAAACGCTCTTCGGTCAAGGAAGTCATAACAGGCGGTGGCGATTTGGTAGCTGATATCAAAAATGGCGCTGTTACGCTTGATAAAATTGAAGACGGCGACCTTCCAAAAGAATTACAGGATAAATCTGAGGGGGAAAAACAGGCTTATATCGATGCCAAGCTTGAAGAACGCGAACAGCTTGAAAAAGCCATGAGCAAACTTATCACAAAGTATGATGCCTACGTCGCCGAGAAGGCAAAGGAACAGGGCGAGACGGACTCATTTGACCACGCTGTTCAGGAAACACTGAAGCAGCAACTCTATTAAACTATACGTGATTGGGGATGATAGAGCAGAATTCATCCCCATATGTTATAGTGAGTATCAGGAAACACTAAGTAATGGGAAACAACGAGCAACGAGCAGATAAAACGGATCAACAGCATCGGTGATTTTATATGAAGAAATTCAGCGCAGGGCTACAGGAACTATCCATTCTCGAAACCGAGAAAATTCGTGTCACTCGCTATTCTGAATTTCTTCTGCTCTATCTGGAAAACCTGGAATTTTCGCACCAGCGAATTTGTGATTTTGGCTGTGGCACCGGGGTACTTGGTATTTATGCCGCCAAACGGGGCGCTCATTCAGTAACCGGATTTGATATTGATCCAGATGCGATAGATTTAAGTAAAGAAAACATTACCTTAAATGACTGTTCTCATTTTCAACCTCATCTCATTGATGACAGTGTTATTGATGAAACATACGATTTCATTATCTCTAACCCTGCGTCTCTGCCGACTGTAAAAGCATCCGGGAAAGAGTTTTTCAGCGGCGGGATCTATGGTATCGAAATGATCCAGGATCTTTTTGATTTCAGCGTTACAAGACTCAAAGAAGACGGACGCATTTTCTTTCTGCAAACCAGCTTGTCGTCAATCAACAAAGCCGCAAATTATGCCCATAACAAAGGCTTTAACTATAAAATCATCGGCGTCTTTCAAACTGACATCAGAGACCACTATCAGGAATTCTGGCACCGCGTCGAACATAACCAACGCACAGGTGATGCCCATTTTGTTGAAATCAACGGCATCCATTCTGAAATTGTTTATTTGGTAGAGGCCAAATACCGAGAAATGCCCTAAACGAAAAAAGACCTGAAATGTTGTTCATAACATTCCAGGCCTTCTTCATATTCTAAACCAAAACAGACTTTGGTTTAAGTCCGAGTACGTCGTCTTTGACCTGATGGCTTGCCCCAAGTTGGTTTACCCCGCGCAGGTTTGCCACCGGGTTTGGCTTTGCCGTGTGCTGTTGCGCCACGGGCTGGACCGTCAGAAGCGCCAGCACCACTTGCAACAGATGTTCTGTCATTTGCCCGACGACGTCCCTGCCCGGCATGTGTGGTAAAGAAAGCCTTGCCGCTGCTGTTGCCGTCTTTCTTTTTCGCGAAGCCTCTGGCACCTGGCTTGTTATCACCTGTACCAATGGGTTGATGCGCAGGAACCAGATGCTTTTTGCCCGGCCCAATAAGATCGGCACGCCCCAGATTTCTAAGCGCATCCCGCAGGATTGGCCAGTTTTCAGGATCGTGGTAGCGTAAGAAAGCTTTGTGCAAACGACGTTGTTTCATACCCTTTGCCGTATGAACAACTTCACCGCTGTGACGACGGATCGGGCGTAGCGGGTTACGCTCGCTGTGATACATAGCCGTGGAAAGCGCCATTGGGGATGGAATAAAGTTCTGAACCTGATCAGCCCGGAAGCCATTTTGTTTGAGCCAGACAGCAAGGTTCATCATATCTTCATCTTCACAGCCCGGATGTGCCGCAATGAAATAAGGAATGAGGTATAGCTCTTTACCAGCCTTTTTCGCCGCCGCATCGAACATGGACTTGAAACGCTCATAGGTACCAATACCCGGCTTCATCATCTTGGACAGTGCACGTTCTTCGGTATGTTCCGGCGCAATTTTCAGATAGCCACCGACGTGATGGGTCACCAGTTCCTTGATATAGGTCGGGCTTTTCACCGCAATGTCATAACGAAGACCGGATTGGATAGAGATCTTTTTGACACCCTTGATGTCACGAGCCTTGCGATAAAGCTGGATCAGGCTTTCATGGCTGGTATCAAGGTTCTTACAAACGTCAGGATAGACGCAAGACAAGCGACGACAGACCTTTTGAATTTTGTCATCCTTACAGGCCATGCGGTACATGTTGGCCGTCGGGCCACCCATATCGGTAATCTGCCCGGTAAAGCCATCAACCTTGTCACGTATATCTTCTATTTCCTTGAGGATTGATTCCTCAGACCGGCTTTGAATAACCCGGCCTTCGTGCTCGGTAATAGAACAGAAAGAACAACCACCAAAACAACCACGCATAATGTTCACGGAAAAGCGGATCATATCCCACGCAGCAAGCTTGGCATCACCGTAAACCGGGTGCGGTGCACGGGCATAGGTCAGATCAAACACGCCATCCATTTCAGGTGTGGTCAGCGGGATCGGCGGCTGGTTGATCCAGATATCGCGATCACCGTGTTTTTGCACCATAACGCGGGCGTTACCTGCGTTACTTTCCAGATGAACAACCCGGGATGCCTGTGCGTACAACGCCTTGTCTGCGATAACTTCTTCGTATGACGGCAGGCGTACAGCGGTTTTATTTGTATCTGCGTCACGCAGTTTCTTGCGGGCTTCAGCACGATCGGGAATGTGATGAAGATCATTATCATCATCAATGTCCGTCATATCAGCAACGGTCCAGCCTTCGGGGATTTCCTTGCGGGCAACCACTGTGCCGCGGATATCATCAATATCCTTTGGCGCTTCCCCTGCAGCGACGCGGTGAGTCAGATCAACAATGGCGCGCTCTGCATTTCCATAAAGAAGAATATCAGCTTTACTATCAATCAGGACGGAACGACGGACCTTATCAGACCAGTAATCATAATGGGCAGTACGACGCAGGGAAGCTTCGATACCGCCAATAACAATCGGCACATCCTTGTACGCTTCACGACAACGCTGTGAATAGACTATGACCGAACGGTCCGGGCGCTTACCGCCTTCATCATTCGGGGTGTAACTGTCATTATGACGAATGCGACGATCAGCCGTATAGCGGTTGATCATTGAATCCATGTTGCCGCCGGTTACACCATAATAAAGATTAGGTTTGCCCAGCGCCTTAAAAGCTTCTGAGTCTGACCATTCAGGCTGTGCAATGATACCAACACGAAAGCCCTGTGCTTCGAGAAGCCGTCCCATAATCGCCATGCCGAAGCTGGGATGATCCACATAGGCATCACCCGTGACAATAATGACATCACAACTATCCCACCCAAGAAGATCCATTTCTTCCCGAGACATGGGCAGGAACGGCGCAATACCAAAACGCTGCGCCCAGTATTTACGATAAGAAAAGATATTCTTGGCGTCGATGTCCGCTTCTTTCTTCGCAAGCTTACCTGAATTAGCGCCCTTAACAGGTTCGTTATTCATAGCATTCTTAGCTAAGTTGCAGGTACCATTTTGGGCAAAATTCTGGGCTTCGGGGCGGGCTTCGGGGCGGGCTTCGGGCATTACTCTGGCCTTCGCTAAATTCTCTCTGACGATTAATTGCGGTCATTGCCGCCTGGCTATTATAGCACGACCTTAAAACCTAACGATCAATGCCCAGCCAAAATCTGTTGCCCCCTTTTAACTACTTGAGCGATTAGGTCAAGTATTCCTGTTTACCTTCCCCCGCAGACCAGCCATCTATTTTTGGAAGACCTGAATACTAAAACTTTGATAATATTGACACATTAATAATATAAAGATAAGTAATCCACACCAAGGCCAAGTACAGAGTTCAAGATACACAAAGATTTTCCGCTGTTTTATTTGACCAAGTGATAAAAAAAATTTAGCATTTGGAACACAGTTTAAAAGAGGCGGAACAATTTGCCCTGACTGTAGAAGTAAAGAGCTCTGTACAAGTCGATTAACAGGAACCACAGTTCCTGAAAGCAAATAAATAACGACTAACGGTGAGATACCGATCTTGTATTTGAGCGCTTTCAGAGCTGTTTTACATCTATCCAGGGAGGGATTACATGACAGGTTTATCCAGAAGAACCGTTCTTGCGCTTGCCGCTGCAGGCCTAGCAAGTGCAACCCTTGGCGCAACGGGCGCCTTTGCAAAAACCATTAAGGTCGCAGGTATCTATACACAGCCTATTCAGCAAAAATGGGATGCACGCCTGCACGAAGCTTTGGTCGCCGCAAAAGAAGCCGGTGAAATCGAATACGTTTATTCCGAAAAAGTTGCCAATACAGATTATGTCCGTGTTTTGAGAGAATATTCTGAAAGCAAAGTCGATCTGATCGTCGGGGAAGCATTTGGCATCAGCCGCGAAGCCCGGAAAGTAGCTGAGGATTACAAAGATGTTGCCTATTTGATGGGCGATCCTTTTAAACCGCACGGCGACAATTTCTCTGTCTTTGATAACTACATTCACGAACCCTGTTATCTCATGGGTATCCTTGCCGGAAGCATGAGCAAATCAGGCAAGATCGGCATGGTCGGTGGCTATCCGATTGGCGAGGTCAACCGTCTGTTCCACGCCTTTATGGCGGGTGCACGATCCGTGAACCCCGATGCACAGTTCAAAGTGAACTTCATTGGATCATGGTATGACCCACCGAAAGCAAAAGAAGCCGCCTTTGCCCAGATCGAGGCTGGCGTTGATGTTCTCTATGCAGAGCGTGCTGGTGTTGTTGATGCAGCACGTGACAAAGGTATTATTGCCTTTGGCAACGTAAACGACATGAACAAGGAAGAAAATGGCAAGGACGTTGTTGTGACTTCTGCCCTTTGGCACATGGAATCAGCAATCGGACATGCCATCAGCCAGGTCAAAGCCGGAACCTATTCTGCTGCTGATTATAAAGAATGGACCATGATGCAAAAGGGTGGTGCTTCACTTGCCCCATATTATGAGTTTGACGATAAAATTCCAGCCGATGCAAAGGCCAAGGTCGAACAAGTAAAAGCAGATATCCTCTCGGGTAAATTTGTTGTTGAGATCAACGACGAAGAGCCCAAATCGACTTACTAACCGCCTTCCATCCCCGGTCTTGTTCTTTACTGAACCATTTTTATGCCTGAACCATTCTGATGGAGGACCGGGGATTTTATTGAGAAAACTTAAACAGTTTTTTCGTGGAAACGTATTTAGACGAACAGATAAAGATGTAATTATTATTGATACTTAAGCTTTGTTTGAGTATCAATCCAAGAATTATTCATTCCTTTATCGTTTCGGCTATTTCAAGACACTTCTGTTCTTGCATCTCTTGAGGCATAACATGGCTTTGCTTGCCTTTCATAACATTACCAAACGCTTTGGCTCCCTTACCGCCAACGACGATATCTCCTTCTCTCTTGATAAGGGTGAAGTCATTGCTCTGCTCGGGGAAAATGGCGCGGGGAAAACCACCCTGATGAATATCCTTTACGGGCACTATACAGCGGATCAGGGATATATCGAAGTTGAGGGACAGAAACTCCCTGCCGGACAGACAGATGCCGCAATTAACGCTGGAATTGGCATGGTTCATCAGCATTTTACATTGGCTGAAAACCTTACCGTTCTTGAAAACATCATGCTTGGCACTGAAAGCCTGTGGTCACTGGGCCAAAAACGCGCCCCTGCCAAAGCAAAGCTGGCACAGATGTCCAAAGACTATGGCTTAAAGATTAACCCGGACGCCCGTGTTGCTGATCTTTCCGTTGGTGAACGACAACGTGTAGAAATCCTAAAAGCACTCTATCGCGACGCCAGGGTTCTGATACTCGATGAACCCACAGCAGTTTTAACTCCACAAGAAGCTGACAGCCTGTTCAAGACCTTAAAAAGCCTGACCAAAGAAGGCTTTGCAATTATCTTTATATCCCACAAGCTTCACGAAATCCTTGCCATCAGTACACGGGTAGAAGTTTTACGCCGTGGAAAAATTGTTGGCAGCATCGAAACAGAAAAAGCTGACCGAAAACTACTGGCAGAAATGATGGTCGGCCGCACCGTTGAACGCCCGGTTCTGGAACAAATGACAATCGGAAAACCAATTGTCGAACTTGAAGACGTCAGTGTTGAAGACAAAAGCAAAGATACCAGCAACGTTCCCAAACTCAATAAAGTCAACCTGAGCGTACATCAGCATGAAATTGTAGGCATCGCTGGGGTTGCCGGGAACGGGCAATCAACCCTTGCCGATCTGCTTTCCGGTCTGGAAAAACCTGATGCGGGCACCTTTACCCTTCTCGGCAATGCCGTAACCAGTGCCTCGCCCGCCGATATCGTACACCGGGGCGTCGGGCGTATTCCCGAAGATCGCCATAGCTCTGGCGTGGTTGGCGAGATGATGCTGTGGGAAAACCTTATCAGTGAAGACTTACGACATGCACCCGTGTCTAAAGCAGGTGTTTTAATAGATCGAAAAGCCTGTCTGGAACGGGCCAACAAACTGATCGACGCCTTTGATATCAGATGTGAAGGCCCCGAAGCAGAAACCAAGCTGCTTTCCGGCGGGAACATGCAAAAACTCATTCTCGCTCGGGCTCTATCGCCCCAGCCTGATTTTATCCTCGCAAACCAACCTGTGCGCGGCCTAGATGAAGGGGCCATCGCCTATGTCCATGAACAGCTTCTTGCCGCGAGAAAACGGGGCGCAGCTATTGTGCTGATTTCCGAAGATCTGGACGAGCTTTTTGCCCTATGTGACCGGATTTCCGTTATGTACCACGGTAACCTGACCCAAAGTTATGATGCCAAAACGCTGACAACTGCCGAAGTTGGCTTGATGATGGCCGGACAACAATCCGAGAACACAACTCACTCGGTGACAACAAATTCTGGTAACGAGGAACAGCCCCATGCAAATTGAACCTCGGGAACACGTTGCCGCCTGGCGTATTGCCTTGGCACCAGTTGCCGCCGTCTTTGTCTCACTGTTAATTGGATCTGTCCTGATCCTGTGGGTCGGCGCACCTGTGTTAGAAGCCTATAGCCTTTTGGTCAAAGGGGCCGTCGGGTCCAGCTTTGCCCTGACAGAAACACTCACGCGCTCTATCCCCCTCATCTTCACCGGATTAGCAGCGACAATCGCCTTTCGCGCCAAGTTCTATAATATCGGTGCAGAGGGACAGCTTTATTGTGGGGCCTTGGCTGCGACGTTCTTTGGCACCGGGTTAATCACCCTACCCCCGTTGCTGATGATCCCCTTCCTGATGCTGGTCGGGGCCTTGGCGGGTGGTGCGGCCCTAGCTGTTCCCGTCATGCTGAAAACCCACCTGAAAGTTGATGAAGTTGTCACGACACTGTTGCTTAACTTTGTAATCCTGCTGTTTGTTGGATACTTTTTGGAAGGCCCTTTAAAAGACCCCATGTCTATGGGCTGGCCACAGGCCGCCCCCATTATTGACGAAGGTCTTTTCCCAAGCCTTGTTGATAAAAGCCGGCTTCATTTTGGCTTTGTGTTTGCCCTTATCGGCTCTGTTCTTTGTTGGGCCATGATGCGCTTTACGGTGTGGGGCTATGAAATCAGGGCCGTCGGGCTAAACACATCCGCTGCCAAGTTCGCCGGCATCAATGTAAACACCACCGTGGTCCGCACTGCCTTGATCAGTGGTGGTCTAGCGGGTCTTGCCGGGGTCAGTGAAGTCGCCGGACTAAAGGGATATCTTACCCTCGATATTTCACCGGGGTTTGGCTATACGGGTATTGCCGTTGCCATGCTGGCACAGCTCAATCCACTGGCTGTGATCCTTTCGGCGTTGTTCATTTCCATGATCTATGTCGGTGCAGATTCCATGAGCCGGGCAATTAACATCCCAACCTATATCGCGGATGTTCTGGTCGGTCTTTCCGTTCTTTCCATACTTGTCAGTGTGATGCTAACCCGCTACCGCGTGAGGTTCAGATAAAGCCATGATGGATATTCTTGAAATACTCGTTTCTGCTGGCTTCTGGGCGGCAACAATTCGCATCGTAAGCCCACTTATTCTTGGCACGCTTGGTGAACTTATCTGCGAGCGGGCTGGCGTTCTCAACCTTGGGATCGAAGGCATTATGACCATGGGTGCCATGTCTGGATGGATGTGGGTCTATATGGGCGGTGATCTGTGGACTGGGGTTATGTTCGCGGCTTTTCTGGGCCTGATGTTCGGCCTGTTGCACAGCATCTTCACCGTCTATCTTGGCCTTTCCCAGCATGTGACCGGGATTGGCATCACGCTCTTTGCCTCTTCGCTTAGCTATTATGTCTATCGTATGCTGCTACCAGATGCGACCACGCCCCCGAAGATTGAACCCTTTCAAGTTTACGAAGTTCCTTTTCTGTCAGAAATCCCGGTTATGGGCGAAGCGCTCTTTAGCCAGACGCCGTTGACCTATCTCGCTCTGATCCTAGTGCCTATTGTCTGGTATGTACTGTACAAGACGCCACTTGGTCTCGCCGTACGTATGGCCGGGGAAAACCCCATGGCGGTAGAAGCACAGGGCATCAATGTTCTGACGATCCGGACAGGCGCAGTGATGGTCGGCAGTGCCTTTATGGCAGTGGGCGGGGCCTTTATTACCATGTCGGCCTTTGACGCCTTTTTCTTTGGCATGATCAACGGTCGCGGCTGGATCTGCATCGCACTGGTTATCTTTGCGTCATGGAAGCCAGGAAAGGCTTTGATCGGCGCACTACTGTTCGCCGGGCTTGATGCGTTACAGGTACGTGCACAGCAAACGGCTGGGGCTTTGATCCCCTATCAATTCTTCCTTATGATGCCCTATATTCTCAGTATCGTTGCAATGGTGATCATGGCCCGCAAAGCCAGTTACCCCAAAGCACTTCTGGTTCCCTTCCGCAGAGGAGAACGAACTTGAGGCGAACGGACACGATGTTGGCACTTAATCTCGGCAACTGTATTTAACGAACGATAATTAACGGAACTCCCTATGTTTGATCTCATTATCAAAAACGCCCGACTTGCTGATAGCACAGATGCTAAAAACAGCGTTGATATCGCCGTAAAGGACGACCGTATTGTCGAGATTAACCCGCATATTACGGATGGCATTGTCGAAGGACAGACAGAGATCATTGATGCCAAAGGGCATCTGGTCACCGCCCCCTTTATCGATCCGCATTTTCACCTTGATTCCACCCTCAGTCTTGGTCAACCCAGATTGAACGAAAGCGGGACATTGCTGGAAGGCATTCAGCTTTGGGGGGAACTAAAACCACACCTGACCCACGAAGCAATCAAGGAACGTGTACACGGCCTCGCCCGTTGGTCCATCGCCCGTGGTACCTTGGCGATACGCAGCCATGTGGATACCAGCGACGACCGTTTGCTGGCTGTTGGCGCACTGTTGGAAGCCAAGAAAGAACTCGCCTCCTGGATTGACATTCAACTGGTTGCCTTTCCACAGGATGGCTATTACCGCTATGAAAAAGCGGCAGAGAACCTGAACCGTGCGCTGGATATGGGCGTTGATGTCGTTGGCGGCATCCCCCATTTCGAACGCACCATGGATGATGGCGCCCGTTCCGTAAAAACGCTTTGTGAAATTGCGGCGGATCGCGGCTTGCTGGTTGATATGCACTGCGACGAAAGCGATGATCCGCATTCCCGTCATATCGAAACCCTTGCCAGCGAAACGGTACGCTTGGGCTTACAGGGTCGCGTTGCCGGATCTCACCTGACCTCCATGCATTCCATGGATAACTACTACGTCAGCAAACTCCTGCCCCTGATCAAAGAAGCTGATATCACCGCAATTCCCAATCCGCTGATCAACATAACCCTGCAAGGCCGCCACGATACCTATCCAAAACGACGTGGCATGACACGGGTCAAGGAAATGACCGCCATGGGTATTAATGTCGCCCTAGGCCATGATTGTGTGATGGACCCTTGGTACAGCTTTGGAAGCCACGACATGCTCGAAGTCGCCCACATGGCAACCCACGTCGCGCAGATGACAGGCGTTGCCGAAACCAAAGCCATGTTCAAAGCCGTGACAGAAAACTCCGCCAAGGTCATGCACCTGCCAGATTATGGCATTGCCAAAGGCAACTTCGCTGATCTGGTAATCTTGCAGGCACAAGATGCCATCGAAGCCATCGGCCTGCGCCCTGCCCGATTGTTTGTCATACGACGCGGAAAGGTTATCAGCACAACCGCCCCCGTTGAGGCACAGCTTAATCTGGATGGGAAAAAGGAAACGGTGAATTTCCTGAGATGATTGTGACAAGCTGAGATTGTTAGAGCCTCAAACTGCATTTATCGTGTTATTTAAATTACGTTAACTGCGAATGAAATCAAGTTACGTGCAAATAACAAACAGATCATAGTCTTATGCCGCTTTGCGCCAAAAGCGGAAATTAACGCTACGCTCACTACATTGTAGCAGAACGTTTCGTTATGCTCATTTTTTACCTGACTCTATTACCATATATTTAAAGGATGAAACATCATCTTTGGGCTTTAGTTTTAGATCCTTTCTAATTGCCAGTACCAGTTCTGTTAATAACTTATCATGTTCATCTCTTGGAACTTTGTCGGCTTGCAGACGTGTTAAGTATTGGTAATTGTGTAAACAATTAATCACCTCTTGAGAAGCAAATAAACCGACAGTGTTAAATGCGATAGCATATCTTTTACTACTTTCATGAGAAGAATGCGCGCCAACATTTGCAGCCAAAGCTGCAAAATAGTCTTTATAGTGCCCTAATTTTTCTTTGCGCCATTCCGCTTCGCGCTCTCGTTGCTTTGTTGCCCAATACGTGAATGCAGCTACTACTATTGCTGCTGAAGCAGATATTATTGATATTAAAACATTTGGGTCCATGAATGTTGTCTCGCCAATTCCCAAAAAGCCTATGTCTGCAATGGGTCGATTACGGGTTACTCCAGAAGATTAGATGCTATATTAAACAATTCAAAATACAACCATTAGCATAACATTCAAACCCTATAAATACTGCCTCTTTCTTGACGCTAGAACACTTTGATAATTGAGGATAATAACTGTTCAAGATGCAATGCATTCACAGATCTGCCGCTTATGCATGAGAGCTATTCGCATATCCCCTATACAAAAACCTAAAGAGCGCGTATAGAAATAGCTGTTGTTCTTCAAGGGTTAAGAGATAATGACTGCATTCAAGGGTTCCGTACAGAAAGCGCGGCAGAATATTTCGACTGTTTTTTCGGAAACGCCGCTACAGCATAACCGTTTTCTGTCGGATAAATACGACTGTAATGTTTATCTTAAACGTGAAGATCTGACCCCGGTTCGTAGTTATAAAATCCGTGGGGCCTTTAACTTTTTCAGCAAGGCGCTGGAGAATGGCCATGATCCAGAAGAAAGTCAACGGTTAGAAGACCAACAGTTTGTGTGCGCTTCTGCCGGCAATCATGCGCAGGGTTTTGCCTATACTTGCAATCATTTTAAAAAGCGCGGCACGGTCTTTATGCCGACCACAACGCCACAGCAGAAAATTCACAAGACCCGCGCCTTTGGTGGTCCGTACATTGATGTGAAACTGATCGGCGATATCTTTGACGAGGCTTACGAAGCCGCCCACAGGTTCGCCGATGAAGAAAATGCCTTTATGGTGCCGCCCTTTGATCATCCCGATATCATAGAAGGACAGGCAACCATCGGGCTGGAGATCATGGAACAGCTGGGCAGTGAGCCTCTTGATACCCTGATCATGCCAACAGGCGGCGGTGGCTTGGCGGCGGGCGTGACCCAATACCTTAAAGAAACATCCCCCGACACTGATTTCTGGTTTGTGGAACCCGAAGGCGCGCCAAGCCTGAAAGAAAGCCTTGCCGCAGGCGAACGCATCAAACTGGACAGCATCGATAACTTTGTTGATGGCGCTGCCGTTGCCCTGATCGGGGAACATAATTTTGAGGCACTCAAGGATTTTGCCGCGGATCGCGTCCTCCTCGCCCCCGAAGATCGCCTGTGCGCCACTATGATTACCATGCTCAATATCGAAGGCGTCGTGCTGGAACCCGCCGGTGCGCTGACCATTGATATTCTGCAATCTCTTGATCCCGAGAGCATCCGGGGTAAAAATGTTGTCTGCGTTACCTCTGGCGGTAATTTCGACTTTGAACGCCTGCCCGAAGTCAAGGAACGCGCTTTAAGACATGCTGGCCTCAAGAAATACTTTATCCTTCGCATGCCCCAGCGTCCTGGCGCGCTGAAAGACTTTCTCTTCCTGCTTGGCGATGAAGATGATATTTCTCGTTTCGAGTACCTGAAAAAATCCGCCCGAAACTTCGGTTCCATCCTGATCGGTATCGAAACCAAGAACCCGAAGAACTTTGACACTCTGATGGAAAAATTCCACGAAAACGGCATCCAGTTCCAGGACATCACCAACAATGAAATTTTGGCGAACTTTTTGATTTGATTTATATTTTTCAAACAACCAATCTTATTTTGATAATAAGTGAAAAAATCAGGAATTACATTGTTATGCCCACAAACCCAATCCAATCAGGTAAACCCCAACTAAAGTAGTTACAAACCTAAAGGCAGCCCGGAAAAAAATTTCTGGCATTTTTCGGACAAACACAACACCTATTGCAGTGCCAAAAATTCCACATAACCCGAAAATTATAAGAATCGAAAGGTACTTTAGAGGTAAAAAGGCCAACAAGGAAAAACCAATAACCTTAGTAAAATGCTGAAATGACATGCACGCAGCATCAGTTCCCAGAACGGCTTCCCGATGTCCTCTTGATGCTGCTATATACGTAAAAACAGCAGGGCCTGTTGCTCCGACAAAAACGGTCAAAGCACCCGTAATTAATCCAATAATAAAATCCAGATAAGATACAGCTTTGCCCCCAATAAAGTCCTTATAAGGAATATAATTATTAAAGAGAACAAAGCTGCCGATAACGACGAGTAAAAGACCTTCGTCAATCTGAAAAAAAACAGCAATAGCAACGCTGGTGCCGATAATAGAACCAAGACAAAAGCGAAGAACAAAAAACCAATCAACCGACGATCTAAACTGATAAAACCGTGTCAGACTAGATGTGCCCGAAATAACAGCATGTACAGGTATAGAGAGTTGCGGAGGCAATAAAGATGCAACCAAAGCCAGTTGAATGCCGCCCGTTGGTCCAATAGCCGCATTAAAGGAGGAGACAAGGAAAGTTCCTATTGCAATGATAACAATGACATGAATTTCCACCTGTCACCCCCAAAATACCTAGCTATTCACCAGCTCTGAGACATCAATAATATAACGTTGGCGGGAACCTTCATGAACAGAATCTATGCAAACTTGCTGACAATCCGGGCTCCATCTTGGATGTAGATCGCAACGATTGTGTTTGCCAAGATCTGCCGGAGTATAAAAACTGCCAATATTATAACGCTGATTGTTCTCAACATCATATAAGATTAAGAAACGTTCACTCGTAACATCATCAGGGTAAGTATCCGACAACAGCCAACGACCATCATTTGAAAAGGTCATATGCCCATTTTCTGTCAGATGCTCTTTGCCAAGGACCTTAACTTGATTGGTTTTATCATCATAAAGGTGATAATGAATATTCCCCTTATGTGGCCCCCATACGATTACTGTATCGTCGTCTTTCCAAACAGGGTGAGAAATTTGGTATTCCGATTTTTCATAATCAAAAGTTCCCAAAGCATCTGGGTCAAAATCTTTCGCCAATTGTGGAATTGGATGGTCTGTACATTCCAATAATCTTAGATCGCTACCATCTTCATTAATGGTAAACAGTCGATGTAAAAAACAGAACTCATCTTCAACACGCTCTGTCCAGCGATGGATAAATAAAAATCGTGAAGAATTTGGACAAATTTCCAAATGTGTGACCCAATGAATTGCCTTATCCATAGAAGCTACATGACGGAAATTGAATAGATCTTTCAAGCTCAGGATCAACTTATAGCTGCCTGTTTCAATATCCATACGCCAAATGCCATCATTATCTGGTGCCAAAGGTAATTCAGGCTCCTGATGTGTTGCACTATAACCAATTGTACGATGTGTTTCTTGAAAGCGTGAATAATCAACAGATAAAGCGTACTCACTATTTGGGGCAACGACATAAATAGGTAAAGGTAGTTTTTTTTCTATGCCTGTTTCCACGTTGTAAATAGTGGAACAGAAATCAGGATAAACAGTCCCTTCACCATCTTCGCTACGTGTATTATAGATAATATGATGACCTTTCTTGCCCTCTAACCATTGCAACTGGCACCCCATCTGCCAATTCCATGTCGTTGTAGAACCAATAGAAATATATTTATCACCATCTTCCAAGTCGAAATATCCAACCTTCGCCACCTCATTGCCAGTTAAATTCTGTGTCATCATCTGTACCTGGTTTGATAAAAAATATCTGCCAGTACGGTCCCATACATTTTTATTATAATACCCAAAGAAATGATGTAACTCACTCTCTCCTACACGGCGAATAGGGCAAAAATGTCGAATGGCACGAACGTTGGTCATGAATAATCTTTCACTTTTCTTATGACAAAAATATGCACCTGCCAAATTCATGACAGGTGCATACTCAAATGGATTATTTGAAGCTTACAACCTCTTGGGCCAAAGGCGTAAAATCAGTATCTGTTGCAATCAGGGTATAGTCACCCGTAGCAACTAATTTCTTTTTCACAAAGCGACCGTAAGACCATGTCGTGACCCAATTTCCCTTGCCATCAGCTTTTGGCGCAGGATCGACGGCATAAGTGATATCGCTTTCTACACCGTCTATCGTTCTAAAGACCAATGTCACATCTGAGTTTGGAACAAATCCACTGCCAGATAATTCAACTATTCCTTTTTCATCAAGTGCTAGTGGCCCTTTTAGATTAATTTCAGGATCTGGCGTTGATGTGGTTCCACAAGCACTGACCAACAAAGTACAGGCGAGAACACAGGTTGCGAAAAGTGATTTCATAATCTTCCTCTCTGTCCATAAAGACATTATTAATCATCAAGAATTTTAGATTTTTTACGATGCTGTACGATGCCTTGATATAGGGCATAGAAACAAAACAGTAGAATTACAAAAGAGATAGGACGCGTTACCAATTGAGTTGCGAAAGCAAGGACATCACCATGAACCAACGCTAAGGATCTTGCTAATTCGCCTTCGGCCAAAGTTCCCAGTACCAAGCCAAGTACTAGGGGTGCCCTGGGCACATTAAAGAGCTGAAAGATAAACCCAACGGCACCAACAAAAAGCATAATCGCGATATCTTCAATCGAGCTACGAATAGAGTAAGCCCCCACAACTGCCAAAGTCATGATTGTCGGCGCGAGAATTGATCGCGGCACCTGAATGATGCGCACGCAATATTTCGCAATAAATAATCCAACGGGCACAAACAAAAGGTTGGCGACAAACAAGCTGAGAATAAAGCCATAGGTGATTTCTGCGTTCAGGGTGAAAAGTTCAGCGCCAGGGCGTAAACCATGTATCATGATCCCCCCCAACAAAACCGCTGTCACTGGGTTTCCGGGTATTCCAAGCGTGAGCAACGGAATCAATGTCCCCCCGGTTACAGCATTATTAGCCGTTTCACATGCTATGACGCCTTCAGGTGAACCATTACCAAACTCTTTTGGTTTCTTGGATATACGCTTAGCAGCATCATAGGACAAAAAGCCTCCGACACTGCATCCCACACCAGGTATAATCCCAACAACTATCCCAATTAAACTAGAACGAAGTAGATTTATTTTCTGGCTTAAAACTTCTGGTAAAAAAGTGAACGGATTGGAAGCATCAGTATCGATAAGCGGGCGTTCAGACTGATTACGCTTGGCGATCATATCAATTACTTCTGGAATTGAATACAGACCAATTAACGATACAACCAATGGAATTCCATCATATAAAGAAGGTAATCCTAAGGTATAGCGCATCTCTCCTGTCAAAGGGTGGTTGCCGATAGTACTCAGGATCAAACCGATTGCGCCGGCAATTAAGCCTTTTTCCATCGCTCCTGCGGATAAAGATGCAATAACTGTAATACCAAATACAGCCAGTAAGAAATATTCGGGAGAGCCGAACATTAAAGAAAACTCTGCTAATGGTGGGGCGATAAAAAGAAGAGCAACAACACTAATTAATCCACCAATACAGGATCCGAAAGTTGCTAAAGAAATTGCCCGTGTCGACTGTCCTCTCTTTGACATAGGATGCCCATCTAACAACGTCGCGACCGCCGCTGAAGTACCAGGGATATTTAATAGAATTGCACTAATTGAACCACTATAAGTAGAAGAGAGATAAATGCCGCCTAGCATAGCCAAACCGACTTGCGGCGGCATAGAAAATGTTACCGGAATAAGCAAAGCAACACCCATCGTACTGCTTAATCCCGGCAGAACCCCAATCATCACGCCACCGAGCACACCTGCGGCAATAGCAGCCAACATTGTAACGTCCGAGAGTGCTGATAAACCAAGCAAAATATTATCAAACATAACCTTCGTCCTTATCGTAAAAAGAGACTTTCAGGACGACTTACCGCCAAGAATTCAAAGAAAATACCGTAAAGAAGAACTGTAACGCCGAGGCTAACACCACAGATAATCAATAAATTTCGGTACCCGAGATAGAAGACAAACCCGGCAATAAAAATTATTGTTGAAAGTTCAAAGTTGATAATTTGTATACTAACGGCATAGAGCGCAATGCCCGTAAAGACACTAAGACCAGCTAGAGTTTGGTCTTTTATCCCGTCAACCACAGCGCTTTCGTCCTTACCTGAAGCTGACTTAAGGCGGACGAAAAGAAGCAATGCTACCGCAGCAATGAATGCCGAAAGGAGACGTGGAAAATATGACGATTCATAAGAATACTGAAAAGCCACAATCCCACTGGTGATAGCAAAAACTATCATCAATAAAGAAAACAATTTATCCATAAAGTCTTGGCGCATCACATACTCCTTTCAGGCTTTTTCTACTATTTTAATAATGAAATATAGCTCTCAACAGATTCAGCAGCCGTTTTGAGATAGGCATCAAAATCTTTTGCATTCATATAATGTAGCGGTAAGCCCATTTTATCTGCATGAGCTATAAATTCTGGATCTTTCATCACTTTTGCAAATGCATCTTCAATGATTTTTTTACGAGCAGGATCCATACCCCTTGGAACAGCGACACCACGCATTGAGGCACCGATAGTTGGTACTGCAACACCAGATGCTTCTTTAATCGTTGGAACATCAGGAAGATATTTATACCGTGCATCGGCAAAGACAGCTAAGGCACGCAACCGACCATTCTGTATATGGCTTGTAGCCGAACTAGCAGACGGTACAGAAGCAACAACCTGATCGCCTAACGTCGCCGTAATTGCAGGTCCAGAGCCACTGAATGGAACAAAATTCACATCCATTCCTAGTTTATCCTCAGCAACAACAACTTGTAATTGATTGTTAGATTGAGGCCCATCACCGCCAACATTAACATTACCAGGGCTCTTTTTTACCGCATCCATAAACTCTTCAAATGTTTGATAAGGACTATCGGCTTTGACTGTTAGGACGACGGGATCAAGTTGAATATTCGCGATAGCCTCAAAATTTGACATTTCATACGGCACATTATCGCGCAGCATTTTAACCATGAAAATCGACGGAATATTAATAAATCCAATTTTATAACCATCATTCTTAGCATTTGCTAATGCCGTAAAACCAATTTGACCACCGGCCCCAGGCTTGTTTTGGATAATAAGTCTTTGCCCCAAATGAGGTTGAACATATTTAGCAATTACGCGTGCTGCTGTATCCGTCCCACCGCCAGGAGAATAAGCCACAATCATTGCCAAAGGCTTTTTCGGAAAGTCAGCCGCTTTTGTTTCAAAAGACGGAAGTATTGTTGTTGCGGTCGCCAAAGCTAAGGCTAGGGCGACAATTTTGATTCTACCATTCATGGAAAGGAACCTCCTGCTATATTTTAACGACCCACTTTAGGGGAGTTTAATTATGTATTTGATTGTATACATTTTAATACATTGAAGTCAACATATTGCAAAATGAGTTAATTTATCGTAACTTATATTTTTGAAAACAATAAGTTAACGTAGTGATCATGAGTGATAAAAATAATAAAATAGAAGAGAGTAAAAGTGCCCAACCCTCACTGGGTGAATATGTATACCAAGAAGTACTTCAAGCTATTCGTGATGGACAATACCATCCTGGGGAACGGATCCGAGAATCAGAATTCACAAAATCTTTGAATGTGAGCCGCACGCCTGTGCGTGAGGCTTTTCGGAGATTACAGTCCGAGGGTCGCCTCACGTTCGAACCCCAAAGAGGTGCTATCGTTGCAGAATTAAACCCGCAAGAAGTTGCAGAATTATATGCCCTACGCCAGCAACTAGAAGGCATCGCAGCTCGTTTCGCCGCTCAACATGCCTCAGACATGGAAATAGCGAATATGGAATATATCTTGGAGAAAGGGCGCGAAGCAAAGGACCCTAGAGATTTAAACCAAATCAACTGGGAGCTTCATCACGCGATCTATAATTCAGCACATAATCGCTTTTTAATTAAAGCTTTTGAAGCGATCTCAGATTCGATGGCTCTCCTTCGTGGAGTGAAATATCTTCCTTCAGATCGACCAAATCCACTTTATGAAGAGCACCACCGCATAATTGAAGAAATTAAAAATCGTAATCCTGAAGCGGCTGAAAAAGCAGCTCAACAGCATATAAAGCGCGCTTTTCAAATCCATTTAGAAACATCTTTTCAAGACCGAACGAACAAATAAACGAGATTAATTTCTCTCATAACGAAAAATAATTCAAAAAAATGGAATAAAAAGAAATCCGAGCTGTAGTCCTAGTAACTTTCGAATTTGTTTGCTTGTCAGACAAAGAATTTACGGGACAAAGCTATGACGACGCGCCTTGAAAAAAATTCTGAACTTGCCCAAGAACCAAACACAAAGACAAACGCAGTTTCACAAGAGCTTTATGAGAACTTAAGCCATCTTATCACATCTGACACAGATGCTGATGGCGTGATGCCTTCTGGAAATTCTGTCAATACAGATGAGGTCTTGGTTGAATTTGCAAGTGCTTTGGGTGACCCCAGCTACTTTGCAGATATCATTGCGACCCTTTCCGAAGAAGAAAAAGAAGAGCTTGCCAAGATATTGGATCAGGCCCCCATCGAGACGGCAGCGGGGGATGCCGTAGCACTCGTTGGGGGCGGAGGAAGCCAATACAGCGATGACTTGGGAAACGCAATCGACCTGTTAAGCCGACAGGGCGTTATTGATCCGACAGAGTTGGAATTTGGTCTTATCGGTAATCAGCCTGATACAACGGATCGGGGGAATACAGGAAGTTTAGATACCCCGCTCGCACCTTTTTTAAACCTGTCACTGAACTTACTGCCCACTTCAATCCGTGATCAGGGAACCTTTAACAATCAGCCAATAACGCTGAGGGGCGGAGACGGAAATGATGTTCTGGTCGATAGCGGTATTATTGTTGGTGATGGCGCAAATAATGTTTATCAGATTAGCTTTGCCCACAATCTGTCCCCGACAGAAACCATTCTATTACAAGGTTTCCCCGCTGGAACCACCCTTAACCAAGGCGCAATGGTTCCCGGAAGCAACGGCACCGCATGGGAAGTAACTACGCCTTTCTCATCCATTATCTTTTCAGCCGATAATGCCTGGACGGCTGGTCCCTATAACATTCAGGCAACCAGCGCCGGGCTGGCATCGTCAGTTACGATCACCCACCAAACGTCAACGTCTTTTGGGGATGACCATATCACAGGGCTTTCAACCGATGATACGATCTTCGGGGATGATACTTTCTTAACGAACGCTATTGCAGGTGATGATGTTATCAACGGTGGTGGCGGAAACGATTACATGAATGGTGATAGCTACTATCTGACCAACTCTGTGGGGGGGAATGACACGCTTTCCGGGGGAACCGGGAACGACAGTATTTACGGTGATGCTGGTGTCATCAACGATTCAGTCGGTGGCGATGATATCATTTACGGTAATGATGGGAATGATGATATCTATGGGGATGGCAGACTTCTTAATGATTCAAACGGCGGAAATGATATCCTTTACGGCGGGGATGGGGATGATGGTATCGTTGGGGACGCAGGGAGCATAAACGTCTTTGACACGAACACCTATTCCGGTGGAGATGACATCATTTATGGTGGAAATGGAAACGACCGTATTTGGGGAGATTCTATACATCAAAATGGCTATATCCAAGGTTTCGGGTTTAACTTCGCATTGGGAGGCGATGATATTATCGATGGGGGTGATGGCGATGACATCATTTACGGGGATAGCCAAACCTATTCAATGAGTACCGGTCATAATGTCGGGGGGGATGACATAATCACTGGTGGTCGTGGGAATGACATTATGTACGGCGTAGGTGGAAGTGATCGATTTGTATTCCGTCAGGCAGACATTGCCACCAATGGTCCGGTTGAAACAGATACCATCAAAGACTTCCGGTTTGATGATGTTATCGACCTCGGTGATTTACTCAATACCGCGCAAACAGTATCCAATCTTGATCAATATCTGGATTTCAGTCAGGGAACAAACGGCGTTAATA
The DNA here is from genome assembly GCF_048259265.1 of Kiloniella sp. Lineage (NCBI taxonomy): Bacteria > Pseudomonadati > Pseudomonadota > Alphaproteobacteria > Rhodospirillales > Kiloniellaceae > Kiloniella > Kiloniella sp. Next base: position 25,726 of record NZ_JBLXHT010000014.1, on the reverse strand, counting down.
TTAATATTGATACCAATCAGGATGGTGTTACAGATCACATCATTGTTCTCGAAAACCAAACACTCTCTAGCCTTGGTTGGCCGACTGGAACCTCAGATACTGATATCCTGACCAACATGTTGAACCATAATACGCTTGATACTCTGGCTTAGGCAGGTATGGTGCAGCAATCATTTTACCACCAGAAGATGTTATTTAATACGCGCGGCATCAATGCTTACGCAAAAACAATTAGACACAAACATATTTGATAAGGCCCAAGCAGTTGAATTTTGAGCAAAAATTAGAATCCTCTATGCCAAAGCTTAAACGCTATGCCAGATATTTAACAAAAGACGACGACCTGGCTTCCGATCTGTTTCAGGAAACCTATGGCCGTGCCCATGCCAAAAAGCATCTCTATGACGAGACTTACGAAATGGAACAATGGTTGTTCCCTATTATGAAGAACCTCTGGATTAACCAGATAAAGCGACGTCAAAAGGAGCTACAGTCTCAAACCGAAATTGAGAATGACAGCATCCAGAACAACATCTGTTTTGCCAAGGAAATCGAGCACCGATCCCTCTTGAATCGTGTGCAGGATGTTCTTAAGAACCTGCCGCAAAAGGATCAGGAAGTTCTGGAACAAATCGTTTCCTTTGGCCATAGCTATGAAGAAGCTGCCAGAAGCCTTTCCGTGCCAATTGGCACAGTAATGAGTAGATTGTCACGCGCCAGAAAACGCCTGAAAGAGAAATTACAACTCGGCGAAGAGTTTATCTTTATGTTCATCCCTCCTGTGTTTTACGACCCGGAGGATGCGGATACGTCTTTGGATACTCTCTTTACAGATTCAACCCCTGAATCAGATCAAGATGACACCTCAAAGAACGCAGGTTCGTCCACCTCTGTTATGACGTCCAGTTCCAAACGACTGGCATGGAAAAGCAAATCTGATCTTTTGGCACTGTATTATAAAAAGCGTCAAAAAAATACACAGCGCGATCTCTATGACTATCAACTGCACGCCTCTTTTATCATTCTGGGGGTTGAAGGTCTGTTTGAAACGCTTCCTGCACTCAAGACCGAGGAAGATATCGCTTTACCTGGAACAGCATCAATTGATCCGCAAGCAGAAGATAGAACCGTTCAGCTTTCAGAAATTCGAGAGACACCCACAGCACAGGGTAACGACCATTCTATTTTAGAAGATACCCAACACCTCAACCTACTGGACGAAGAGCTTGATGACCCTTTGGCGTCCCTTATCATCACAGGCGCAGCAAAAGAAACTGCGTTGTCCCCAGAAGACACCACCAGCCTAAGCGGACAATCATACCACCAAAGCATTGGTACAATTCTGGAATTGTTGAGTACGCAAGGTGTATTGGACCCCACAGAGATATTAAGCACCGCTGCACCAATCGACGAGACAGAAACGTTGTCGGAAGATATCAGCACATCAGATGAAGTCACCACATCTATCATTCCGCTGAGCGATTTACTCGGGTCCGGTTTTTCACCCGTATTTACGGACCCTCAAACAACAACGAATACCGCTAGCGACGGCTTTGTAGTTGTCACCACGTCTGGCGGCGGCAGCATACTGGAAACCGTCCTAGGGAACGATCCTACTTTATTAGGCGGAGACCCGACACTTCCCATCATATAGCCCCTTTTCATAAACAATCACACAAGTACCGTTTAAGAAAAACCCTTAAACACAAGATCCCCGATCTTTGTGAACAGGATCTCTCTGTTCAAATTTTAAAGATCATTTGATAAACCCTCTACTTTTTAGCTATGGATAACAAAATGAAAACAGTTACTTACCTCGTACTAGGTGCATTTATCACTCTAAGCCAACCAGCTATGGCAGAACCATCCATCAATAATATGCAAGGGTGTCAGGCCCTCATCGACTTTCTCAATACCAAGCTTGAGCAAACGTCTTATGATTCATCTGATGTTGCCAAGGTACAAGACGGCCTGAACGCCTATGACAGCTACATACAAAACGAAATTGTTACACCTGGACTGCTTAAATTCAGCAACGGAGATCAGGGTAAAGCGAGCAAATTACAAGAACAGGTGGATGCTTATAAAAGCCAAGTCGTAGCAGGATATAACAAGAGATATCCGCAAAACCGTCTCTTTATGGATCATGTCGTCGCCCTGAACAACTGTACGCAACAGGCCGTTCCACAAGGTGCAGATCTTGAAGCACTTAAAGCGTCGATGGAAACAATGGTTGCGATTTTAAAAGCAAGCTAAGCTAGAATATTCCAACATTTTTATGTAAAAGCAGTCGTTCCAGCGGCTGCTTTTTTTACTTTTGTGGCTCTGTAAGCAAAGTTATATATAAACCGCGCATCCTACAATTCCATTACTTGTCAGTAATCTGTCAGCTTAAGTCGCGTATGACCACCTGTCTAATGCCTATAGAATTGTTCTGTAAAACAAATCAACATCTGGGTATTAATGATTAAGTCATTACACAGGAAAGATTTATGACAACGACAACACGCCTCGAAGGTTTGGATTTTGCCCGCTTCATTGCCTTTGTTGGTATGGTTCTGGTCAACTTTACGGTTGCCATGGGGGTTGAGGCGGGCGCAGAAGGACAAGGATCTTTTCTGGCAACAAGCTTTGTTGGCGGGTTGGAAGGACGTGCAGCAGCAACCTTTGTCGTACTTGCGGGTATTGGTCTTGGACTTGCAGCAAATAAAGCCGTAAATAACTCCAAATTTAATGATCAGCTTATCTGGCTCACCACAAAGCGAGCATTGTTTCTTCTTGTGATCGGCCTTTTAAACAGCCTGATTTTTGATGCAGATATTTTGCATTACTACGCGCTGTATTTCTTTTTTGGTGTCTTTTTCACCCGCATGAGTTCCAGTGGGTTGATCTTCTCAATAATCATCCTGATCATCGGCTTTGTGATTATGTTATTCACCCTGGATTACGATGTCGGTTGGGACTGGAAAACTTACACTTATAAGAATTTTTGGACCTTGGAAGGTTTCATTACCAATCTCTTTTTCAATGGTTGGCACCCCGTTATCCCTTGGTTGGCCTTCTTTCTTTTCGGCATCCTTCTCAGTAGATTGTCACTGGACCAAGTTCAAACACAGCTACAGCTTTTTACTTTCGGTTTGATCGCCTTGCTTACTGTTGAGGGGCTATCCCTTTTCACCCTTGCCCTGCTCTCTGGGGTTGAACAGGATTTATTGGATATCGCCACGACCGAGCCTCTTCCGCCAATGCCTTTTTATATGATCGCGGGCATGGCGAGCGCTTGTATGGTTCTGGCCTTTAGCTTGTGGGTAAGCTCTTTGTTTGCAAAGTCCCCTCGTTTGTCGAAAATATTTGGCTTTAAGCTTTCTACTCAAATCGGCAGGCAAACGCTTACCCTATATGTTGCCCATATCCTTTTCGGCATGGGCACACTGGAATATCTAGGACTTCTTGATGGACAGAATGCATCTGGCACCACAGATGATGCAATTATTGCCTCTGGGATTTTTATCTTCGCGACAGGCCTCTATGTCTGGGCATATTCCAAGTTCTTCACACGTGGCCCGATCGAAAATCTGATGCGTCTCATCACCAGATAAAGATGACGGCAAGGCAAAAAATTCGGGCCGGTAGATCATCTTAAAAGCCTATAACGCGTAAAAGGCTATAGTGCCGGTTACGATGCCCCAAACACACATATTAATAAAAGACCGTAAAATTCCGCCGTCCTCTTCCAAGCTAATACCCAACTTTTGAACGACAATATTTCCCGGAAAAAGAAACGCAACTTCAAGCCAATGTAGTAAAGCCATTTTGTTCTCTCAAAACATTCATTACATATACATGTTTATTGATAAACCCGACGAAGTCAATTTAAAAGGCCCTAACACGACTAGGACCTTTGGACGCAGAAGAGAATTGACTTAGAAAATTGAAAGATCGGTTTTGGTTGTAAATAACTCTAGTGCTTTTCCACCAACATAAGAATTACCATAGCGGTCCAGTTCCGGTGACCAGACAGCTACGGAAAATTCCTTTGGTAGCACCGCGATGATGCCACCGCCGACACCACTTTTTGCTGGCAGGCCAACTGTATAAGCAAACGATCCGACAGAATCATAAAGACCACAGGTCAACAACAAAGCATTAATTCGCTTTGCATCACGTCCTGTCATAACCTGTTCGTCTGCAATCGGTGAATACCCCCCGCAAACCAATGGCATTGCCGCACGGGCAAGGTCCAGACAGGATGTTGTCAGCGCACATTGCCTGAAATACACATCCAACAAATCTGGAATTGGTGTTTTAATATTGCCAAAGCTACACATCAGGTTCGCCAAAGCAGCATTCCGATAGCCCCATTCCTTTTCAGATATGGCGACCTCTTCATCCAGACGATTTTCCTCATTCCCCGAAAGCATCCGATAAAAGTCAATAATTCGGCGGGACGCATCTGCTGAACGGCTAGCAAGAATATCAGTTACAACAATAGCCCCCGCGTTAATAAAGGGATTGCGGGGAATACCCTGTTCATATTCCAGCTGAACCAAGGAATTAAAAGCCGTTCCTGACGGTTCCCGACCAACACGCGACCATATATCTTCGTCACCGAGCCCTAACACCTGCATAAGGGTAAAAAGCTTTGAAATAGACTGAATAGAAAAATCTTCTTTCGCATCGCCCACAATAAATTCTTGCCCATCGGCGGTACGAACAGCCATGCCAAATTTATCGCCGGGTACATTCGCCAAAGCGGGGATGTAATCTGCTTGCTTTCCCTTTCCAAAGAAAGGTTGGATTTCTTCTTTGATCTCGTTAAGAATTCGGGGGAAATCAGTAGTATCAACTGTCATATAATAGCCTGATCCAAAAACAAGAGTTACATCGCACACATATAAAACGTACGAACAGAACCATGAACGAGCAAATCAATAAAGAAGATAGATTCCTTTGCAACCCATTTATTTAAAATTTCAGCATCCAGATGTTTCAACTGTCACGCTTCAAGACCAGATTACTTGGTAATACACCAATTCATGCCAAGATTACTTTGCTGATTGGCAAAAGCATAAAGCCAATCCAGCATCTAAGTGAACAAGAGATACCAGCGAGATAAAAAAAATCGGCTGACCAAAAATGATCAACCGATTTTTATCACCATCCCAAGGACAAGACAGCTTCGCTATAATGCTCCACCCATCAGATAATTGGGAAGCCAAGTTGCAATCTCAGGGAAGACACAAAGAATGGCGATAGCCAAAACCATACAGAGCATAAAGGGAAGTGCCCCTTTGAGGATAGTGGGGAGCGATACATCCGGCACAATACCGTTGATCACATACAGGTTAAGTCCTACAGGCGGTGTGATGAGTCCGATTTCCATATTGATGGTAAAGACAACAGCAAACCAATAAGGGTCGAACCCTGCTTGAATGATAATCGGTAACAGGATCGGTGCCGTCATCAAAATAACCGCTACTGGTGGCAGGAAAAATCCAGCGACCAACAAAAACAGATTGATAATAATGAGGAGCTGCCATTTACCAATATCAAGATTAGCAATGTATTCCGCCACCGATTGCGTCACAAAAAGTGACGAAAGCGTATAGCTGAAAAGTGCCGAGGCCCCGATAATCATCAGGATCATCACAGACTCTTTCATTGAATCTGACAAGATGGCCCAAATCTTTCGTGGTTGCCACATGCCGTAAATCACAACAACCAGAACCAGACAGAACAGCGCGCCAACCCCTGCCGCTTCGGACGGGGTAGCCACACCGCCATAGAGCACATAAAGCACCCCGACAATGATCACAAGGAAAGGGAAAACCCGTGGCAGAACCTCAAATTTTTCACGCCAGCTGTAGCCACCGATCTGTGCCTTGAAGCTGTACCCATTCCGCCATGCCGTATAGAGCGACCAGCACATAAACAAAACTGTCAGAAGCAATCCCGGTAACAATCCGGCCAGGAACAGACGGCCAATAGATGTTTCTGTTGCAATACCATAAACAATCATCGTTATCGACGGCGGGATAAGAATTCCAAGCGTTCCCCCAGCCGCAATCGATCCTGTCGCCAATCCGTCTGGATATCCGCGTTTGCGCATTTCCGGAATGCCCATTTTTCCGATCGCGGCACAGGTTGCAGGCGACGAGCCGCTTAAGGCCGCAAAAATAGAACAGGCCCCAATGTTTGAGATAATAAGGCCACCCGGTACACGGTTAAGCCAGCGATCAAGCGCGGCGTACAAATCCTTGCCAGCCGGGGAAGAAGCAACAGCCGCCCCCATAACAATAAACATCGGAATGGAAACCAGTGCAAACTCGGCCAAGCCGGAAAAGAAAGTTTCCGCAACAACATCAAGTGAATCAAAACCCTCGAAAACAAAAAGGAAAACAACGGCCACTAGTCCCAGCCCAAAAGCAACAGGAATGCCAGATGAAAGGACAAAGATGGTCGCAATCGCAACCAATAAACCAATATAAAGCGGATCCATTTCTATTCCCCCTCAAATGAACTGTGGCTGTCCATTGCAAAGGGCATATCTCGCCCGCTTAATAGCGCCAATATATCAGCAACGTATTGCAGAGATAACAACCCAACACCAAGAGGAAGGGATAAATACGGTATCCACATAGGTAATTCCCAAATGGTGTCCGTCACCCACCCACCGTCCAGTGCCTCGGCAAAGAGTTCATAGCCCTTCCATGCCAACAGGGCGGTAAAGGCCAGACCGCACACACTGGCAACAAAGGCGAGTATTTTTCGTGCTGACAAGCTCAGATAATGAGGGAGTAAATCCACATTCACATGCCCCTTAATCAAAAGAACATAAGGGCTGCCGATCAATGTCGCCGCGACCAACGCATAGGTCACATAGTCTGTCTGCCATACCGTGGATTCCTGTAAAAAGTAACGCAGAACAACCATTTGGCAGACAACGACAATCGCCGAAGCAATAAGAATAGAAGCAAATACGCCACATATACGAGAAAGAAGGCGCACGAGATCAATGAAAGAATTCATACTGAACTGACCAGAGACGAAAGTTATAAATTAACGCAAAGAAAAGTGCCCCACAGATAATTCTGCAAGGCACCTGTATCTTTCTTACTCAACAGCAAGAGCTTTGTTAATCAGCTCTTCCCCACCCTTCACCTGTTCAGCAAAGGCTTTATAAGATGTTCCCTTGGCAATTTCGAGCCACGCCGCAGCATCATCATTACTCATCGTAACCACTTCAACGCCCGCACCTTCGTAAGCCTCAACTAGCTTACTATCCAGACCTTTGGCTGCATCAAGAAAGAAATCTTCGGATTTTTTACCCGCTACCATCAAAGCATCTTGCTGTTCTTGATTCAGCTTGTTCCAGCTTTTCTTGGACATAAGAAGGGGTTCGTACATAAACCAAAGCGCATTATCGCCCGGTGCTGTCAGGCATTTAACCTGTTCATAAATACGATAGGAAACAAAGCTTCCTGAACTCGTATTCGCCGCATCAAGTACACCCGTTTGCATAGCTGAATAAATTTCAGAACTTGGCATAGACGCAATCGAAGCCCCCGCCCCAACTAACATTTGTTCAAAAGACTTACCCGCGGCACGAGTTACCTGACCCTTCATTGTGTCTGGGCCGAGAATACATTCCTTTTTAGAAGCAAACCCACCAGCAAGCCAAGCATCAGCAAGAACAACCACACCCGCGTCATCGATGATTTTTTTGATATCATCCATAAAGGGCGATTTGTTCAAACGTGTCGCATGGTCATGGTTTTTAACAAGACCCGGCATATTGGTTGCGTTAAATTCTGGATGGCGCCCCGCCGCATAGGCCAGTGGAAAAGCAGAAATATCTAGCTGCCCTTTTACCATTGCGCCCCATTGTTCTTTGGGTTTGAAAAGTGCCTTGCCCGGATAAACCTTTATATCCAGACCAACATTAGCCGCATTAACTTCACGCGCGATAATCTGAACCATTTCATCGCGGACGTCGCCTTTACCACCGGGCCACTGGTGCGAAGCTTTCAAGCTTTTTGCCATTGCAGCTTCAGCCAGTAATCCACCTGTCAGCACAAAGCTGCCCAGCGCCAGACCTAGCGCTTTTTTTGTCATTTTCATTGATAGTCTCCCTGTTTGGATCAATTTATTCCCCAAACCAGGAACATGATCCGTTGCTTTTTATTAAATCCTAAGCTCAATCCTGAACACAATAAGCCAGCTTTGAAATACAAGTCAATAATTCTTGTATACAATAATTATATTTAAATATACAAAATAACCTGTATTATAGTTTTCAATTCTATTGCTTTTGAGAGATAAGCTTTGGTTAAAAGCAACAGAGCAAAACAATAAAATATCAGGAGTTCTGCACGTGGCGAACATGTCGTCAAATGACTTGAGAAGACAGCTTGAGCATGAAATTGTCCTGGGGGAGATTGTTCCCGGCACACGATTGGACGAAATTGCGTTAACTGAACGATTTGGGGTCTCTAGAACCCCAGTGCGGGAAGCCCTTCAACAACTGAACATGATGCAGTTGGTAGAAATTCGCCCCAGACGCGGTGCTTTTGTCAAAAAAATGAGTCTGAGAGAACTGGTGGACATGTTTGAAGTCATGGCCGAACTGGAAGGAACTTGTGGCAAGCTGGCTGCAGACCGCATGACAGATGAAGAACGTGACAAGCTCAAAGCATTACATCTTGTATCAGAACCACTGGTCGCTGACAAAGATTATGACAGCTATTACAAGGCAAATGTTGCTTTTCACGAAGCAATATACAAGGGAAGTCATAACGAGTTTCTCAGCGAGCAAACAAAAAATCTACGTAATCGTCTAACCCCATACCGCCGCCTTCAATTACGACAGAGCAACCGTCTTAACAATTCGTTTCAGGAACACGCTGATATTACAGACGCAATTATAAACGGAAACAAAGAATTGGCAGAACAGCTTTTAGGAACCCACGTAACCGTTCAACAAGGATCTTTTAACGACTTTCTGGCCAGTTTGCCCATGGATCTCATCGATCAATCCGCCTAGTTCTCTTCCCAGTATATACATTTTTCACCGAGCTTATTTATGTCTAAAAACCTCTATGCCCTTTTCCAATCCCGTTTTCCCCAAGATATGTCAGCTGATTTTATTAAATCACCAGACGGCAACAATCTGAGCTATAGAGAGTTGGATCAACAAACAGCGCAAATGGCAGGTACCCTCTTAACCATGGGCACCAAAACCGGGGAACGTGTTGCCGTACAGGTGGAGAAAACGAAAGAAGCCGTCGTTCTTTATCTAGCTTGTTTACGTATCGGCGCCATATACCTGCCTCTTAACACTGCCTATACCGCCGACGAGCTTGATTACTTTATGGGGGATGCCAGACCGCATATTATGGTTTGCACCCCGGAAAAGTACGAAAAGCTTACCCCAGTCGCACAGAAAAATTCTGTTCCCCACCTGTTAACGCTAAGTAACACGGCAACAGGTAGCTTGATGGATCAGTTCCAAGGCGCCAAACCCCATACAAATATTGCAGACGTAACCGGGGATGATCTTGCCGCTATCCTTTATACATCCGGGACGACCGGGCGATCCAAGGGCGCAATGCTATCCCACGACAATCTGGCAAGTAACGCGACCGTTTTACATAAATACTGGGGCTGGGTTCCCGACGACATTCTTTTACACGCTTTGCCAATATTTCACGTCCACGGGCTTTTTGTTGCAATCCACTGTGTACTAATGAACGGTTCAAGCATGTGGTTCCTGCCCAAATTCGATGCAAAGGAAATGATCACGCTCATCCCCCAAAGCACCGTGATGATGGGGGTTCCAACTTTTTATACCCGATTATTGGATCAACCGGAATTCAACCGCACGACCTGTCAAAATATGCGGTTATTTATCTCTGGCTCGGCTCCGCTATTGGAAGACACCTTTACCCAGTTTGAAAAGCTGACAGGCATGACCATACTCGAGCGCTACGGCATGACAGAGGCTGGTATGATTACCTCTAACCCGCTTGATGGAGACCGCGTCGCAAGTACTGTTGGATACCCCCTGCCCGGTGTTGAAGCCAGATTATCCCAAGATGCATCGGATAAAGATGCCGGTGTGCTTGAGATAAAAGGACCCAATGTTTTTAAAGGCTACTGGAAAATGCCAGAAAAAACAGCCGAAGAATTTACCCCAGACGGATATTTCATAACCGGTGATATCGCAACGATTTCTCATGACAACCGTGTTGCCATCGTCGGGCGTGCCAAGGATTTAATTATCAGTGGCGGATACAACGTCTATCCCAAGGAAATAGAGCAAGTTATAGACACTATTGAAGGCGTCAAGGAATCTGCCGTTATCGGCGTTCAGCATCCTGATTTCGGCGAAGCCGTCGTTGCCGTCATTATTGCCGATCCTACACAGGACCTGAATCAGGACGACATTTTGGCAAACCTCAGGGATCAACTTGCCCGTTTTAAACAACCAAAAAATATCTTCTTTCTTGATGAGCTCCCCCGAAACACAATGGGAAAAGTACAAAAAAATATTCTAAGACAGAACTATGCAGATCTTTATAAGGTAGCGAATTAGGCCCTGTCGCCAGATCACGGCTTAAGCAATTCAACGCATAACCTTATGTAAAGGCCCTCTAAGCACGTGCGGATTACTCAAAAATAAACCATACCTTAATTTCTCTGGGGTTACTTTACTGCGTGATTATTAGTGACTCATGGCCAGTATATGAACACCCTTAACCAAGATATTGATAAATCAGACAGTTTGCACTTATCTGAGCTTGTCAGTGCAATCAGTACCGCTTTGGACATGACCGAAGGGCAGCCCATGGGACATTGCGTTCGAAGCTGTTGGATTGGAATTCATATCGGGCAAGAAATCGGCCTGAGCGATCAGGATCTTTCAGAACTCTATTATATGATACTTCTGAAAGACTTGGGGTGTAGTAGCAATGCAGCGCGCATTTGCCAGCTTTACCTGACAGATGATCAGAAGTTCAAGCACGATTTCAAAAAAACAAACGGGAGCCTACCGCAAGCTCTGCGATTTGTGCTGTCCCACACCGGATTACAGGCCAGCTTAAGCGAACGCTTCCACGCAATCATCAACATACTGCAAGACGGCGGCGAAATTGCACGTGAACTCATCGAAACACGGTGTCATCGCGGGGCAGAAATCGCTCTTAAAATGCGCTTCTCGCAAAAGGTCGCAGATGGCATTCTAAATCTAGATGAACGCTGGAACGGCACAGGCCTGCCAACGGGCGTTTCCGGTAATGATATCCCTGTCTTTTCCCGTATTGCCCTGTTATCGCAGGTAATAGATGTTTTTCATACCTCGGAAGGGCGACGCGCCGCGTTAGAAGAAGTTCGATCCAGATCAGGAACTTGGTTTGAACCAGAGATGGTTGAAGCGTTTGAACGCACCGCTATTGAAGAACAATTCTGGGATGGAATAAAGGCCCCCAATCTGGAAAACATCATCCAAGGTTTAGTTTTCCCGACCCACGACATTACAGTCGACGAAGACTATCTGGACGATATCGCAAGCGCATTTGCCAAGGTTATCGACGCAAAAAGCCCCTTTACCCACGGCCACAGTGAACGAGTTATGGGCTATAGTGATTTAATTGCGCAACAAATGGGCGTTCCCTATCACAAAAGGCGTTGGCTAAGACGAGCTGCCCTTTTACATGATATTGGTAAACTAGGCATCAGCAACAGTATCTTGGATAAACCCGGCAAGCTCACAGATGAAGAGTTTGCCATGATAAAAATGCACCCGGTGTTTTCCGTAAATATCCTAAAAAACATCATCGCTTTTTCAGATATATCCCCCATAGCTGGCGGCCATCACGAAAGGCTTGATGGCAAGGGATACCCCCATGGATTACATGGCAATGAAATAGATATGGAAACAAGAATTGTAACAGTTGCCGATATATTTGATGCTTTGACTGCTGATCGTCCCTATCGTGCAGCCATGCCGATTGAAAAAGCCATTTCAATTATGGATGACATGGTGGACAACGCAATTGACTCGCAATGTTACAAAGCGCTTAAATCAGCAATTAAAGAGGTATCAAAACTAAATGCTCCTCTTCAAGGCACCCTTGCCCAAGTCGGTGTAAAGGAAACAGTCTGATCAGAAAAATTTCATTTTAAGTCGCAGAAATGACTTCTCACTTTATCAAGTATTTGCGGCCCGTTTCTGCGACTTATTCCAAACACTAAGAAGAATGAAGCTTACGGTATTCATCAACCTGTAGGCCGCCTACTCCCCAATCTTCTAGTGCTACTTCATTGATAACCACATAGGTTGTCTTTGGGTCTTTCCCAAGCACATCGTGTAAAAGGTCGGAAACACCTTTGATCAATTGGGCTTTTTGATCTTTGGTCACGCCTTCATCAGTAACTTTTATATTTACGTACGGCATTACATTCATCCTATAAGTTATTAAAATATAATTGGTAACGGGGATTTCAAGAAAGCTTCTTGATTTCAAAATCAAACACTTTTGATATAACCTGCCAACGCCCATCCACAAGGATAAGTGTCAGGAAATCAGTAAAAAACTTCTCGCCAATCGCACAGTTGAGATGCACAAAAGCAGTATTATCCCCAGCAAAACGTATAGAAAGTATTTGATCCTGACGGGTCTCTCCCCGACTTGCTGGTGATGGTCTTTTGTCAACGATTGGAAAATATTCATCCATCGTCAGATAAAGAAGCGGGTCATCCGTCGCACAAACGTAATGCGCCTTGGGATGAAATACCTTTGCCAGTCGTTCTGTATCACTATGAAAAAGACCGTCAAAATAAACCTGAATTGTGTTTACAACAGCCTGATAATCCTTGGACATGCTATGGCTACCTTTTTATCAATCAACACATTGAAAGGGTGCCCGCCCTAAGCAAAGGACGGACACACACGACCAATCAATTAAGCAAGACCTTCGGCTGCAAGTGCTGTCTGTGTTTTTTCGCGCGCAGCTACCCGTTTAACAAAGGCCGCCAGATTTGGAACTTTATCCAAATTGATACCAACAAAGTTAGACCAGTTGCTCACAACAAAAAGATAAGCATCAGCGACAGAAAAAGTATCGCCCAAAAGGTAGCTTCTGCCATCGGAGAGAACTTTTTCAAAGTGAGCCAATTTCTTAGCAACGTTCTCTTCCGCTGGTTGGCGTGCGTCCCCGTCGGCATTACCAGAAAAGAAAGGACTAAAAGCTTTGTGTAGCTCTGAAGAGATAAAGTTAAGATGCTCCTGTAGTCTGGCGCGTTCAACAGACCCAGTTACAGGGGTCAGACCTGATTCCGGGTTTTGATCAGCTAAATATTGAAGAATAGCAGCTCCCTCGGTCAAGACTTCGCCGTTATCAAGCTTCAACGCTGGAACGTATCCATTTGGATTAACCTGTAAAAAATCTTCACCGTTTTCAGTCTGTTTGATATCTGTATCGACTTTTTCAATATCAAAATCGTGCCCTAGTTCACGTAAAACAATGTGGGACGCCAAAGAACATGCACCGGGTTTATAATAAAGTTTCATAAGATCTTTCCTCAAAAAAGTTGTTCGTGATAGCCAATGAGGTAAGATCCTTAGTTACTTTTGTAAACCATATGATATTATGATACTTAATTATGAAGTTTCACTAAGGTAACTCGGTTTCCTTTTGGTAACGCATTAATATAAAAGATTAAACAGTATAAACGTCGGACCGGAGTGCATCAGCATGGCTTTAAAAATGCGAAAAAATCAGAGCGGAGATGTCCCCTACAATTGTCCCCTATCAGAATGCATGGCCATTCTTGGTGGCGCCTGGACGACAAACTTAATCTGGTTTCTATCGGGGGGTCCACGCCGCTTCAGCGAATTAAAAAACGACTTGGATGGGATTTCAGCCAAAATGCTCACCACCCGCCTGAAAGAACTTGAAAGTAAGATGGTCGTGGATCGCAAAGTATTGCCAACATCACCACCATCCGTAGAATATAGCCTGACAGATCTCGGCGAAGAACTTGTCCCCGCAATCAATGCCATTGTCGAAGTGGGACATAAAATCAAAGCACGAAACGGCAGGATATAACGCCCCCAGGTACCATCTATTGGAATAGTACTTTTCCGACTTGGCTATTCCAATCTCGTTGATCTTGGGTGTGTGTCGAAAATTGCCATCCAGCAATACCACCAAACTGATCACCAAACTCGGCATACAATGGGGCAATAATTTGCGTGATAATATCTTCTGGTGATATATGTCCGCTAAAGGCATCGGCCTTATACACAGGTTTACCGATAACAATTTTCCCGCTTGGCCAAGCTAGGGCACCATCTTTGGCCACAAGCCCTCGATAAGACGTACTGTAAGCTTCTTTTCCCAGCCCGACGACCTTTGTGTTTACAGGGCCATCCTGTCCCGGATTATTATAATACTGTACTGTTATCCAATCGATTGCCTTTTCTGATGCTTTCAAGATATCCAGATACGGTCCACCGTGCCATTCGGGATTTAAATACGGCGATTGCGGCGCGTGACTAATCAAAAAATTCGGGCCAGGTAATTCCTGTCGCAAAGCCTTTGTAAGCTTAATCAAATAAGCTTTTCCATCAGCTACTCCAGCCTTGCGTTCCTTATGGAGCATATCACTTGCTTCAAAATCAAGATCCACACCATCAAGTTGCTTTGCACGCACAAATGCCCCAATTGCAGTAGCCAGTTCTTTTTCTCGCCCGACAAAGCCTTGATAATCTTTTGTCTTGGCCAAGCCGCCCCCAAAAGAAACTATAACTTTGACACCTCTGGTCCTAAGTATTTGTACACTTTCCCACTGATTAGACATATTTTTTGGTGGGGTAAGAACAATTACACCCATCTTATCAATTCTGGCGTTCAAAAAGGCTAAAATAACATGGGTATATTCCGACTGAGAAACCTCAACCAAGGAAGAAGCATCACTATTGTAATAGATAATAAAACGGGGAGACGAACACGCTATGTCCACCCACAAAAATAAATAACTGAAAATAACTAACCACGGCAACTTGGTGTATAGTTTACGGTATTCTTTTTGGATAAAAAACAACACATCATTCCGTCCTATAAAAAACTAATTACACATTATTTTTTACAATCAACGCCCCTTAACTATATTTACACCTACAAAAGCAAGAAACGGATACTTTGTACATATATTCGCTTATATATGTACATAAACAAACTTAAGAAAGTGAAACCCAGACATGAACGCATCGATTAATACCGCTATGGGCGCCCGTGAATGGCTTATGTTAATTATCCTGTCCATATTGTGGGGCGGTTCTTTTTTCTTTGTTGGTGTCGCGGTATCCGAACTACCACCCTTTACAATTGTTACATTCCGCGTTGGGCTTGCGGCCATCGGTTTATGGACTATTATCTTCGCCCTCAAAATGCCTGCACCAACAACGATAAAGGCATGGAGAGCTCTTTTAGCTATGGGTGTTTTAAATAACGTCATCCCCTTTACCCTTATCGTTTGGGGACAGATATACATCCCATCTGGTCTAGCATCGATCTTGAACGCAACCACCCCACTGTTCGGTGTTATTGTTGCAACCCTATTTCTACCCGATGAAAAGGCCACTATCTTAAAGATATTTGGGGTTATCGTTGGTTTTTTTGGCGTAGTTCTCATGTTTGGTTTACCAGATGATAACCAAAATCTTCTTGCCCAACTCGCTATTTTGGGGGCGACATTAAGCTATGCATTTGCGGGCGTTTTTGGCCGGCGTTTTAAAACGATGGCAATAAATCCGATTGTAACAGCAGCAGGACAGGTCACGGGGGCAACTTTGCTTCTTGTTCCGATCACATACGCAATCGACGGAATGCCATCTTTACCAGCCATTTCAAATGAAACATGGGCATCTTTAGTCGCACTTGCCCTACTTTCAACAGCTATAGCCTATATTCTATATTTTAAAATCCTAGAACGAGCAGGTGCAACCAACCTTCTCCTTGTCACCTTACTTGTCCCCGTTTCTGCTATTTTACTCGGTGCATTATTTTTAGACGAGAAACTTGATGTTCCTCACTTTATTGGCATGGCCTTTATTGCCATAGGGTTATCCGCAATCGATGGGAGATTTTGGAGAAAATTTTCAACCAAAAGCCGACAAAAAACAACGCCAAGCTAATTAATCTGGGTTATCTTATCAAGCGAACGCTTAAGTAAAACAACAGCAAGCATTGAACAAATGACCGAAGCACCGAAATAATACATTCCCGGTTGTGATGTTGCATTTGCCATCCCGGATGATTTTGCGGAAATAACGATCATGCCAACGATAAAAACATCTAACATGCTCCACTTTCCCAACAGATCGATTAACTTCACTGCCCTTTGCACCGATTTATGGCCAACAGACCGCGCCCGCCAAATATAATTAGCGACCAGGATTTTAACCGTCGGAAAGATCACCGAGAAAAAGAGAATAACAATAGCAATTAGATACTCACCACTACTGGCCAGTTGATCAATTGCACCAGAAATAGAGATAAGATCTTCGAAGAGAAAAAATTTCTCAACCCGCAAAATTGGAATAGTTAGCCCGGCAAATAAAGTGATCAGTGCGACAAGCAACAAAATAGGAACTAGCCGGGCAATACCAGACGACCGCTTAGCTAGTGAGTTTTCAGCACGTTTAAAAGTAAAAAACAGATGCCACCAACGAAGGCTTTCATGATCTGAAGACCAGAATTTCTGCGCCTGTTTCAGAAATCTAATTTCCTTCATGGAGATTCCCTGAAAACCAGATACAAGATCCTGTAAAAACCTAATACCCTTGGTAAATTTCGTATGATCTTTCGGAAATTACCCCAGAAATCAAGCCTTTATCCGTTATTAATAACGGGAATATTTGCTATTTGTATTTTGGCTGCGACGTTTTGCACGTACAGGCACCACTGCGCGGGCAGGCTCATATGATGGTTTAAAAGCACGGAGAACTGTAAGGATCAAAGCAGATAACATAAATAATTTATTCCTAGTTTCTTTTGCTATCATTCTATTTAGGCTTTTCCCCCTCCTCAATCAACTTTAATTCAAAAATAAAGTTCAATTAATTTTAAAAATTCCTATCATTCAGAGCAGAACTTAAATTTATAAAAAGCGATTAAACAGAAAAATAATCGAATTCGTCAGGCAAATATTTTCACGAAACTTTCTAAAAGGAAGCAAACCTTTTCTACAACTTGCCCTTCACCTACCACACAAAACCCTCTGGCTAGTTTATTAGATCTACAAGTTGAGTATGCTGCTTTAAAAAGCTTTCTTTAATTCTTGCGATCTCACCACGCTCGGCTACTTTAGCCAAAGTATCATTAAAGCCTGCAACGAGTTCTTCGGATTGATCAAATCCTTTTGGGAAAATGATATGCCCATAATCAGTACTTATCGTTTTTTGCAGCTCCACAACCTCATCAGATCGTTCCGCTAACACTTCTCGACGAAAAATATCTGCAACAAAGACATCTTCGACAAAGAAGTCAGCACGACCGTTTAGAATCATCAACCAGCAACTTTTAATATAAGGTGTGCTTACCCGTTTGATACTTCCCGCGGCATGAAGTTTATCTAATTCGGGTAAACCACCGTAGTGATGAGGAAGACATTCTCTTAACCCTAATAAATCGAGCGAACTATGATACTCAATACCAGAATCTCTGCGCACATAAACCTTACTTTCCCACTCTATTATTGGGGCACTATAAAGAAATTCATCTTCACGTTCTTCAGTTAGCAAATAGGGGTATGTTGCTGCGTATTTACCTTTTTTTGAAAGAATGTATCCTCGTTTCCAGGGCAAATAATCGACCACAAAATCATGCCCCATTTCCATGATGACCAGTTCCACGATCTCGGAAACCACTCCACCACCGGGTATATGCTCAGAAGTAAAAGGAGGATATTCACCCGTTGTTAATTTCAACTCGTCAGCCCCCGCGCGAGAAGAAATAATTTCAGTTAAAGCGAAAAGAGTAACCACTATAAATGTTAGATTATATAAGCTGCGCAAAATGATGGATTCCTTGGCATAAAGCTTTAAATTCATCTTTGTTCAAAAACTACTTATACTCCTTAGCACCAAATTTATTAAAATCCGGTTAGGTAACTTGGGATTTAAATGATGCCAAAGACGTTTTGAACTGCGTATTACACACAAAAAAAGCGCCCTGAAGACGCTATTTTGTCATGGCGGAGAGTGAGGGATTCGAACCCTCGATACGCGATTAACGTATACTCCCTTAGCAGGGGAGCGCCTTCAGCCACTCGGCCAACTCTCCACAATCTGTGAACGCCGGAATTACTAAGGTTTTCCAGCATATCTGTAAAGGGTAAAAAAAATAAAAAAAACGCATTTATGCAGAACATCGCAAGAACACGCGCTATTACTGGCACAAATCTGACACACACGTTCTCATTTTATCCGGCGACTTGCGCATT
The DNA here is from genome assembly GCF_048259265.1 of Kiloniella sp. Lineage (NCBI taxonomy): Bacteria > Pseudomonadati > Pseudomonadota > Alphaproteobacteria > Rhodospirillales > Kiloniellaceae > Kiloniella > Kiloniella sp. The sequence goes on along the minus strand of NZ_JBLXHT010000014.1, from coordinate 7,218 downwards.
TTGAGTAAAGAAATCGGAGAGAATCTACACTCCGATTCTTACCCTCATTCAACCCAACAATCGAAATCATCCAACCCCATTTCAGACGGCTCCACGTCACCATGATTCTTATAGACCACCTTATGAAGTTTTGGCCCAGTCACGCCGACCATACCGCCAAGGCCATCATAAACGGGTACAACGTCAGCGGGGACGGATAGCCCGTCTGCAAAGGTGGGGTATATAAATAGGAAAGGAAGGAGTGAAAGGTATTTAAGCATCACCTCTTTTCGCTGGATCGGGCGGGACATTCAACTAGGGTGTAAGCAGCGTGGTCTACATTTTGGGCAAGAGCATGATAAGCAAGTAATGCCTGTTCCGTCAGGAGATGAGGTAAAGCTGCCGTGCAAACAAGGTTCTTCTTTTCTCCCCAATCCGGCCTGAATCATAACATTGGCGAAGTGAATTTTATTTTCACGACCCTTACATTTCTCACCGAATGTTCGATCTACAAACTCATCCGGAGTTAAATTGTCAGGTTGATTAAACATCAGTCCATTCCTAGTCATCATCGTCCCAAGCCGCCTGACCTCCAAGACGGACAGCAATATAAGCCGCCCACCTTTTGAGCCATGGCATACGGTCTTGTTCTGCCACAATCCGCAGAATGGCATCAGCAACAGCGCGTGAACCTTCACGACTTGCGTACAATAAATCGTGTAATGTTGCTGCTCGGAAGAAACGCGCATCAGCTCGGGGAATAAACCACCACAGCGCACGAGGCACGCTTGCCCCGTCGTAGTTAAACCCACCCGGCACAATCACATCCATACCCCTTGGTCCGGTTATCTTATAAGCACAAGCCGCGGTAAAAGGGTTGTCAGGATCTTCGGGCGACACCCAGACCAGCACCGCACCAGTTGGGCGCGATGCTTTAATCTGGGCCATATCGTATTCAGGTGTGAACTCGTACACCTTAGCCATTGTCTTTGCCCGCTGCTGCCCAAGCTGCCCAAGCATCATCTAGCTTGACAGAAATAGCGGGCCACTCAGCGCGGATTTGTTCGGGCGTCTTATCACCGGATTGGACGGAACCGATAGCCTTAAAAGCAAACACACCAATTTCAATAAGCGCGTTTACCGTTGCAATTGTTGCCGGGTTCATGATTCAACACCTTTCTTAACAGTCAGAAGGATAAAAGCCGTTTCCTGCAAAGTTGTCAGCGCAGATTGATAATCCGTCACCTCACCAGAACAGAGCTTCACAGTGGATGGCATCAGGTCAGAAACTGTCTTGATTGTTTCGTCTGAAATTTCGCCGGCTGCTCGATATCCAGAAAGGATACGAACGGTTGAGATAATGCCTTCGCAGGTAATCTGCACTTGCTGTTCTGCACTCAAGCGGTTACCGCCCGGTGTCGTACAAGCAGACACAAAAAAAGCCGCTACAAGAGCGACTGTCATCAGTATGTTTTTCATGGTCAATAACTCCATGACGCAGGGCGATATGCGTATGGGTGGCCCTCGTCTATGTGGATGAAATTCTTAGCAACCCCAATGCCTTTAAAACGCATGTCGCTAATGGTGGTGAGTAAATCGTATCGCCTTGATTTCAGCGGAACGATATCTGCCGAAAGTCCAACGGAATGTGCGCCGGGTCGTTTTTTGTTTTTCTCAACAGGGTGATTCCGACAGCGAAACCCGCTTGTGATTTCCAAAGGCCCAACCTGGTCCCGAAGCTCTTGCAGCTTTGCCATAAACTCAGGCTTCATATCCGCACGGCCACAGCCGCATTTACAAGCAAACTCGGATGCAGAGAAGTTGGGGTAATCTGACCAGTTAAGCCTTGTCATAACTGCGCCCTTTCCTCTTTTGCCTTCAGGTATTCCTGCCGAGCCTTGGCGATGCGAAACGCGAGCAAAGCAAGACCACCGATCCCGAGACAGACGGCGACACCTGTGTTGAAGTAATGAAACCACAACGGAGTAGAAATTGCCGTAACGCCAATAAATTTATCTACGTTTTCTCCTCTTAAAACCGTATCAATCATGGCGTACTCCAATTACCGTCATCAAAAATATCTGTATTAGCCAAATCGCGATCTGATAGGGAAATCAAAAGGTTTGATCGTTTGCGAATAGCCTCAATTTCATGTCTCTTTTGTCTAAGAAAAGTTGCTTCATTACTCTCGACAGTACTCCAAGGTCGAGCACTTTTGATTTCGATTAGCTCAATTGCGCGCTCGCTCCCGCGTACTTGCTTCCAAAGTGGCGCGATGTCTTCAATACGACGCGCCGCTTCAGCATTTACCTTATCTCGTTTCTGAGCCGCAATTTGTTCAACAGTTTTATCCTGTAAAGACTGCGTGATAACCCATTCACCACCGACCAATGCCCCCCCATTATCTATAACTAATTGATAAGGGGTTGGGCTTACCCGAACTATCCTGACGGTCCTAAGTGTAGCCCCTTCACCTAGATCAAACGGCAAGGATTGGGGTGGTTGATTATTCCCGACCAAATTACATTTTTTAGCCAACCCCGGCGTCCAAGCACTGATCGAAGAAACAAGAATTCCATTTTTTTCGATTACATATTTCATGATTAATTCCCCAAAATAGCCGGAAGGTTGCCCCCACCAGCAACGTCTGCGATGGCAAGGAAGAGGAAATCGCCTCCATTCACGTTGTTGGTGTTGGCCGTTGCACGTACTTTGAAACCCCTTGCCGTGATGTCAATATCACGGGTCGAGCTAGAGCTTTCCGAATTATTGAGATCAGCGTATAATCCCATATTGATAGGATTAAACTGGTTAATCTCCGTATCGTAGATTAACCAGTTTCTAGAGGAATTGAGCTGCTTGATCATGATAAACCGGGGCCTAAACCCGCAATCTTCATAATGGCCGTTCACACTACCGTTGCCGGGGTACCCACCTACCTTACATAATCCAGGAACATTAAATATCGCATAGGACACGTAGTTACTACCTGCCTCACCATCATTTAAGCCGCCGCCTGTTGAGAAGACAGAATTAGTAGGTGCCGTATCCGCATACACATTATACCCAGACAACCTACTACCGTTGGCATCAAGTTGTGTGAAATATAAAGGTCCATCAACTGAATTATACACCACCCAAGAGGCTGCCTTTGTGAGGTTCTTCGTGATGAGCATGTCAGGTTCTTTTAGCCCACCGTGGCCTATTGTATCACCTGAGACACCAGTCCCTGTAAAAGTAATTAAGGACATGTAACCTGAGTTATCCGCAATAATCTGAGAAGGGATCGTCCCTTCCTTGTTTGTAACTTCTGTGCCATCATTCCCGAATATCCAATAGGCGTAACTTACACCGTTCTGATTGTAGCCAGACCCAACATCATTACCGAGAGAAAAACTCCCAGAGCTAAAATAAGTAAGACTATCCAAGCGTGTATTTTCCGCATTGGGAATATCGGAATACAATCCTTTTCCAGCACCACGTAACCGGTCTTCAAGTCGATGACTGTATGCTGAAGATCTTGCTTTACCCCAGACTAGTCCGATTTGATCAAAGGACGTATCGATATCTCGGGGTGCTCCCGTCCCAACAGAGAGGGCAACATCGAATTTGTCGCGCCCATGGTATTTAGGCGTTTCAAGATTAGAGCTTTTAAGTTCTATAAAACCCGTGGGCGGAGTATAATTAAACGCCTTTTGTCCAAAATTGAAGACAATGTAAGCACTGGTATTGTAGTGGTAACTAGAAGGTACGCTGTCAGATGCAAGCCCCATAACAGTTGGATTAGTACCCGCAGCAGGGTCACCGCCCCCAATCCACGCCCCTTGTTTAGCAATCCACGCATTGCCAGTCTCAGGATCAAAAGCAATCATTATAGTCTGGCCCACTGTAATGTTTGTCCCAAGCGCAGTGGACACACCGCCCTGTCTAGCCGAGGAGGCATTCATCCATCGGAAGCTATCAGAGGTTTCGCCAGGTACAATCCCAATAGGTCCAAGACCTATGCCCCCGTTATTATCTGCGCTAGAAGTTTCAAAATAGGCTTCACAGTACATTTTATGAGAAGGGACAAGGCTTGCATAACTTCCTCGATCATCTGAACCACCACTGGCTGTAGATCGCAAGCCACCTCGGGTAACATCCACGCCTGTACCAAAGGTGGCGCTGGCACTTAACACCGCGTAAGGATCACCTGGTGTATCCGTTAGCTGATCGTCAGAAGTGATCCCCATCAACGTCCAATCTACGAGATTACCTGCAGTTACCGCTCCTAAAGCTCCCCCATTCTCGAACAAAATCTGGCAACCATTGGGGCCATATTCATAATCCCTTGCGTCCTGAGAAGATCGCAAACTATCAAAATCAAACTCAGCAGGACCTTTAAACCCTGTTGGAGGGGCGTGTTCCCAAGAGGTGTCTCCGAAGTTAAGAATCCCACCACCATAAGTATGAGCACTAACCCATAGCTTCCAGTCTTGTCCCGTTGGAATAGCTAAACCACCTGTCCCTTCAGAAGGATCCCCCACCCACTCGTTATCTGATCCGTACCACCAAAGACCTGCATCAAAATCGATGGCAATTTTGGTTGTTTCGTTTACCCGATGTGCCCCAGACCACTTTCCACCACCAACATTAGCGTCCCAGCTCGCCCCTGTATTTCCATATGTTTGATGATAGTGATCAGCTCCATCAAGATAAAAGCCGATTGACTTGGCGGAGTAGTGCCCAAGGTTCAAATTAGATTGGAAATTATTTGCCTGATTTAAATCATGAATTACTCCCCATGAAAGAGAAGCAATATCGGACGCCCCACACTTATGCTCAATATAAATCTTACCTGAATTAAGAACAAAATTTGAACAGGCGTGTCTCCAACCTGATTGCGTATTTTCAGAACTTAATTGTCGTTGTTTTAAGGGGATGCCCCAACCATTTTCCGCACCACTTTCTTGAAGCTTGCATCGCTTTAAATCAGATTTGGCAGGTTCTTTAAGCTGGGCGTACCCCGCCGCAGGATAAGCATAATCCTGCTGACCGAAATTAACCCTAGCACCTTGTAGACTATGCATATTATTATACAGTCTTATCTCACCAGACTGTATATTTAGCCCCCCGGTGCCGGATGCCGGATCTCCTAATTGCGGCACACCGTCGAGGGAGTAATAAAGCTTTCGAATGGTTAAATTCAACTGAACCGAAATAATTTGTCCGACAACTGGTGCCGGGTTCTGCAACAACCCGCTCTCGGTCCCGCTGTCATTTTGGATAAAAGCATTCCCCCCAGCGTAGATACCAGTTGGCGTAGTATAGTTGGACCATGCACCCGTGATGGATACATCCTTGGCCTCCCCTATAAATATTTGTAAATTACCTGTATCAAGTAGTTCGTACTCGACTTGAAATAGACCAGTTTGGGGTAAAATTTCTGTACCTATACTTGCCCATCCCACCGTATTACGTTTTATAAATTGTCCTTCATTATTTATAATGACATCAGCTACTCCAGGGACATTACTGCTCAGGGTGTAAAACCTTTCCTGCTGCCCCTCTGTCGTAAACTTCTTGGTCGTCGTAATAACGTTGTTACCGAAAGGAACATTCTGTGTTCGGTAATTAACCATTTCCTGTGGCGTTAGAACTTCACCATCCAGGATAACCACATCAGAGATACAATAATTACTCTCATTAGAGGCGTTATTATTGTACGTGCCAATATCTTGATTAGCACCTTCAAGGTTCATATTTGTTTGATAATTAACCGATGGAAGAGTAAACGTTCCTGTTAATTCTTCGTCATTCATCACAACTTTAATGGTTTGCGCCACACTGTCATAAGCCAGCCCCAAAAAGAACCATTCGGTGTCACGAACAACCTTATCAGAAACGAAGGCTCCGGCAGCATTCACCCCTCCAACTTCAATTTTTCCCCCAGCTTGGATCCGGTAATAAAAAGATGTTCCCGCACTAAATAACCAATGTTGCTGATCATGGGTCGTTCGCCGTACATTCATCAAAATTGTGAACTGACGTCGATTTCCGGTAACTGTTGGTACGCGTCGCAAGTATGAATTGTTGTTGAGTACAAGGGAATTTGTCAGGTCATTTTTCCAACCTTCCGTCCCAGCATAAAGTGCTCTCATTCCAGTACCTCTAACGCAACGCGGGCAATGCCGTTGACAGTGGACATATGCATAATGGTAATCACCCCGTCTCCTTCACCGAATGCCCCCTTCACGTAATCAAAGCTGGAAATATCCAACACCCCTGCTGTTGGACCATTGGTCAACCAGACATCAACAGAGTTGTTATTGGCTTTATCAGCCGTAATGACACCATTTCCATTATTCGTCATGGATGTCAGAAAGGTTTGGGTCAAATCAATAACAGGGTTATCAGTCGTGTTACCATAGGAATTGACCGTGGTCGGGTAACTCACCCCCAAAATTCGAGATAAGTTTGCCAAAAGAACCTGATCCGTCCCTGTCAGAACTGAAAAATCATGGGTATGAGCCTGACCAGTGTCACTGGCCAAGTTAATCAAATCCTGAACAGAAGACATTAAGGTACTAAACCCAACTGATGACATCACCAGCTTGCCATTCTCATCATAATAAGGAACTTCATTGGGCACGGGTGCCGGGAATTGCAACTCATCCCCTGAATAGGCAATAGGTAACTTGATGGCCCTTCCGATCTGCACATCCTGTTCCTGGTTCTGAATGGTCAAGAGGTCAACAGCCGTTTCAATAACATCAGCGGGCATACCATCCGATACCGCGAGATCAGTTTGCTGCTCCAACGGTGTTGCACCTAAAACAGTAACCGTATCCCCCGCCACAGGTGCACTGGAAAGCGTAACAGAGCCGCCATTTTCTCTTCCCGTCCCCATGATTTGTGACGGCGTAACAACAGCCTCTCCCCCATTTACAGTTGTCACCACAACCTTCAAGTGGCTATCGGCAAGGAACTTAAAGGGCACAGCAAAAGTTACCGTAGAGCCATCCCCAGTGTAAGAGGCTCTCCGCAGTGTCGCAGAAATAGTCATGTCAGATTTTCCCAATAAAAAACCTCTGCTAAAAAGCAGAGGTTGAGACCTGTTTATCCAAGAACGATTATAAATGGTGGATCGTTGGTGAGCAATTCAAAACAATAATACATTAACTGAATTAGTTCCGACTTAATCTGACACCACCCTCTTTTCACCAGAGTGAATTAAGGGTGGTGCATCTCTTGAAAGAG
>NZ_JBLXHT010000013.1:0-109309 GCF_048259265.1 Kiloniella sp. | reverse complement strand
AATATATGTAGCTATTAAAACATTATTTCTATCTAAAATTTTAAATACTGATAAGATATTTAAGTCATATTCCTCAACCATGGCCTGAGTGAGTTACCTGAAGAGGCGGTGCCAATACGAAGAGCCCGAGGAGGCTAGAATGTCAGATTCAAACACACCCCGTAATTCCGACGACGCTACTTCTGAGATTGAAGCGTTAGAACAAGATCCTGTTCTTGCTATAGGCCAAGCGGCCACGGAACTTTCTATTGATTTGCCCGCTGTTGGGACATCCCAAGCAATTACTGCGCAGCCAGGTCAACGATTACAGCTTAATTTTGATGCGACACAAGCTGCCGCTGTTGTTGATGGACAAAATTTAGTGCTGAATTTTGACCTGGATAACGATGGCACCCCAGAAAGTAGTATCGTCTTTGAGAACTTGGCAGGTGAATTTTCTGGCGGAGATGCTCCTCTTCTTATCATTGACGGGACAGAGGTTGCTGCCAGCCAGCTTATAGGCCTCGTTCTGGCGCAGGCTGGGGATCTACCGCTTGAAACAGCGGCTGGTGCAGGTGCTGGCCCCGCAGGTGGCGGAGGTAGTGTCTATAGTGAAGACACGGGTAGTGTTATCGACTTGCTCATAGCCCAAGGCATTATTGGTCCTACAGAACTTAATTTTGGACTTCTTGATGGGATTGACGAAAACACCGACCCTGCGGAAGGGACGCTCGACGTTACCTTTATAACAACAGAAACAGAAGTTCCAGATTATGAGGGCGGTATATCAGGCACCTTTGCTGGTGGCTTTGAAGATTGGTTACCGAACCAGCATTTACCCGGTGGCGATGAAGGGAAAGATGATAATCCCTTTGGTGGTGAAGGCGGCGAAGATACTTTAGAGGCTGTCGCGGCACCTATGCAGGTTATCTTTACTTTTGTGCCAGCAGATAACGAAACGCTTGATTTTGTCGTAATGGACCCCCTCCCCGATGGAGCCCGCTTATTCGTTGGCAGCACCGATTTAGGTGACGAATATGTCGGTGGTTTCCCAGCTGTCATCGCAGGTGGTGATTTAGGGGATGTATATATTCTGCCCCCGCCAGATTCAGATGAAGATATCAATGTTTCCGGAACCGCGGTAATTACAGATCCAGATTCAGGTCTATCGGCTGTACTCCCTTATTCTGTCGAGGCTATTATTGATGCTGTCGCTGACATGCCACTACTTTCTTTAGGTGGTGAAGGCGGCGAAGGTGGCGAAGGCGGTGAACATAATTACCCTGACCTTCAAGAAAGAGATCAAATCACAGATTTACCAGACGAAAATGACAATGAAGTTTACTTAACTGGTGGCCTGAACGATCCCATTGGAGAAGAAAGCGTTATAAAACTCCCCATCAATGCTGAGCTTTGCGACAAAGATGGATCTGAAACATTAACTCTCGTTCTCTCTGGTATTCCTGCTGCCTTTAGCATTAACGAAGAATGCACAAATTTACCTGAAGGATGGGAGCTTTTCGGTCCAATCACCCCTGCACCTGTTCCAGATGACGGCGGCGAAGGTGGTGAAGACAGCATACTGGCGGAAGAACCAGGTGAATTGGTTCAATATATTATCCGCTACACAGGCGATCTTCCTGATCCAGATGATCCCGACCTTGATCCTTCGGAAACCGTAGACTTTACAACTTTTGGGGGCCTTGTCGCATTTAATACGAATGATTACACGACAACGGGTGTTGATGTAGAAGGCGGTGAAGGAGGTGAAAGCCCTGTCCCGACAGTACTAACAGATGAACAATCTATCATTCTTCCCCCTAAACCAGAAGACGGTGGACGCTATCAAGAAGGCCCGACACATACGAACGGCCCAGTTGTCATTACTGTTCAGGCCATTGCGGAAGAACAAGAAACAGACATTGGAACCGACGAATTAACGACTGAAAACAATATAGCTACTGCAGAAAGCCGCTTTGTTTTTGATATCGAAGAAGATGTTCCTGATATTGTCCGCTATGCAAAACTGTATCTGGATGAAACCGAAGGTGTCCAAACATCAGATGAATGGCGTGCTGCCAATGATCTCCCCGGTGTTTCAGATGCACAGACTATTCTGGCGACGGCAATGGCTGCGGATAGTACTGTAGGCGGCGAAATTGTCAGCCGAGGCTTCACATCCATAGTAGACGGGTTAAATCTCTACACTGATGGTTCGAATGACGAAGCAGATGGTTCTGATGGGCCTTTGGATACTGATGCCCCTTCAAGTCCCAGCTTCTCACCACCTGATGATCTGGAAGATATTCGCTTTATTGACTATGACGGCGCATACAGTGGTGTAAAAACAACTGATGGCTCACATATCAATCTCTATTCTTCGGACTCAGATCCTTCTGTTATTTATGGGCGTGTCGGCGGCGAAGATGGCGAATTGGCCTTTGTGGTAACAATTGGTGCTGATCTTACTAATGGCGAAAATGACGTCGATATCTATGTCGAACAGTATCTGTCGCTCAAGCATCCAAAAACTTACTCTCACGACGAAGACATCAATACAATGAAGCTTAGGTTCTTCGCTGTGGACGATGAAGGCGACCAGAGTAATATCGGAAAACTGAGAATCAACTTTGATGATGATGGTCCTAAGATCGGTGGGCATGAGTTCCTCTGTGTCGATGAAACCGATTTTGATAACAGCGCGGTTATTTCAGATTCAGGTGTATTCGATACCTTTGACTTTGGCGCTGATGGTCCGGCCATCGACGACATTCGTATCAGCATGTTTTCTCTTGGTACCATCAGAACATCCGATGGAAACCACGCTGTCAGTACAAGCCAATCCGGAGATACCCTGATCGGTACAGCTGATGGTGAAGAAGTGTTCAGGTTCACTGTTAATCCGGATGGATCTTACAGTTACGAACAGTATGAAGCACTGGAGCACTGGAACTCCTATAACCATAACGAACCAATCGGAATGAAATTTTCCGTACGGATTAAAGATGGTGATGGTGATAAAGCCTATGGCAATGTCATACTTAAAGTTCTTGATGATGGGCCAGATATCGGTGGTCAGGAAATGGTGATGGTCGATGAGACTGACCTGAACACAAATGCTTCAATCAAGGATGGTGGTGCTTTTGATATCTTTGATTTTGGGGCCGATGGACCACAAACAGACTATGGCTGGTCCCCTCATAACGATGCCATCAAAATTTCAGTAGACACCAGTGGCATCACAACCGCTGAAACAGATACGCCAATTACAACGTCACAAGTTGGCAATGTACTCACCGGGTGGGCTGGTGGTGACGTCGCCTTCACCTTTACGGTAAATCCTGACGGGACTTACGAGTACGAGCAATTTATAGCACTGGAACACCCAAATACAAATGATCACAATGACCCGCTTCCTATGAAGTTCTACGTCAAACTTGTTGACGGAGATTGGGATTATGACTGGGGTTCAGTGGATGTCATCGTAAAAGATGATGGCCTGCTTGCCCACAATGACGAAGAATGCGTAACTGAGGTTGAAAAAGAAACCCAACCGCAAAATATCGGCATTGTGATGGATTTCAGTGGGTCAGTCAGCAATAGCGACCTCGCCACAGAAATTGCCAGCGTAAAAACCTTTATCCAGACGCTGTTTGCATCTGGGGCAAGTGTTTCAGTATCACTTGTAGCCTTTGGTGCTGACGCCGCTAACCTTGGAACCTTCACTGATTTGGCTTCAGCAGAATCTGCACTTGATGGCACCAGTCGTGGTATCATTAATTCCGGCGCAACTGATTATGAAGCAGCTATGGAGATGTTATTCTCTAACAGCGGCAGTGACTTTGAATATGATCCAGGTGCCAATAATCAGGTCTTCTTCCTCAGTGACGGCGAACAAAATGACGGCGCTTCCCCCCTAAGCAATGGATCTATTGTCCTGGATAGTGGCGGTAAAGCTGACTTACTGGACGGCGACATTGGGTTCACAGCCGTTGGTATTGGCGGGGGCGTCCAGCCGAGTGATTTTGTCAATTTCTTTGATGGTGGCGTTGTTGCTGACACAGACGCAGTTCTAAACGCAGCATCATTCGAAGATCTTGCTGATGTGTTGGTCGGAACAATCGGATTGAGCAACACCGTTAGTGGTAACGTTGTCACTAACGACGAAGTTGGTGCCGATGGACTTGATCGTATTTGTGATATCGAAATCGAAGGCACAACCTTTAGCGTTGATGATGCCGGAGTTCTAACGGGTCCAACAACGGGGACACCATCTGCAACTTATGACGATGGGACCAAACTCTTAACCGTTACATCATCCAAAGGAACGCTTGAAATATATCTGGATGATCAAGGTGGTAATGCTGTTGGTGACTATACTTACACTAGCTTGCCAGCCGTTCAACATGGTGCACCGGGAACAGCAACAGATGACGTTGTTGATGATGTATTCACCTATTCTATCCTCGATAACGACGGTGACAAGTCGTCAGCAAATCTAACAATCTGCATCAAGGATGATGAGCCTGTTGCAAACAATGACGAGATTTGTCTTGTTGCCCTCCCTGGTGAAACGCCACCGCTTAATATCGCCTTTGTAATTGACGAAAGTGGATCGATTGGTCAATCAGACTATCAGATCCAGATTGATGGTGTCCGTAGCTTTATTGACAATCTCGTAGCAGAAAGCACTGCGTTGGAAACACTGGCTTTCTCTCTGGTTACTTTCGGGACGAATGCCGAAGACTATGGCACCTTTGTCTTTGATGGCTTCGCAGGTGGAACCCTTAATCTTGATGACTTCAAGCGCCTCAACAATAATGGCACCCTGTCATCGACAACCCTGGATGATCAACTTTCGACCATTTATGGGGCTTATGATGGGTCAGGCTCAACCAACTATGATGCAGGTATGGCGTCAATGTTCGGGGCGAACTCTGAATATTTAGACAATCCTGTGACAGGTTTACCATCACATGAAAGTCACCTCTACTTCATTAGTGATGGTTCACCTAACGACACGAGCACAGTTGATCCATTCGAGATCGATAGTGGTATCGCAACAGCGATTGTTGATAACGACATCCAGGTTACCGGAATCGGTATTGGCACAAGTACCTCTGTTGAGAATGGGCTTGAGGATTATTTCCTTAATACGGGCGGCGGTGATGCCGTAAATCCTTCTATCCCCGGCAGTCTCTATAGCTTTGTCAGCGTACCAAATTTCACTGATCTTGCTGATGCCCTAGATGGTACCGTCGGCGGAACCGATGCCAGTGGCAACCTTCTGACCAATGATCAACCGGGTGCTGATGGATTTGGTGCCGTTGCGATTACGGAAGTTCTTCACGATGGTGTTGTTTATACCGACGTAACTGATGGTAGTAGTGATGGAATGATCATTATCGCGTCTACGGCCGAAGGTGGTAAACTGGTGGTCGATACGGCCACAGGCGATTACACCTATACTGCACCGGGTTCAGTTAATGGCGATTATGAAGAGACCTTTGTCTATACCATGGTCGATGGTGACGGCGATCCTTCTTCCGCAGATCTGAAGGTCTGTGTAACATTGCCAGAGCCAGTTGATGCGGTAAATGATATCATCCTGACAAACATTACCTCTGGTGATATAGACATCCCTGATTCAGCATTGCTGTTTAATGATGACATCAATGCAAGTACAACACTCACCGATGTTGATAACCCAGTAAACGGGGCCGTCAACGAAAGTGGCGGTGTTGTTACCTTCGTACCAGACAGTATGGATGTTTCCAGCCTAGGATTTGGGTCAGGCAGTGCGGTCCAGACAATTTATGAGCGTAATTATGGGTCTGATGGCTATGAATATCATGATCCTTCTGGGCCGAATAATGATCATCTTCATTATAACGAATCTAATAGTCATCGGGATACATCTGGCTCTAATCGCGCAACGAACCTCAGTAGAAACCTATGGGTAAAGGATGGATCTACACCCGCTGATGAAGTTGTTCACCTGATTAATTTTTCTGGCCGGATAAGAGATGCTCGAGATATTGATTATGACAGATGGGGAAGAGAAACTAGAGATGTGAAGAGATGGGATCAAGATAGTTATCTGGTTGCTCTACTCGCAGGCGAAACTCTTACTTTAGAAGGTTTCTCAGGAAACAGTAATCTAAAGCTTGTCCTCTATAAAAATAATTCTGTTGTTGATTCAGATTTCAATGTTAGCGAGAACTTTACGGCTGCATCTGATGGAAACTATTTTATAAGAGTTGAATCAACCGATGGCATTAATGGAAACAGCGACCGTACTCGTGGCTACACTGCAGAGCTTTCCATTGAAAGTACTGACATCGTTCAACCAGTGGACGGCGGCTTTGATTATGACATATCAGATACACTTACATCTGATACTGCCAGTGCATCCGTCGAATATCAGGACGGTAGTACGATTACCGGTACGGGCGATGGTGAAATTCTTGTCGGTGGTGATGGTGATGATACCCTCCTCGGCGGCGGTGGAAATGACACCCTGATCGGTGGTGCAGGATCAGACACCTTAACGGGTGGTACTGGGGCAGATACCTTCCTCTTCTATGGTCAAAATGTTGGTGTTGATGTGGATACCATCACTGATTATGACAATAGCGAGGGTGATATTCTGGATGTCAGTGATCTGATTGTCTTTGATGACAATACTGATGTTGTTGCGAACTTTATTCGAGCAACGGATACAGGGCCAACTACATCACTGGAAATCTCTAGCGATGGCGTTACCTATACAGAAATTGCTGTTATGGAAAATGTCAGTGCGACAGATATCCTGACGGTTATTCTTGATAACGACGAACACATGATTGTCGTTGGATAGTTTTACCCCTTAACGAACAAAACCCCCGTAGAAAAACTGCGGGGGTTTTGTTGTTTTGCTATGCTATTTAAGGCCGAAAAACCTTCCACCCATTAGCTGTCTTTAACCAAAATGCGCCTTGAGTAATTGTTGTACGCCCCGCGGCAACATCAGTTTTTTCTTCAAACTGTATTGGTCCTTGATCCCGATTGTTTACTACCTGATAAGCACGTCCGCCCAATATTTTATTCACCTGTACATCTTTGCTTGATTTGATGGTGTATTTGCCACTGAGCAATTCAGAAACCATGCCCTTAATCATTTCAGGGGGCGGCCCACCAGCAAGAGGTAGATCGGTAAACATCGGTTCAAAGAAAGCCATATAACCCTTGGCATCACCAGCCTCTGCGGCTTGACGCATCATCTCTATCGCTTCCAACAAGCCATCATCAGTAGTAACGTCACCTGTCAAATAGCTGAAGGCGGGCTGGGCCTTGGCCTGAAAAATGGCGCTTTGTTCCCCTGCCCCTTGTTGATGCAGTTCAGCCAGTACATTTTCATTCTTACCCGGCTCTTTGGGAAAATCGCCTTCACAAGCAACGAAAACCTCTGCACGCCCTGTCGCATCTGGGTTATCAGTAATAAGTTCAATCTTGAAATCATTATCCCCCTCTAACAACAGGTTTGCCGGAACAGTATTCGAATGCGATCCCTTGTGATTTATCAGGATGACATTATTTACGCGCACCCTTAGTTCTGCTGCGTCACTTCCTTGAAGCGCAACCGCTGTTATTTCCTTACATGCAAAAGCAGGCATTGTAGTTAACCCCATTGATCCAATTGTAACCAGAGCCAAATAAACAGGCTTAATGTTTTTAAGCATGACTTTTCCTTTTGAATTTAAGGCCCGTAGAACTTGAAGCCCTTTAATTTCAAATCTTTTAATTGCGAGTATGGGAATGCCCTAAAGGTCTGATCATCAATCAGTCGGGCAGCACCCAATGTTTTGTTCACAACTAGGTCGGCCCAACACAAAAAACAGTTCAAATAAAAATATATTTTTTATCTAACTGTTTTTATTTCTATATTTCATAATAATTTTAACAGGTACCTTTGATCAATCCTGCGCCGTAAATGGAATCTCGTCCGTGATCCCCCAAATCAATTACGGAAAAAGACAACGCCCGGGATAATACCTGTCGTGACATTTTCGGATTATTTTTGAGAATATGCGACGCAACAGCCAAGGCGTGAGGTGTCGCAAAGGATGTACCGGAAACATACGCGCCCTTATTCCCCGGCACAGCTGTCCAGATATCCACACCGGGGGCGGCATAATCAATAAAATTCCCCTGATTTGCATCTCGGTATATCTTATGACGGGAATCAATGGCCGTAATTGTAAAGACCCCCTCTAAAGCCGCTGGGTAACTTACAGGTGCGTTAGGTCCTTGATTTCCAGCACTTGAGAAAACAAGGGCTCCTTTTTCTAACGAGAGAACGAAACCTTTGTTTAAAACGCTATTCGCCACGTCAGTGCTAAGCGAGACATTGATTAAACGCACATGATTTTCAAGCAGCCAATCCAGCCCCTGTAAAACAGCAACAGTACTCGCCAGTTGATCCCCAGAATTGCTCAACCTTAAAACCACCGCATTAAATAGCTGTGTTCCAGGTATCAGCCCTTGATAACCATTCTCCTGATTATTGCCGATCAAGATAGATCCAATTGAAGTTGCATGGCTGAGGTCAATCGTCTGATTACCCAAAAAATTACGTGATACAATGGCCTGCCCGTCAAAAGCAGCGTGGTGCTGATCAATCGCACCATCCAGAAGACCAATGGGGAAACCAAGCTGTGTTACCTGACACCCTTGATCCAGATCCCAACCAATCGCTTTTTGTGCATATAAACGAGGTTTTGCAGAAGCAGTAAGATCATTATTAAAATCAACCTCGGCATTTGGAAAAACAGTTCTCAGCTCTTGAATAACAGCCCCCGCGTTTGTAGATCGGGTCTGAATCAGTACCGATTGTAAGACACCGAGATTGTAAACTTCTAGAACAGGTAAATGACGTCTTTGAAGTTCGGAACGAACTGCATTTTCCTGTGCACCATCAACCAGAATAATGACATCCTGTTCGATAGAAACATCATTGACCACACTGGTTTCCGTTGGACAGATGCGTACACTTAAACCTGTTTTATCAAATACTTGGCGAGTACTCCTCTTAAAGAAGACAAGGTCATATTTTGTATCTAAATCAATACCCTTTTTAGGTAAATAGCTTGAGATCAGAGTATTTTTTTTATTTAGAATATCCAACTCTATCAAGTCATGAGTATTACTTAATCCCAAGCGATAGCTATTTGGAATATCGTCAAAATTTTTGCCCTGAATGGTTAATATTGTGCCCGGGCGAACACAGATTGCCCTTAGCCCGGAAAAAATAATCTCATCAGATCGGTTTCCTGTCGGTTGAGGCGTAACCGGATCACCAGTTACAGTACGGGACTTTCCTGTTGATGTCGACGCCCCCGGTATTGGCGGAGTATTGGGTATTGCCCCCGTACCTGGTTCTTCACTCGCGGGATCAGCAGATGTTTGTGCGGGTAAATCCTGCGGTATTCCAATTGAAAGCAGCAAGAAAACGACAAGAGTTAAGGAATGGCGTAACATCACTTACCACTACTTTCTCCGCCGTCACGTTGTACGGTTTCAACCAGATTTTTGTGCGCTTGAAGCTTGGCGATAACAGCTTCAGGATTTTTTGATACAGCCAGCTTATAAACGCCCAGAGATGAAGGGCCATCAATAATACGAGCATCAACAGCCAATAAAAGTTCGCGAATATTTTCTTCACGTGCCTCTGGAACAAAAGTAACCGATAGCACTGGACCACGGATATAGGCGGCATTACCACCACTCGCAGCAACCAAGTCTTTGTTGTTTTGCCACAAGGGCACAACATAGGCCGTCTGGACAAGCAACATAATACAGGCTGCAACCGCTGCTATCCGCCACACCTTATTTTTGATATTATCATTTTGTGGTAAACGTCTGGACCGTGTTGTTTGCTCTTTTGCAAGATCACGTTGCAAACGCTTCAGACCAAGCTGACCAGGCGAGCTTTCATGTGTTTGATTTTGAACTTCGTCTCTCAGGTTTTCCAGAAAAGCACATTCACCTCGAAGAGCTTTATCTTGGCTCAAAGCTTTTTTAACCGCCTCAAGATCTTCCCCCTGAAGACTACCATTCACATAGAATGGTAAGAGTTCTGAGATTTCCTTTTTCATGTTCAGCCTCCCATACGGTTGGACAGGCAACGTTTCATTGCCTGTTTGGCATGGAACATACGGGTCTTAACGGTATTTTCTGGACAGTCCACAATCAACGCAATCTCTGAATAGGGAAGGTCCTCGAAAAATGCTAGCTGCATGACTGCACGCTGAACTGCTTTTAGGGTATCAAGACAAAACTTGATATGATCACTTTTTTCAGCAGTCAAAAGACACGCCATAGCATCCGGACTATCATCCGCCGTTTCAGGAAAGTTGTCGCTATCCATTGGTATGTCTGTTTTCTTACGCATCCGATCCACCGTCTTGAAGTATGCTATTCCAAATAGCCAGGTTGATACTTTAGAACGCCCCTCAAAGGTTTCGGCTTTACGCCATACCTCTAAAAAGGTTTCATTTAGTATGTCGGCGGCTTCGAATGAATCGTTCAATTTTGATTTAATAAAAAGATACAGTCGTTTTTCAAACAGATGATAAAAATCAGCAAAGGCGATTTCATCACCTTTGCTGATACGTTGAAGAAGGGAATATGCTGTATCGTTTTCGGTCATTAATAATCCCTATGGCATATACAACAATTGACGTGGTGAGGACCCAATGACGCGCCCGCTTTTATCAAAAGCACGTAATCGCCAATCATAACTTTCCCCTGAATTCAGATTGTCCAAGGAAAAAGCAGAAAGTTTAAGTTTCAAATCCTGAGCGGAAACAACTTTTCCAGAAACAACCACGTCGTGACCGGGGGTAAGTATTTCTATCTGATAGGCAAGTGCACCAGGGACATTTTCCCACGCGAAAACAGTCTCCTGATTAACACGGGCACCGTTTCCAGGGCTCAAGGTCGTCAAATTATCAGCTGGCCTTTTTGTCGAAGTTTCGAGAACAAAATACCTCAATACAGGCAACTCCGTAATGCCGTCAGCATTCTCGACACTAAAGGTAAGCAAATAAAGACCATTTTTTGTTGTCGGTAATGCCGGGCTTACTATCCTGGTTCTGCCCTGCCCCGAACTCACAACCTGTTGCCGCACGACCTGTAGAATACGTCCACGCGCACTTCCAAGACTTGCTGTTGGGTCAATAATGCGCCATTCACCCTTTAAAAGACCGCTACTTCGGAAATTTATCTCCGCAATGGCTCGTCTTGTATCTCCTTTGGCAATAACGTCTGTTCTAGCATTATTATCAAAACGAAGATCAATACGATTAATGCTGAGCGCACCACCCTGTCCTGTCCCTGAAAATACAGACAATCGTGCTAAACCCGTTGTTTGTGTATCAGTAAAGGTTCTGGAAATAAGAACTGATCCTGCCGGGGCTTCTGCTATTTTTCTGGCTAGGGATGCCGAGATAGATAGAACCTCGCTAAAACGCAATGTCTCGCTTTGTGCAGGATTCAAAGTTGACTGTCGAAGCAAAGTACCACCAAGCGTCGCGACATTGGTGCCATTGATTTGAAGAACAGCATTTGTCGAACTGACCGGAACTGTTGCAGGGGCTGTTGGCTCTAACCTTGTGACATTCCACGTCAAAGAAAGAGATGACGCCCCTTTTACATTAAGATTAGCACGTTGGGGCGTCACCGTAACCGAAGTTACATTCGCCTCTGCTATCATTGGTGTAGCCAGTCCAACGCCGAACAAAACGCTGGGGACTAAAACCGCTTTAATAGCTAAGCGAAAATGGCGCTTTAACGCGCAAAACCATGTAGGCCTGATACTCTGTTTCATTTTGGGCACTATCTGCGTTTCCATTGAATTCCTCCATTGATCCTCTTAGGGCCAATGCCAAACCGGGGCGATTGGTACGAGGTCGAAGGAAAGTCCATTCTACCTCGCTATTAACGATATGACTATCAGATGAGTCGCCACTACCGCTCGCAAGGTTCAAATTATAATCAAAATTTAACTCAACTTTTTCTGGAACAAGTTCTGCTGTCGCCCCTAAATACAGGTTTGTGCTGAAACTGTTTTTATTTGTATCAAGGTCTTCAAACACGCCAAATTGGGTACCACCGTTTAGTTGCAGTCTATCAGAAACACTCCAACCAACATCCAGACCCGTCAAATTATTAACTGTGTCGCTGGAAATATTTGTATAATCATCAAAACGTGAATAGCTATGTGATAAAGACCAATACCATTCATCGTAGTTTGAGCCTCCACCCAGTGTTATTGACGAAGATAAGTTATCTGTATCTCCACCTTCATAACCATTTGGCGTTTTGACACGACCCAAACTGGCGAGATAACTGTTCATGTACAAATATGGGGTCCCTAGCCATTCAGTAAATCCAGACTGTTGATCAAAAGAATAGTTCATCCCAAAATCAATACTCTTCAAGCGATCTGTTGGAACGTTAGCCAGACCATCTACATTGTTGGTCTCATGTAAAGCGTAGATATTCGCAGATAAAGCGCCCCAATAAAGATTACTGAAAGCAGTATAGGCATCACGATCAGATATCATGCCAGGGTTAGCCAGACTTTCAAAGAAAGTATCAACACGGTCATAGCCAAAACCAACATCAATATTAAGTAGGTCATCACCAATGACGGGCCCTTCATCAAACAATCGATGCTCTATCAATAGTGATATAGCGTCGCTGCTGTCTTTAGGAGCATCACCATTATCTCCATCCTGATCAAATAGCGCATGTGCATATTGCGCTTTTAATCTTGTTCTTTGATGACCAAAGCTCTTTTCAACACCGATCCCCCAGCCAGAACCAGATGCAGAACTATCCAGATCTGAAAGACCAATCCCGCTTCCCTCTCCCAAACCATCATAATAGGTTCCCGTTAATTTCAACGCGTCCACATCAGTTGCAAAGGGTTTTACCGACAGACTAACACCTTTAAGACGGTTTTCCGTACTGTTAAGACCAGCCATATCTGCCGCCCCAGAAACGGACTCAGTCCCGAATGCAAAGCCTTGCGCCTCTACCCTGCTATCACTTGTCCCAATTCGCGCAGAAACACCCCGACGATAAAAGTCTGAAACAAGGAGAGTTTCCAGCCCTGTATCATGATGCCCCAGTGAAAAACCACCATACAGAGTATCTCCCTGATAATCTGCATTTATGTCATATTCACCCAAATCGATCGTACGTTCTGTCTGCGCAAAATCGACATCACTTTGCATCAAATAATTTGCATGACCATCGACCGTCCATTTTCCAGCGGCAAAACCTGAGTTAACATCGCCACTACCCGATAAAGTAGAACGATTGGTTGCATGTCCAATATTTTGCTGCACGACACGCCGACTAAATTCGGTTAGCGTATCTGCGCGAAAATATGCCGAACGCAGTAACCGCTCGGCCATTTCTATTTCCGGTGTTGTTTCATTTAAATCAGAAAGATTACTCGCAGAGCCTGAACCATCACCAACTATAGTAAAAGTCCATTGCTGCCTTACCTCTGACGAACCGTCAGGGTTTAGCATTACCAATTTCAATGTATGCTCATTTCCCTCAAGTGTTTGAAGTGGCTTGTATATAAAATCAACACCATCAAGGGAAAGAAGTGACGTAATATCAATACCGTCCAACTCGACACCAAGTTGTGTCAGAGTTATCACATCCAAATCATCCGGAAGATTTATTCGTATTTTTGCATCAGATGTTTCTGGCGGTGTAAAATCTGCAGTCCAATCGGCCAAGCTTGATTGAACGCATAAAAACGACAAAACTATTGCCGCTATCAGCGTCCCCAAACCATACCGATTTTTTTTTCGTTTTTTCAAACGCACGCCTGATATTCTCCAAGGCAGACTTTGTACAATTTTACACCAAGATACTATAGAAATCAGTAATTTGAACAATAATCCAAAGTGTATCAATTGTATCAGTAAAAGCTGAATTCATTTTCAACGACATAATAAAAGAGTCGCAGAGCCTTATTTCAGGCCCTGCGACATTTATTTCACTTTTGTTTATTGTGGTGTCTGAATTATCAGACGTTTGGGTCTTTCAGTTTCTTGTGTTGCTTTACCAAGGGGAGCACTTTGCGGCTTTTTTTGCACAGTACCACGTGCATCTGGCATTGTGTCGCCTCCCTGATTTTGATAACCACCCAGCTTGGCATTACTACCATTTACAGTTACCTGAGGCGTACAACGATGCTTGAAAGTCGCTGAACCAAACTCTTCCCAAGGTCCATAACTATCACTGTTTTGATCTTTGACCTGAGCTTCAATCGTCATCGCATGTTCATAGGTTTTATTGATTGTGTTCCACCATTTGAATTGTTGATGATTGTACATTTTTTCAATCAGGGGATAATCAAAATCAAAGTGCCTGTTTATCTGGCTCTCTGAATCGTAACTGCCCAAATAGATGTTTGGCAGTACAAAATTTCCTTCACTGTTTTTCACACCAATTTTAAAACGGACCGTTCCCTTACCTGCCCCTTTGTAGTTCACACGAATTTTAGGGTTAGGCGTCCCTTCGGAACATTTTCCAATATGATGCGGCATGTTTGGCTGAAAAATTGCCTGATTTAAAAGCAGGGATTGATTGTTGTTATACTGTGGATTATTGCCCACCTGTCCCAATTGAGCATTCAAAATAGGCTTATCGGTTATAGCGGGGTCTCCTTTATATTTGACTTGAATAGTAAAATTTTTGGTCTCAAAGCCAGCTTTCCAAGGGCTGTGACCTGGCGAGAGATATTTTCTGCACCACCCCGCAAGAGAAACAGGCCTTTGCAGAACGATTTCCTGATCGTTTTTATAAAAATCTGCTTTCGATCCACCACCTTGTAGGTGAGATTGTAATTTTTTATTGATTTCTTCCAAGGGATCAACGCGAACAGCCGGATGGCCATTTTTAATTTGATTTAAAGGAACTGAGAAACTCTCATCACCATCCGTACCCTCTGTTACCCACTTACCCAAGCCAATGCGGCTTTTATGACTAACTTCATAGGCACTTTGATACAGTGCTGCATTATCATTGATATCATCAACAAACATACCGAGAGGGCCAAAATAAATCTTGGCTTCTTTAAAATCTATTTTTTTATCATTGCCACACTGTACAAAACCATCGGCTTCGATCTCAATGGATGATTCCTGTACCTGTAAATTGACATTGTTTACAGACTTACTTCCTGAAGTATTCTTGACATTAATAACCGCGGCATACCCCGGAAAGCTCAGATCTACATTCTGAACGTACTCAGAGTTTCCACTAGATGCCGCAAAGACAGTGCTTGAAATGATAGCACTCGTCCCAAGTGCGGCAGCACTTACCCCAAGAAGTAACTTTTGAAACTTATTCATTTTGATCTCCTGTTTTGTCACTCACTGTTTCGAGTAACCCGATGTCGTCGTTACAGGGTCTGACGCGATAAGAACGGGAAAGGTTCAAAATAAATAATTTTTATTTCAGATAGTCCCATTTAAGCTATCTCGTTGTTCTCAATACAGACACCATGATGTACAAAAATTCTATCCCGTTGATCGATGAAAAATAATTTAAACGATTTTGGTATCTGCATTATTTCAGGAAAAGTATTGATTGTATCAAACAGAAGAATGGCTCTGTGATATGACCTGCCTTAAACCCAGAGCATAAAGAATTAAATTTGAACCTGGCTGACCGTCCCTACGACCAACTTCTATCAACGAATTGGAACAACGAATAAACAGGACATCAGAAAATGCCTATTACTCACCTTCAGGATCGCCCCCGAAAAGCACAATTACACACAGGTAATACTATAGTCTTTTCCGACTTATTTGATGATATTATTTCTAACATCTCCTCTCATAAGGACACACCTTCCTCATTTAGTAATCACAAACAGTTACTTGATAAAAATACACAACTCTATCTTGCAGCCAACTTGATAAACCTTCACGAAGCCCCCATTAATCTGTAAACTTTTCTAGAAATATGAAAGAAAAGGCTTCCTATGCTAATGAATATTTCTAAAAGCCTCTTATTTATTGGGTTACTTGTAAGTTCAGTTGGTTTTCACTCTCTTAAAGGACATGCCAACGCGCAAAAACCTGTCCTGAAAGATCTAAGCCAAGCATGTGAAGCCGACAGGTACAACCAACCTATCGGGGAATTTTCCGTCGATGTTTATTGCGATGATGCTTTGGGAATTAATATTTCAATTGTAAAATTGAAATTTGATGCCCCCATAATCGGCCCCTATAGCCTCACCCAAAGGACATGGCAAGGCGGTGACTGGGCTTTTTCTATCACCAGTTTTATGTGGGGAAATGACAGAAAATCTCTTTACGTTGCAACAGAAGGCTATAATGGAACAGGCAAAGCCTATTACCTAGATATCGAAACACAAACCAGCCAAGAAGTTTGGTCAACTTCTCCCGGTGACTGTGGCAGCGTATTAACAGGAATGAATGATAAAAACATCACGCTAGCAACAATTCCCTGCGATGGAAAACAACCCCGAAACATAGAGATCACGATACCTAAGAATTAGTTCTGATTTATTCTTTATACCCAATTACCCAAAGACATAACCTATTCCGCGAACGGTACGGATAATTTCTGGTTTTGTCGGATTAACTTCAATTTTACGCCGAAGCCGGGAAATACGAAGATCTATCGATCTGTCAAAAGGCTCCCACCCTCTATCATGAGCTTGTTCAAGTAATTGATCCCGGTTTAAAACACGCCCCCTATTTTCAGAAAAAACACGTAAAAGGCTAAATTCCATCGCTGTCATGGCAATTTCATTATTATCAGCATCAAAAAGCTGCGCGCTGTCCAAATGAAGTGTGCACACTCCAAATTGAATTGATCCATTGGTTTTAGTAGATTTTTGCTCTGACAAAGTGCTCGGAATTCTTCGTAAAGTTGCTTTTATTCTTGCTTCCAGCTCTCTCAAATCCACAGGTTTGGCCAGATAATCATCAGCCCCCATTTCCAGTCCGACAATACGGTCAACGACTTCAGATGCTGCCGTCAACATAATAACCGGCACGTCAGAGTTATTTCGTAAGTTACGAAGGGCAGTCAAACCATCTTCACCGGGCATATTAATATCTAGGATTACCAAATCAGGAGAATGCTTTTCAGTAAATTTATGCATCATTTTTGCATCGGCGGCTTCGACTGTTTCATAGCCACGATCACTTAAATATTCGGCAACCATTTCACGTAAATGTGGTTCATCATCACAGACAATAATTTTGTAACCATTCGCACCCATGTAAAACTAGATCCCTGTTTTTTGGATAAGTGATCGCATCATATTGACAAGCTCTTCAGGAGAAACAGGTTTATCCAGATGCAAGCATCCAGAATTCTCGATAAAATCAGCAACTTCCGGGCTCATTGAATCTCCAGTTACAAAAGCAGTTTTTTTAGCCATATCAGGAAATTCAGCCGTCATACGCTGTAAAAACTCTATACCATTCATACCGGGCATTTTCACGTCACTTAAAATTGCAGTGTAAGAATGTGCTTTTAATTTTGCGAGGGCATCTTTAGCTGAATTGGTAACCGTCACTTGATAACCGTCTTCACTCAAAATTTCGCTAATTAGATCAGCGACATCGACCTCATCATCAACAACCAGAACTTCTTGCTTTAAATGTTTTTTATCCGGAATATCAGGAACGTTTTTATTCTCATCTGTTACTTCCGCAACTTTCATTCGTACTGTAAAGCAAGTACCTTTACCTGAGGATCGGAAAGACAGGTTTCCGTGGTGGGCATCAACAATACGATGGCAAAAAGCAAGGCCGACGCCCGTACCACTTCCAACATCTTTTGTTGTAAAAAAAGGTTCAAAAATTCTGCCCTGGATCTCTTTAGGAATACCCACCCCGTTATCAATAACATCAACAACGACTTCGTTTAATAAGTCATCAAACGAGGAACGAATAATGAGTTTCCCCGCTTTTCCTTTATCAGATAACGCATGTTCTGCATTTACAATCAAGTTGGTAAAGACTTGTGCCATTTGATCATGGTCGGCATCGACAAAAGGCAAATCCTTCGCCAATGACAAAGATACCTCTGCACCAGATACCCTCACCCCATAACCAGCAACATCCATGGCGACTTCGATTGCTTCGTTCAGATTACAATTTTCTATCTGCATAGGACGCTGTCTGGCCATAGCCAAAAATGTTTTAACAATTTTGGCGCAACGCTCTGCTGCCATCGCAATTCGATCTACTCTTCGCTTTACCTCGGGATCATCCGTTTTATCCTGAAGCATCAAGGCATAGCCTACAACGATAGAAAGTGGATTATTCAGTTCATGGGCAACACCAGCGAGTAACCCGCCTAAGGCTGATATCTTTTCATTCTGATGTGCGATTTCCTTCTGCTCTTCCAACTCTTTTTGCATCTGAAGTTGTTCGGTGATATCTCGTGTTGATGAGACAATAACATCCTCACCTTTGTAATCAGTCACACGGGCAGACGTCAGACCTTGCATAATGCTGCCATCCCGCCGGCGAAACTGCACCCTATAATCATCCAATACACCCGTCGGCAACAAAGCCTTGAGATAACTTTCACGGTCTTGAGGTTTAATGAAAAAGCTTTTTGCCGTTTCTATATCACCAAACCGATCACGAGAAGCTGGCGGGAAATATATGATTTTTCCATCCGAAACACGGGATACCAAAAAGTTCGCAGGGCAAGCCTCAACAATTTTATGAAGCAACATATCTGCTTCACGGCTCGCCTCTTCTACTTGTCTTTGCTCGGTAATGTCCTTGATCGTAACCAAGTAATCGCCAAATCCGGTTTCATGTGAAGAACTTAATAAAAGACGTCCATCAGAACGTTCTATTTCAAGCCCCTTTTTATAACTTAAAACACCTTTGATAATTTTCTCAATCGTTTTCTCGGCTTCATTTGTGTTCTTGATTATAGATTTGTGATCACATGCATTTTGGTGTCCAGTGATCATCCCCTGCATAATTTTGTGTATGGGGCGCCCCCGCCTCAACTGATCATCAGGTACGGCAATAATATCGGCATACTTTTTATTCGATAAAACAAAACACAAATCAGAATCATAAAGTGCAACAGCAATATCCAATGATTGAATAATATCGAAAAGCACTTCAGGCGCAGATACTTTTTCGTCTGCATTCTGGTTCTCAAGTAGAACTTTTAGATAACAAGTATTTCCTTCTGGTGTTGTAAAACGTGACAATGAAAACTTATCACCAACAGTATTTTGCCAAACAAAGCCGCGATCAGAAGACTGCCATTTACGTATAACTGTTTGTATGAGGCTAGAATTTACTGATTTTCCAAAGGATTTTTCCAACACAAAATGCTCGACCTTGGTCTTAAGTAAGGTTTTCCGTTCTTCATCGCCCAAGACCACAAAACGATCATTGATCGTTAGCAAGCGTCCAGCTTTATCGAAGGTCGCAAAACCAGTCTCCATTTGAGATCCCTTTTGTAATTCCATCTCAAAAACAGACGTCACCACTTAATTCTCTTTCGATTACGCGCTCAACATTTCTACCTACGCTATTACATTAAAAGATGAAGGTATCTATTAGGTGCTGCCTGATAATTGTTTGTATCAATTGTAACACCTTATACCGACAAAGGGCTTTGAAAAATGCAGATAGCTTATTTTAAAAATAACGAAATAAAGATTATTCAGCTTTCAGCAAGACATTCGCACAGGACATCAGAATGATACAAACACACGTTATGATACAAAAAACATACTAAATAGCCCTAAATTCCAGACATGTACCAGATATGTAACAGTATCTCATTCAGGAGCATTAAAATCGTAAAGTTAGAATTTTTGATACCAATCATTATCATACTGGTACATCTGCTTGCCGTTTATTTGGGCTGGCAAAACAGTTGGTCAATTACTATCCCCAAATGGATTTTACGTATTACGTTGAGCTGCCTAACTTTATATTCATGCTCAATATTACAGGAAGAAATTCAATACAGTTTACGACCACAGGTGCTTTTGTTCTTTTTAACAAGCATAGTGCTTTGTGCTTCGCTGTGGATATTCTCTTCGCAAAATTTTATCTGGAGCATTTTTACAATCCAATTTTTAATTTTGGGATTTGGATCGATCTGGTTTATTTTCTTCTTTAAATTGACACGATTGTTTTGATTAAAATCAGAATAAAACATTACAGCTGTGTCAGATGGTGTTTTTCCAAAAGTTCGACCAACAACTTACCTGCCTTTTCTCGGTGAATTCGATGTATTCTACGTGCAGTATCTGCGTCTTTTGCCTCAATCGCATCAACGACTTTTGCATGATCTTCATTTGACTGCGCTGGTAACGGACGAAGTGTTAAAGTCAACATGCGCACCCGATGCGATTGGTCAATAAAGCGGTCAACCAACTCAATCAACCTATTATTGCCGCTCATTGAAACCAATAATTTGTGGAACTTTCCGTCCGATGCAGCCCATAACTTGAGATCTTGCGTCTGCAAAGCCTTTTCCATGTCTTTGACAGTATCTCTAAGGGATTCAATCTCTTCCTCGGTATGGTCGCGAGTTGCAGCTTGCCAGGCGGCCGTTGATTCAAGCCCTGTTAACAGGGCATAAATCTCTTTCATATCAGAAACTGATATTGGTTTTACCTTCATTCCGTGACGCGCACGTACCTCGACAAGCCCCTCGACTTCTAGACGTGTCATTGCTTCACGCGCCGGGGTCCGGCTTATGTCCAGTAACTCAGCAAGTTCGCCTTCCATAAGCTGCGTCCCAGGGGGAAGTTCATTTTCCAGAATGCGTCGTTTAAGCTCTCTATAAGCCTTTTCAGTTAAAGAGATTTTTGGTGATTTTGGTTTCTTTTTCTTGAGTGTTGTCACCAATAATTATCCCCTTTGCATTTAAGCTATTTTTTAACAATTCTATTGCGTTTATCAAGACTTGTTTCAGCGATCAATCAAATTAAGACACCGTCCTTGATCATTTGATTGATATGCAGCTTCAGCCACCTGAACATTAAGCAGATAATCTGATGCAGTATTCATCACCTCTTTATCATATAGCAAATGATCGACAACATGACGTTGCAAATTGAAAACACAATCTCCGCCAAAATCACAATCATCCCATGAATAGAGGATTTTTTCTTCTTCATTACTATCATGTTTACGCAGCGATATCTCGGCGTCACCGTTTAAGAACAAAGTTCCTTTTGCTCCCTCGATCCGCATTTCCCCCATCGTAAGGCGTCGATTTTTCGCTTTATGATCTGACAATCTATTCCCATCAAAAATACCGCGAGAACCATTTAAAAAATTAAAAATTATTATCCCGGCATCCTCACCTTTAATCACAGGATTCAAACGTCTTAGGTCAGCATAAATTGATTTCATATTCCCAAACAGAAAACGAAAAACGTCAATTAGATGCACAGCTGTCTCGTGCACTAAAAGCCGATCCATTTGTTGAAAGTAAGGTTGCCGTTCCATATAGGCATCAGGACCTTGACCATCCCCGGGACGTAACGCATAAGAAATCTGATAGAGCTCACCTAGAATATTTTGTGCTAAAAGTTCTTTGATTTTCAGGTGCCAAGGTTGAAACCTGAAATTTTCATGAATGATTACCTTTGCCTTTTTTTCTTTGATTAATGCTACCAGATCAGTTGCCTCTGCAACTGAAGGTGTAAAGGGCTTTTGACAAACCGCAGGAATCCCCCTGACGACACACGACTTTACATAAGATTGGTGCGTTACCGGGGGGGTAATAATATCAACCAGATCGGGTTTAGCTTCATCCAGCATTTGATCAAAATCCTGATAGATGGATTTAATTTGATATTTATTTGCCAATTCTAGAGCGGGTTCTATGGACCGATTGCATATAGCAACCATTTCCACCTCGGGAATTCTGGCCCAAGCAGAATATTGAAAGCGGCTAAAATATCCTGTACCGACAGTTGCGACCTTTAACGTTTTTGACGGCTTCATCAGGACGCAGTCTCACTTTTCATTGCAGGTTTGTTCGGGCCGTCAAAATTCCAATGCACCGGGGCATGGCCGACATAGTCCGAATCAAACGAATAGATTGATTGATCCAATAAACAACCAAGGTACCCGGTTTTTAAATCTGATCCACCGAACGCAAGACTTGAAATATTTTTAAGCTTTTTACTTTGTGCATTGTCCAGATGTGGACGCCCCATTTCGCCGGCTTGGAATGCAGCTTCAACCCACTCTAGATGTTCATTATTACAATCTTCGATCATAACGGTCTGTGAACCGTCAGGATCAATACGAATAACCCTATTACTCACAATAGATGTAATCCAAATACCACCATCTGTATCAAATGTCATACCATCAGGGAATGTTCCCAAACCGAATTTAGCAACAGTGGTTTTATTTGAGAGATCACCATTTTCAGCGATATCAAAAGAAACCAATTTTCGAGCAAAGGTTTCATTTACATAGAGTTTATTGCCGTCAGGGCTAACCAAACATTCGTTGGTATAACCAAGGTTATCGGCAACTATTCTGGGCGGTACATCTTCTGATGATGTATCCACCAGCACAACAAACCCATCACAAACATCAGGTTTATAACCTTCGCTTCTAGGCATTTTTCGTGTGCTGATCGTTATCCAGACACGTCCCTTTTCATCCAGATGTACATAATTACTTGGCGGTAGAGGTTCACCATCAACTTCCAGACAAAACGGGGTTGTTGTGCCATCTTGAGTTATTCGATAGACCCCTCCATCCGTATCCCCTAAATGAGCAACCAGAACAGAACCATCCGGCATCAGGCATATACCATTCGGTTTTAGGTTTAAGGATTTATCATTCGGTAACAAATACCACTGAGAACCATCGGCTTCTGTTATCCCGACGCCGCCGCGCCAATCAGCCGTATACAAACGACCATTTGATGTACTCAGGACACATTCTGGCCTGTTTAAGCCGGTCCCAACTTTCTCAATATTATCAAGACTTATCATCTTACTCATACCTTAAATACTCATTATTAAGAATGAGCCTGAATTTATCTTTTTAATCCAGGCTCATCATACCATAGCGTGAGGAACCTATCTGAATAACTCGACCATTGTCATGGATATTGCTGGAACGTAAGTCACGAGTAACAAAGCCGATATAGCAGCTAAATATAGTGGTGCCATAGCCCTTGCGATAGAAAGAACCCCTACACCTGATATTCGTGATGCGACATAAAGCGTTGCCCCAACTGGCGGCGTAAACAACCCAACAGCAACATTACACGTCATTATGACACCGAGATGCACAGGATCTACACCAAAGTTCATTGCCGTAGGAATAAACAACGGTGCTGTCAGCAGAATTGCAGGTAGCGGATCCAGAACCAAACCAAGCATCAGTAAAACAACATTAACCAACAACAAGAAGGTAAACGGGTTTTCCGAAACGCTATTGATAAACTGTGCAAGCATTTGAGGAAGTTGTTCAAGTGTAATCAACCATCCCAGCACTGTTGTAGCACCAATTACAACCATAACAATGGCACTGGTTATAAAGGAATCAATGATTAGCTTAGGCATTTCTTTGATACTGAAGTCTCTGTAGAGGACAACCGTTACAAAGAAACCATATACCACCGCAACCGCAGCAGCTTCCGTAGGCGTAACAAGACCGCCAAAAATGCCCCCTAATATCAAAACAGGCATAAATAATGCCGGCGCAGATCGAACAAAAGACCGCCAAAGAGCTTTGGCCGATGTTCTCTGCCCCCCAGGATCACAGTTGGTTTTTTTGCCGATGTAATAACAAACAGCCATAAACAGAAGGCCAAAAATCAGCCCAGGAACAACACCAGCAAGGAATAGATCAGCGACAGAGACATTCCCCACAAACCCATAAATTAACATCGGAATTGAAGGTGGAATAATAATTCCAATTGTCCCTGCTGCGGCAACCAAACCACCAGCAAATGCTTTGCTATAACCCTGCTTGGCCATATTTGGAATCATGACGGACCCAATCGCAGCAGAATCTGCAATTGCTGACCCTGAAATGCCGCCAAAAAGCATAGATGCACCGACAACAACAAAACCAAGACCGCCGGGTAAGAAGCCAAAAGCTTCTTTTGCAAAATCAATTATGCGTTGGCCGACGCCGCCTCTGCCCATTAATTCACCCGCAAAAATGAACAATGGTATTGCAATGAAGTGATTTGGTTCAACGCCCCCAATAAAATTGAGGTAAACAGCCTGTAACGGATACCCTAAATCAAAGACAAAAATGGGTAATATAGCAGTGATAAGGATAGCCCAGACGAGTGGTATGCCAATCACAATCGTAAAAAGGAATACGGCGCAGATAAAGAGTAATATCATTCGAAATCCTCCCAGCTATGGTCATCGGATTTCGAAATCCCGCCATCAATATTTTTTGAAATATTCTGTACGTCCACTAGGCAATTATACAGATGGAAAATCAGGGTAAAAAGCATGCCAACTGGCAAAGATGCGTACAACAGTCCTACGGGCCAATATAGAACAGTCGTCTTTTGAGCCCAGGTATGGAAGGCAATGTTACTACCATTATAAAGCACCGTTACCAATATTATGGTGATCACTAAATTGATCAAAATTTGCAATAGAGATTGCAACTTAACAGGAACAAGGTTTTCAACAATTTCGGTAACACGCATATGTGCTCCACGTGCAGTGGCAGCTGCGCAGCCAAGAAATGTCAACCACAACAGTAAGAACGCTGTAACCTCTAAAGACCAGGCCAAATCAAAGCCTGCGGCTCCGCGTAAAACTGCGTTGGAAAATATAAGTAAGAGAACAATCACACCGCCACAAACAAGAAAGATATCTATCGATTGGCTTAGATATCTTAACAAAGCGGGATATCGACTTCGGTAATCCACAATACGGGCTCCCAATCTGAATAAAAAAGAAGTGCCTCCTCAAAGAAAAGGCACTTCAATAACTTGAAACTTAATTTGCTGGGAGTTTTTTACGAATTTCAGCAGTATCTGCTAAAACTTTCTCAACTTCATCGCCATAAATACCTTTGGCTTTCTCATACACAGACTGAACTGAATCACGGAAGGGGCCAATTTCCGGAACACTTACTGTTGCACCAGCTTTTTTCATTTCTTCAATTTGACCATTTACGGAATCGCGAACCAGTTTACGACTGAATGCTGACGCATCAATCGCAGCTTTTTGAACAGCAGCCTGATCTTCAGGAGAAAAGCTCTGCCATGTCTGCTCTGAAACTGTTAGCGGCAAAGGACTATAAATGTGACGGGTAAGAGTAATATTTGGAGCCACTTCGTAAAATCGCAGCGATTTAATTGTATCTACTGGATTTTCCTGTCCGTTAACAACACCCTGTTGAATAGAAAGATAAACATCGGTAATCGGCATAACAACAGTCTGGAAGCCAATCGCTTCCATTGTCCATCTAATCATGTCGTTAGGATAAACGCGCATTTTCTTACCCTCTGCATCTTTAGGCGAGGCAAGAGGATCACTTGTAGTAAAGCTTCTAAAGCCAGCTTCCCAAGTAGAAAGAACACGAAATCCTTTTTCAGGTAGCTTGGCAAATTCCGCTTTCATCCACGCGGAATTATCATAAAACTCCCACCCCTGTTCATATGTATCAACAAGGAAAGGCATTGCCGTTAGATTCAAACTTGGTTGATGTGTTGCATAACTTCCTGTCGCTGAAACCGTAAAATCAACTCCACCTAATTGCAGTTGTTCAATTGCTTTTGGGTCATTGGCCAACTGACCAGCAGGATAAATTCTTACTTTATAACGTCCTTCGGTATATTCGCCGACTTTTTCAGCAAAAACTTCGGCTGCGGCTTGTCTCGAGCCTCCGGGATTATCCGTATGACTAAAGCGAAGAACCTTTTCAGCATAAGCATCACCAGAAGTCAGCATTGCAACCCCCAATAACGTGACTGCCGTAAGTGTTTCGGTCGTTATTGTCGATATTTTTTTTAACATTTTAGCCTCCCCAGCTAACAGCATATTTTGCCATTTTAAATTCAATTCGGATTGCTGCTTTAAGTGACTCAGATAACACAAACATCACCAGCATCCTTTAACCTGGGTAACGATAAATTATTAAATGAATGTGTCAATGTATATTTTAATGTATACATTGACACATACTGAAATTACCTATCTAATGCAAACCATCAACAATATCAAAAGACAAAATAAGAGTTTGTTTTATATAGATTATTAAAAAAAAGGCGAAGTTTATTTGTTTTAATACCATAGCAAAAATAAATTATTTCCCTTTAAATAAACAACACATAACGCACTCTTCTGACCAACTTTCAGAAAGAGATAATAACCAAACAGGACACAAGAAATGAGTAAACCGTCTTTTCAAATTGCTATAATTAAAGGTGACGGAATTGGGGTTGATGTAACCGAAGCAACACTCGCCATCATCAATGCCGCACAACAAAGAGTCGAAGGTTTTAGACTTGAGTATAATTACATTTCAGCAGGCGCAGGATACTACAAAGAAACAGGTAGTGATATTGAAACGGGTGGCGAAGAAGCAGCGGGAAAAGCTGATGCTATTTTTCTTGGCGCAATTGGCCTCCCCTCAATCCGCTATGACGATGGCACAGAAATATCGCCCCATTTACGTCTAAGAGACCGCTTTCAGCTTTATGCAGGTGTACGCCCCATCAAGGCATATCCAAATGCCCCACAACGCCTTGCGGATACCAAAGCAGCCGATATCGATATGATTATTTTAAGAGAGTCAACCGAAGGCCTTTTCTATTCAGCTGCAGTACACAATCGATGCCCAGTACAAACAAATGACGAAGTACAGGATATTGTCCGTATCACACGTAAAACCACTGAAAAATTACATGATTTTGCCTTTAAGTTAGCACAAAAAAGAAAAGAACGGGGGGGCAAAGGACAAGTCACCTGCGTTGATAAAGCCAATGTTTTTAAGTCGATGGCTTTCTTCCGACAGATTTTTGATGAAAGAAAATCGAACTTCAAAAGCATTCAAACCACATATAACTATGTTGATGCGCAGGCTTTGGATTTTATCAGACGACCTTGGGATTTTGACGTTCTGGTGATGGAAAACATGTTTGGTGACATTCTTTCAGATCTTGCTGGTGGGCTCGTTGGCGGTATGGGTATGGCATCATGCGGAGAGATTGGTGATAATCACGGACTTTTTCAACCTGCACATGGCAGTGCGCCAGATATAATGGGGCAAGACAAAGCGAACCCGCTAGCAGCAATTTTAAGCGGTGCTTTGATGCTTGATTATCTGGCAGATAAATCTGGCGTTCTATCTGTGGAAAATGCTGCAAAAGTTATCGAACAGGCTGTTTATCAAGGTTTTAAAGATAATGCTATTCGTCCAATGGAATTTGGCGGTGATATGGGAACAAAAGCTGTAACCCAAGAAATCATCACGCGTATCCAGCAGAAATAGACGAGAAAATTATGAGTATCATTTTAGGCTGTATCGCAGACGATCTGACCGGCGCCACCGACCTTGCCATGATTTTGGTTCGTGAAGGTATGAAGACGGTACAAGTGGTAGGAGAACCAAATGCTAATACCCCTGCCCCAGATACCGAAGCAGTGGTTGTTGCCCTGAAATCAAGAACGAATGATGCCCAGGAAGCAATTTCGATGACCATAAACTCTTGTAAGTGGTTGAAATCTCTTGGTGCGAAACAAATTTTCTTTAAATACTGTTCTACATTTGATTCAACAGACAAGGGAAATATCGGTCCGGTTACAGATGCGTTGATGTCGCACCTTGAGTGTTCCAGTACAATCGCCTGTCCAGCCTTTCCAGAAAACAGCAGAACCGTTTATCGGGGATATTTGTTTGTAAACGATGGATTACTTTCAGAATCATCTCTTCGCGATCATCCTTTAACGCCAATGAAAGATGCCAATCTTAACCGCATTCTTTCGGCCCAATCATCAGCAAACATTTCAAACCTCTACTTTGAAGAGATCGAAATGGGTCACGATGTTATTTCACAAACAATTGCCGAAAAAGAAACTGGCCCTAGAACCATTTACATCACAGATGCACTAAATGATAATCATCTAAGATCAATTGGTAAAGCTTGTAAAGGTATGAAGCTTGTCACAGGTGGGTCTGCTGTTGCGCAAGGGTTGCCCCTAAATTTTGAAGAACAGGGGTTGCTTAGATCTAGAAGAGAAGAGCAATTATTTTCAGCCCCAAAAGGCCCCAGTGTCATTCTGTCCGGCAGTTGTTCAGAAGCTACACGCAGCCAAGTAAACTATGCACAAAACCACTTACCCAGTTTCTCTTTGGATGCCGTTGCAATACTTAATAACGAGGCCGTCGTCGAAAAAGCCGTCACATGGGCAGCTGACCGCATAAACGCTGACACACCTGTATTACTATATTCATCGGCAGATCCTGCTGTTGTTAAACAAATACAAAACAACCAGAACCAAGTTGATGTCGGCTCTCGCGTAGAAGCCGTAATAGGTGAGATAGCGCAACAACTTCATGCGCTCGGAGCATGCCGTTTTGTCGTTGCTGGCGGTGAAACATCAGGGGCTGTGATAAATGCTTTGGACGTCAAAACAATGTCTATTGGTCCGCAAATTGATCCGGGTGTTCCGTGGACCACGACAACTGTTGATAAAAAACCAATAGCATTGGCCCTAAAATCCGGAAACTTTGGAACAGAAGACTTTTTCATAAAAGCACTAAACCAACTGCAGCAATACGAAATATCATAACAAGGTTATTTTTAATGCAATTTTTGGAACTGCGTCAGGATCTAATCCAAACTGTCCTGCAAATGAATAAAATGGGTATCAACCAAGGAACGTCTGGGAATGCAGCAGCAAGAGTACCGGAAGGTTTTTTGATCACACCTTCTGGCATGGCCTATGAAGATATTACGCCAGAAGACATCGTCCTAAAACGTTTCAATGGAACCTACGAAAGTCCAAACGGCTTACGAAAACCATCGAGTGAATGGCGTTTTCATGAAGATATTTTCAATGATAGACCAGATGCAAATGCCATTGTCCATACCCATGGCAAGGCTGTCATGACGATCGCTTGCATGCAAAGGGAAGTCCCTCCCTTTCATTATATGATCGGTCTTGCTGGCGGGGATACCATCCGTTGCGCCCCCTACCAAACTTTTGCAACGAAAGAGCTTTCAATTGTTGCAGTAGAAGCACTCAAGGACCGTAAGGCTTGCTTGCTTGCAAATCATGGACAAATCGCTTTGGGCAGCAATCTGAAACAAGCTTTATCCATGGCGATGGAAGTCGAAACGCTCTGTGATGTTTATTGGCGAACCCTCGTTGCTGGTGGCCCAACTATTTTGGATAAAAATCAAATGGATGAAGCACTGGGAAAGTTTAATAAAGGGTACGGTAGTGCCAAAGCTTTTGTTTCAAGTGAGAGTACATAATTATGTATGTGATCATCGTAGATTTCGAGATTAAGCAAGAATTTATCAAACAATTTAACGATGCGATGCTGAAACAAGCATACACTTCGCTAGAAAAGGAAGAAGGTTGCACGCATTTTGATGTCTGCCAAGCACCAGATGAGCCACACAAATTCTTCCTTTATGAGTGCTATACAGACGCCAATGCCTTTGACGCACACTTAAAATCGGATCACTTCCTGGCGTTTGATCAGCTGGTTTCAGACTGGGTTACCCATAAAGAAGTCCGTTGTCTGGAAAAAATATCTAGCCAATAGGCTCAATATTTACAGCCGAAGTTTTAATTGCTTCAAGGAACGAATGTGCTGAAGAACGGGCAGATAACAAAAGAAAACTATCTTCCCCTTCATGTATAATTGTTGCCCCCAAATGTTCCATGATCGTTCTGGCAACAGAACCAACAGGAAAGACTGATGGATGGATATCAAGAGGGCAAATACGCTCTAACAAACGTCGGCTGTTAATTCCTGACAACCGTACCATGACGTAGCTATCAGATTGATCCGTCAGATAAACCGCTTCACCAAGATCGTTACGTACAGTTGAAGTGGCCGCGTTTCCTTCATAATCAAATATAAAAAAATATTGATCCTGTGCCATGCTGAAGAGAACAGCATTATCCCGAGATGAAGCAGATAACAGCTCTGTTTTTGGCAACTCAATTTGATAAGAACTTGCCAGGGCATTCACGAGTTCCTTTTCACCGTCTTTGGGAACAGCAATCGATACAATAGCTCGATCATTAACTTCTTTGATAGAAACGCCCACGAAATCCCGGCTAAATCCATCCAAAGCTGTATTGGCAGTAAGTGTATAATCAGGCACGGAGACGTTCCCCCTCTGGATCAATAAAGTGTGCAGATACAATTTCGACTTCGATCCCACCACCACGAATAGGATCAACGGCACGTACAATATCGCCCAGACGCTCGCTGCCTTGCTTGATAAAACCAAGGCCAATTGAATGCCCAAGGTTTGGGGAGTAGGCTACTGATGACATCCAGCCTTCATCATTGGTCATCTCAACGGCTTTACCTTTTGCGATAAAGTGTGCACCGGCCTTAAGCTCGTCACTTCGGTTAACCGGGCGGAAGCCAACAAGGCTTATCCCATCTTCTCGGTTAAGGTTTTCACGTTCTGAAAGCGTATTACCGATACAGTCTTTTTTCTTGGAGACCATTCGTCCCATACCGAGATCTTGCGCAGTTGTTTGACCGTTAAGTTCGTTACCGGCTGCATGACCTTTTTCAATACGCATTACACCAAGAGCCTCGGTGCCATAAGCCGTGACGTCAAACTCTTCGCCTGCCGCCATCAAAGTGCGTACCAAGGAATCCCCGTAACGGGTCGGCACAGCTATTTCATAGGCCAATTCGCCCGAGAAGGATATTCTGAAAAGCCGTGCAGGAATACCGCCGCAAACCGTGATTTCACCACAAGCCATAAAGGGGAAAGCCTCGTTGGAAATATCGTGATCACTATCGACTACCTTCTGTAAAAGCCTCCGAGCATTTGGTCCCGCCACAGCAAACTGTGCGTACTGTTCAGTGCTTGAAATCAGGTGCACATCCATTTCAGGCCACAGGCACTGGCGACAAAACTCCATATGCCTGAACACACCGACAGCATTAGCGGTTGTTGTTGTCATAACAAAGTGATTATCTGCAAAACGTGCTGATGTTCCATCATCCATCATGATGCCGTCTTCACGTAACATAATACCATAGCGCACCTTGCCCACAGGTAGTTTGGCAAAGGCATTGGCGTAAACTTTGTTCAGGAACTCAGCAGCGTCTTTGCCCTGAATGTCAATTTTTCCAAGCGTGGTTACATCGCAAACACCAACAGACGCCCTCGTCTGTGTGACTTCACGATCAACTGACTGCCGCCAATGTGTTTCACCAGATTTGGGGAACCACTGTGCGCGATACCACATTCCGGTTTCTACAAAAACTGCACCCTGTTCTTCAGCCCAGCTATGACTTGGTGTCAGCCTTGACGGCCTAAAGTCTTTTCCTCTGGCACGTCCAGCAAGGGCACCGATTGCCACAGACGTATATGGTGGGCGGAAAATTGTTGTTCCGGTTTCAAGGATTGTTTTCCCCGTACATTCCGCCATAACTGCCAAAGCAGGAATATTGGCTGTTTTCCCCTGATCCGTTGCCATGCCAAGCGTTGTATAGCGTTTCAAATGCTCAACAGAACAGAAACCTTCCTGATGCGATAGCTTGACGTCCTTAACCGTCACATCATTCTGTAGATCCAGCCAAGCCCGTGCCTTGCTTTCTCTCACATGCCAAAAGGCTGATATTCCAATTGTCTCACCTTCTGATTTGGCAGCTATTTCTTTTGCTGGTTTGAAACCAAGATCACTTACAGCCTTATTACCCAGATCATGTCCATCCTGTAGAGCGGATGACAAAGACAAGTTACCAGCCGCAGCGCCCGCAACCATCATTCCTTGAAGTAATTCACCACCGGGCACAAAAGCAGCAATATCTTCGCGCCAAGCCGGACGTCCTCGCTGATGACAGGTCAACTGTACATTCGGGCTCCAGCCACCAGAAACAGCAAGACAATCCGCCGGAATTTTCTGGCCATTTGATAGCGTAATTGATCGGATGCCATGTCGTCCCAGAGTATCGACAATACGCCCCCCCATAACCACAGCAGCACCATTTGGTACGTCAACAGGCGATTGCCCGTCTCGACTATCAATCACGGCTGTAATCTCAACCCCTTTCGCTGCCAAGTCTGTTGCAGTACGCCAACCGTCGTCGTTGTTGGTGAAAACAGCAACTCTTTTGCCCGGAAGCGCGCCCCAACGATTAACATAGGCACGAACGGCCCCCGCCAACATAATGCCAGGTCGATCATTGTTACCAAAAGCAATTGGACGCTCTGTAGATCCAGCACACAAAATA
This sequence comes from Kiloniella sp., assembly GCF_048259265.1. NCBI lineage: Bacteria > Pseudomonadati > Pseudomonadota > Alphaproteobacteria > Rhodospirillales > Kiloniellaceae > Kiloniella > Kiloniella sp. The sequence continues at coordinate 76,817 of NZ_JBLXHT010000013.1, read as the reverse complement.
GTGCGTTTCGTATAAACTCGCCACAGGATCTGCCTTGGTTTCTTTGGATTGGGTTTATTATAAGAAGATATCAAGTGATCCGTAACACGCTCCAAAGCGCCGATAACACCATGATCATAAGCGCCATAGGCTGTTGTACGTATCATCAAGCGAACGTTATCCATCGCTGACAATTCTGTAATTGCCTGTGTTGCCCATTCATGACCGCCCTGATCATTTACTGAAAAGGTTTCCGCATTAAGACGCCCGCCCATGCGGAAATCTTCATCCATCAGGATAACACGCGCCCCTGCCCGCCCGGCAGAGAGTGCTGCGGACAAACCAGAAGGCCCAGCCCCGACAACAAGGACATCACAATGTAAAAAGCCTTTGTCATAAATATCCGGATCATCTTCACCAGACAAACGTCCTAAACCTGCAGCAGCCCGGATAACAGGCTCATAAAATTTTTCCCAGAAAGCTTTCGGCCACATGAAGGTTTTATAGTAAAAGCCCGCAGACAAGAATGATGAGAAGAGATCATTCACAGCCATAAAATCATACTTCAACGATCCACGATGGTTCTGACTTGTAGCCTCTAACCCTTGGAACAGCTCGGTAACTGTCGCACGGGTATTCGGTTCCTGATAAGCCCCCGAACGGAGTTGTACCAATGCATTTGGTTCTTCCGATCCTGCAGAGAAAATGCCACGGGGCCTGTGATACTTAAACGACCGACCAACCATTTTATGACCATTGGCCAAAAGAGCGGAAGCCAAAGTATCCCCGGCAAAGCCTTCAAGTGTTTGACCATTAAAGGTAAAATTGAGCTTTTGGGTACGATCAACCAACCCACTATCAATTCTGTTTGTCTGGCTCATTTGTCACCTCGGCCTGATTTTCTTGCCTGTTTGGCAAGCGCCACATCGCGGGCCAACTCTACATTAGTAATATCATGGGTCAGGGTATTTCGGGTCACAACCAACCAGGAACGATCCCCTTGTTCATGATACCAAAGCTCACGGTGTTCCCCTACAGGGTTATCACGCAAATAGAGATAATCATGAAATAGGTCAGCCGAATTATCGGCTTGCCAATCAGGGCGGTCGATAAGAGATGCATCGCCTTTATAAACAAATTCAGAAGCATCGCGAGGCCCCAGAAGAGGATGATGAATGATCATTTTCTGTGTTCCTAATGTAAATTCGGTTGGGCACCCATGCCCTTTTCATCAATCATTGCCCCGCGTTGGAAACGATCCAGTCGATATTCTGTCGCGACAGCATGGGGTTCATCCCTGGCTAAGAGATGCGCATAACACCAACCGCTTGCCGGCGTTGCCTTAAAGCCACCGTAACACCAGCCACCGTTAAAATAGAGGCCATCAATATGTGTTTTATCTATAAAGGGTGATCCATCCATGGACATATCCATCACACCACCCCACATCCGCAACAGTCGTGCACGCCCGATCATCGGCATTAGAGCCATACCCCCTTCACAGACGTCTTCAACAACGGGCAAATTGCCACGTTGGGCATAACTGTTATAGCCATCAATATCACCACCAAAGACCAAACCGCCTTTGTCGGATTGCGAAACGTAAAAATGCCCGGCACCAAAAGTCACCACCCCGGGCAAGATCGGTTTTAAACCTTCAGACACAAAAGCCTGTAAAACATGACTTTCAATCGGCAACCGCATCCCTGCCATGGACATTACGCGACTGGATGATCCGGCGACACACACAGCAACTTTCTTGGCTTTTATTGTACCCTGATTGGTTTTAACACCGCGACAAATGCCGTTTTCAATCACCATGCCTGTCACTTCACAGTTCTGGATGATATCAACACCCCGACTATCCGCACCCCGTGCATAGCCCCACGCAACTGCATCATGGCGTACGGTACCGCCACGGGGTTGCAGCAATCCGCCTTTGATGGGGAAGCGAGCGTTTTCAAAATCCAGACAAGGATACATTTCGCGTACACCATCCTGATCCAGCAATACAGCATCAGCCCCGGCGAGTATCATGGCATTGCCGCGACGTGCATAGGCATCTCGGCCGGCATCGTTATGGAAGAGATTTAAAATGCCACGTTGAGACACCATGGCATTGTAATTAAAATCCTGTTCAAGATTTTCCCATAGCTTCATGGAAAATTCGTAAAAGGGTTCATTCCCCGGCAAAAGATAATTGGACCGCACAATCGTCGTATTGCGTCCAACATTTCCAGAACCAATCCACCCTTTCTCAAGAACAGCAACGTTTGTGATGCCAAATTCCTTTGCAAGATAATAGGCTGTTGCCAAGCCGTGACCACCGCCACCGACGATAACAACATCGTATTCATCTTTTGGTTTTGGAGTTCGCCAGACAGGTTTCCAGCCTTTATGTCCTGTCAGCGCTTCTTTTATGACCTTAAAGCCAGAGTATTTTAAGCCTCGGTGTTTCATCACATATTCTCAAATTCATTGCCTTTTATTACTAGAACAGTGATATAAAGATTCAGATTTCAAAAAAAGGACATTTAATTACAACTAATGGACACGTATTCTTCACCTGAGAAAATATATAAAATTGGTATTTTATTAATCGATGGTTTTGCCTTGATGTCTTACTCATCAGTCATAGAACCCTTACGTGCTGCCAACCTTCTTGGTAAAAAATACCTCTATAAGGTTGATCACATTGCGATAGGAAACAGACACAAAACCATAAGCTCAAGCGGTGCGGTGATCTACGCAACAGCCACCATATCTGACCATCAAGACTATGATCTTATCCTTGTTGTCGCCGGGGGAGATCCATCCAGCTTTAACGACGAACCCACATTCCAATGGTTACGGAACAAAGCGCGGCATGGTGTCAGATTAGGGGGTGTTTCTGCTGGCCCTGTTATCCTTGCCAATGCAGGTGTAATGAAGGGGTACAGGATGACTGTGCATTGGGAACATGCCGCGGCACTCTCTGAAAACACCCCGACACTGTTACTTGAACGAAGTCTTTACATCATGGACCGAGATCGCATCACTTGTGCAGGTGGCGTTGCCCCGTTGGATATGATGCATGCATTACAAAGTGAAATTCATGGACCGGAATTTGCCAGAAAGGTCAGTGACTGGTTCATCCATACGGATGTCAGGCCATCCGGCAACCCTCAACGATCAGGCATGATAGAGCGATATGGCACCCATCATCCAGCTATCATTCAAACACTAGAAATAATGGAAAACCATATTGCGGATCCCCTGAGTTTAAAACAACTCGCTTTGTTATCTTCAATAAGTCCACGCCAATTAAACAGGATTTTTATTGAAAAAATTGGACAGAGTACCATGTCTGTTTACCGTAATGTACGGTTAGAAAAAGCTTATAATCTTATTCGACAAACAGTTCTGTCATTTACAGAAATTGCTCTGGCAACAGGTTTTTCCAGTTCAGCGCATTTCTCCAAAGCCTTTCAGGAAAAGTATGGTTCTCCTCCCTCATCGTACAGATAAGATATATGATCAAAGGCACAATAAAATTCATACAGAAGAGAACTTGACCTCAAGATTTAAGGGGAATAATTTCACAGTAAAAAATATTCCCCTTAAATCACATATATTCAATGCACTACAAAACATTATGTATCTAAAATATTAACCTTAACGATCAGCCCATTCTTTGACTTTTCCAACAATGGCCGCATTAATGGCAACACCGTTTTTATCTGCATTAACACGCGCTTCAAAACGCTCTGCGCCATGCAAGCGAGCCCCATCCTGATCAACAATAGCTTCGATCAAATGATCTACACGTTGCGAGAATACGCCACCCGAAGAAAGTTCAGGATCAATAGCAATAAAGAACTGCCCCGTTTTGGGCGGCCCACCGACAGGACCGGAAAACGGGCTGGCATCAATACCAAGCGTTGCCCCTGTCATAGCAGCCGCCATTAACTCTACCATCAAGGCTGTACCAAAACCTTTATAGCTGCCACTTGGGATCATGGTTCCTTTAAGAGCAACATCCGGATCTGTCGTTGATTGACCATCTGGGCCCAGCGCCCATCCTTCCGGAATGGCCTTACCTTCACGGGCATGCTTCATAACTTCACTTTTAGCTATCACAGAAGCACTCTGATCAATCAGGATACGGGTTTCGCCCTCAGCACCGGGAACAGCAACAGAGAAAGGATTTGTCCCAACGACGGCTTTTTTACCACCAACCGGGGCGACAGAAGCAGGCGCATTGGTAAAACCTATGCCCAGAAGACCATGTGATGCCAGACGATCAGTATGATATCCCAGTATACCGCAGTTATAAGAATTACGTAGTCCTAACGCAGCAATCCCTTGTTCCCGCGCGGCTTTGAGCAACCATTCAAAACCAAGATCAATCGCCGGATGAGCAAAGCCTGTTTTTGCATCAGCAATTGCCAATCCCGGACGGATAACATCCAATTCAGGAACAGCAGCACCATCAACCTTGCCACACTCGACATGCAAACAATAAGTCGGGACATAAGCCAGACCATGGGACGCAATACCATCTTGTTCCGTGGCCGCAACTGAACGTGCCAAAGAAGCCGCATTTGCTTCTGTTGTTCCTGCTGCAATCAAAGCCTTAAGTGCAAAAGCTTCAATCTCGGATACATTCATCGTTACAGTTTCAACCATGTGTTTTACCTTTATTTTTCTTGTTTATATTTGTCGTTTTAAAACTTAATCGTTGTCGCTGAGGCCCGCGCCCGCCCCTTTAAGACGAGACTCTTCTGTGGCCGGGACATAGGTTCTTGCCGCAAAGAACTGCAAATCCGTCCAGTTTTCTGAACTCAGGGGGACTCCCTGAACAACACGTTCGATGATTGTCCCAGTCCCCGATTTCTCTATTCTTAAATTCGACAGGTCAGAAAGAATGCCGGATACAGTAACCCGTTCAACCTGCTCAATTCCAAGATCTTCAATCCTGCCTTGTTCTAAGTAGAGAACATCAGGGGCAATGATAATTTTTACCGCTCCCCCTGAAATTGAAAACCATGAAACTGAAAAACCTTTACCGATAGCTTTTGCTGCACGTCCCAATATTGGAAGTATCAAAGCAGGTGATGTAACAGATTCCAGAACAATTTTATGATCATCCAATAAACGATCCGCTAAATCATTTAGCGCACTACCACTGATCACAGGGCACAGAGGGCCGTTTGGCGTGTTCCAAATATCTAGGTCCAAGGATTGAGGTCTCAACTCATTGTAAGCATTACCATCATTGGTCTTTAGCAAAGAAAGTAGCAAGCAGACGTTTGGTAGCCCACGTGCAGCCAACCAACGTGTCGCTTTCCCGGCTTCTTCGGCCAAGCCCCAGGACATACCAGCTCCACGGGCTGCCTTTCGTGCAGAAGCTTCTATTTCATTTAAGGAATAGCGTTCCATTACAAGCTCTCCTCTTCACGAATATCCACAGGGTTTATATCCATAGGATAGGCCCAGTTATCTTCATCCATCGTTGCTAACTCGTGCGGATAGGGAGCATTTTGGAACATTGTTATGCGTACCCAACGATCAGAACGCGGATCAAAGCGTGTCGCACCAAAGAAGGAGAGTTTGCAGCGCAAGAGATCAACTGGCAGCAAATTTTCCCCAATCAGGTTGTCTTGAATTTCTGCATAAGGGTAGCGTTGAGTTAATTGTACTCTGCGTGCAATCAAACGGTGTTCTGGATAATCGATCAGGAAAGAGCCAATCTTCTGATCGGTTTGTGCATTCAGTAAATCTTTGTAAAGACGCGCTGCATCCCGACCTATCGAAAGCGGTTGTTCCAGATTGTCCCCCGGCTCCTCACCTCTGGAACCCAACCGTGGTTCCAGCTTTTCTTCGGATACATACCAGAAGAAAACAGAATTTGGATGCTTGTCATAATCAACAGACAACGCCCAGTTATAGTGTTCTTTCAGTGCCACCAGCAGGTCTGCGACGCTTTGAGAACCATCAATGCGGAAATTATCATTTTCTTCTGCATACATTACAGATGCATAAGCATCGACAATCTCGGCATGGGGTTCAAGCAGCAAACTCACAAGTAGTTCCTGCCCTTCCAGAGACAGTTCAACCTCTCCCCACCGATAAAGCTTATCCCACGGCAGATCATCCCCAACAAAAGTATCCAAGGATAATGAACTTAGTTTTTCAAGATCACGCCGCAGAACTGTTACGCGTTCGGCTTGTCTTTCATCCACCGTGAACCAACTATCCAGAGATAGGTGAGCACTTTCGAGATAAACTTCATAATGGCTTCTTGCTGCCGCTGTCATCGTGGGTAAAGCACGAATACGAGATAACGCGCTTTCACGGGCATGTATCCAGCTGTGTAGTAAGATTGGGTGATTGACCAAAAATGGGGCCATACCCAGCCCGGTTGAATTACCAACACCCAGGCTACGTCGAATTTCCGGTTCCAACTTTACAGCTGTTTCAGGTGACCGAAAGGCCGCCATTTGTTCAACGTAGTCAGCGACAAAATTTCGAATAAGCCAAACCGCCAACATTTCAGCGCGGAACGGCCCTAGCATTTCAGAACGATTGGCTATCCGGTCACGATCCGCCATACCAAGCTTACCATTCCCGTAAACCGCGGTTGTGCGCATCAGATAACCAACTTTATTCAACTCGGTTTGATCTGGTTGCCTGCCCGCAGCAAGTTCGCTGACGACATATTCAAACAAACGGACGCTTTTATTTGCACGAGAAAGAACAAGTTCACTCTCAAGGCAACGCCCAGCTTCTTGTTTTGGGACATTCTGCGACAGACGCTCGATATCATCTTCACCGATCACACCGTCATAAAGAGCAAAAGTGGTGTCCCAGGCTTCGGCAATAACACGATCAGACCGCTTTTCTGGATCAAGATCATGGGCAAAACAAACCATGCTATAGCTGCGTTCAGGCCCCTTTGCCACATAAACGGCAACGCCTTCGCCTTGTTCATTAATGCGCCAGATCGGACAGTCAAAGGTCCAATTATCACGCTTCAAGCGACGCATAACAGCGCGCATAAAGCTCAATCTCGTTTGATGAAAAGAGCCCAGACGATCCAGTTTCATGACCTGTTGAGGCGGTCGGAGTGAAATTGAATTTGTGCTATGTAGTTGCGAAGTCACACAAACCTCCAATGAACGCTATAGTTATTCAGGGAAGAAACCTTATCTTCCCTGAATTCATGACAAAACGACCTAGGCTTCTGCTGTAATCGGTGTTGTGCTTTCCCGATCACGTTTTTCCAGAATACCTGCAATCTGTGGTGCTGCCCACAAAGACGGTAATAGCACCAGTGAAACTGGAACGGCTGTCACAACAATAAAGGATTGCAGCGCACTAACGCCCCCCGATCCCAACGAGATCAAGATGATTGCCATAATGCCCATTGCAATACCCCAGAACACACGAACAGATGTGCTTGGTGTATCGCTATCTGACATAGCAACAGAGATACAATAGGTCATTGAATCACCCGTTGTTGCGACAAAAACAGTCGTCAGGATAAGGAACAGAACAGAGATCAGGAACCCGGCAGGGAGCTGTTTGGTAATTGCCAACAATGCCGCAGGCAAATTAAAACCTTCAAACGCTGCAGAGACAGAACCAGGATTAGCAAGCTCGAACGCAATGCCAGAACCACCCACGATGGTGAACCAGAAACAGGTCACGATTGGTGCAACGATTGACAGCATGATTACGATCTGACGAATAGACCGTCCACGAGACACACGGGCAATAAACATTGCCATCAGCGGACCATACCCCAGGAACCAGCCCCAGAAGAAAACAGTCCACCATCCAAGCCATCCGCTTTCAGCACGGAACATCGCCATCGGGATAAACTTGTCAACATAAACGCCGAAGCTATGAACAAAACTATCAACGATAAAAGCTGTCGGGCCAAAGAAGAACATAAAGATCAACAGTGCACATGCCAGAATGACATTAAATCGGCTGAGAATTTGAATGCCTTTGTTGACGCCTGTAACCGCAGAGGCCGTATAAATTCCGACCAGCACCGCAATAACAACAGCTTGAGACGCAAAGCCATCTGAAAGACCAAAGAGGTCTTGAAGACCATAGCTAACCTGTAAACCAAGGAAACCAATTGGGCCAACCGTTCCAGCAACAACGGCGATAATGCAAGAAGCATCAGCAATAAGACCTATTGGCCCTTTTAGAGCACGTTCCTTAAAAACTGGGTAGAGCAGTGTGCGCGGAGCAAGTGGTAAGCCCTTCTCGTAATGATAATACATCAAGACGACAGAGGTTAGAGCACCCAGAATTGCCCATGCCAGAAAGCCCCAGTGCATAAAGGCTTGTGCCAATGCAGGATATGCAGCTTCAGAAGTTTTCGCTTCGACACCGAATAGAGGCGGAGGGGAAAGAAAATGTGCCATTGGCTCACCCGCGGCCCAAAAAACACCTCCGCCAGCTAGCAAGGTACACATGATCATGGCCCCCCATTGAAAAACGGTAAACTCTGGCTTACCCAGTTTTCCAAGAACAACAGAACCACGCCCACTAAAGGCCATAAAAAGACCAATAACAAACGTTAGTAAAAGCAATATTTGCCAATAAGCACCAAAAATCTGAACAGACCAGCCAAACCCTGCGTTGACTAACTCTTTCAACAAATCAATATCAATCAGTGCCAAGCCGCAAAACGCCGCAATAAAGCCGCCAGTAACAGCAAAAAGAGGGATATTCACCCCTTTAAGAACACTGTCTCCAGTTGTTGACGTATCCGCCATTTAAGTTACTCCCTAAGTATCATAATCAAGCAGCGCGAACGGTTCCAATGTTATCCCCATTGGTTATCCTCTTCCCACTGTACTAATGGTCAATTATTAGACCTGTTGCCTCTTAAGGCTGTTGAGGGCCAAACGAGTTTTCGTAGAATGAAAACCAGTTCATTCCCATAATCTGTGCTGTTTCTTCTTGTGAAAAACCAACATCCAGCAACCCTGCCGCAAGGTTGGAAAAATCTCTGTTATCTCTGAACCAGTTAGGCATTTCAGGAAAACCGGGGTTGGACGCTGAGCCCTCTCCGTAATCGATTGTCTTGGTCCAGCGGCCAACACGCATCCATTCAACAATAGAGTCCGGCTGGTCCTGACAAAGATCACTGCCGATACCGATGCTTTCAACACCGATCATTTCAGCAGTTTTAGCGATCATTGTGCAAAACTCTTCAAGCGTGCAGTCACTCTTTCCTTTCAGATGATGAGGGTAGAGCGAAAACCCGACCATACCGCCAGATTGCGCCAAAGCTTTCAAAACGGTATCTGATTTGTTACGCAAAGCCGGATGCCAAAAGCTTGGGTTGGCATGGGTAATAGCAATCGGACGTTCTGAAATTTCAATGGCCTCAAGTGTCGAACGTTCCGCAGAATGAGACATATCAACCACAATGCCAACACGGTTCATTTCCTTAATCACTTGCTTCCCCATCCGGGTAATTCCTGGATCTTCGGCTTCGTAACATCCTGTCGCCAACAAGGATTGGTTATTATAGGACAACTGCATGAAACGGGTGCCAAGTGTATGGCAAATTTCAACAAGTCCAATATCATCTTCAATCGGGGAGCAGTTCTGAAACCCAAAGAAAATTGCTGTGCGATCACTTTCATGGGCACGGCGAATATCATCCGCCGTGCGACCGTGAATAATCAAACTATCATGTTGCTCGAAAAAACGGTTCCACTGTTCAACATTGAGTACAGTTTCCCTAAACATCTCGTGATAACAGATCGTGGCATGAACGGCATCAACACCACCTTCGCGCATTTGGGCAAAAGTCTTCTCTGACCAATTACAATATTGAAGACAGTCAATCACATATGATTTTTTGTCGCTCATGCCGAAATCTCCTACTCAGTCCTATTATTCAGGGGCCTATTACTCTGGTGAACCAGAACTGATGTAGGATGTTTTAACTTGCGTATAGAACTCGGCTGCGTAAGAACCTTGCTCACGGGGGCCATAACTTGAATCGCCACGACCACCGAAAGGTACGTGATAATCAGTTCCCGCAGTTGGTAAGTTAATCATGACACAGCCTGTACGGCTGTTGCGACGATAGTGATTTGCACGGGCGAGTGAGTTCGTAATAATACCTGACGTCAAACCAAAACCAGTATCATTAGAAACACTTAGAGCTTCATCATAAGATCCGACTTTAATAACACAGGCAATTGGGGCAAACATTTCTTCACGGTTAATCTTCATAGAATTATCACCGTTGATGAACAAAGCCGGAGACATGAAATATCCCTCCGTTGTCATATCCAGACGATCACCACCACAAACCAACTCACACCCTTCCTCCTTTGCCAACTTCATGTAGGCAAAATTGGAATTAAGCTGTGTTTCGCTAACAACCGGGCCAAGCTGAACACCATCGGTCAAAGCATGTCCGACTTTCATAGCTTTTGTCGCCGCGCTTGCTTTTTCAACAAATGCATCATGAATTTTTTCATGAACAATCAAACGCGACGAAGCCGTACATTTCTGCCCCGTTCCGCCAAAGGCACCGCCGACAGCACAAGAAACCGCCAGATCAAGATCAGCATCATCCATAACCACCAATGGGTTCTTAGATCCCATTTCCATCTGGACTTTCGTCATGTTTGCCATCGCAGACGCAGCAATACCGCGACCAACATCAACAGAACCAGTGAATGAAATAGCATCTACACCAGTACTTTCCACAAGCCGTTGACCAACGGAAGAACCGCCACCCATTACCAGGTTGAAAAGTCCTTTTGGTAGATCATGACGAGAAAAGATCTCTGCCAAGGCCCAAGCACTTGCCGGGGTCAGGTTCGCAGGCTTCCAAACAACCGCATTACCGTATGCCAATGCCGGGGCAATTTTCCATGTTGCTGTCGCTGTTGGGAAGTTCCAAGGGGAAATGATCGCCACGACACCAACGGGTTCACGACGCACATCAATTTCAATACCGTCACGCACAGAATCAGCAGTATCACCCATTTGACGAAGCACTTCAGCCGCGTAATAAGTAAAGAATTGCCCTGCGCGGAAAATCTCCCCCTTACCTTCAGCAAGTGGTTTGCCTTCTTCACGAGAAAGCAGTTCACCCAACTCCGCAGCACGGGTTTTCATTTCTTCACCGATTGACATCAACACGTTATAGCGTTTTTCCAACCCAGTTGAGGCCCAAACCTTTTGTGCCTGTCTGGCTGCATCCAGTGCAGTATCCAGCTGCACACTACTTGCTTGCGCATACTCACCGATAACGTCCGATAGATCAGATGGGTTTATGTTTTTGATGTAGTCATCAGCGGCAACCCATTCACCAGCGATATAATTGGAAAAATTGGACATGATTACCTTCTCATTTCAATCAACACAGCGGGCTTTTCAGATCAATACAATCGAAAGAGGCCTTGCTAAAAATATTGAAGACATTTCCGCAAAATTTGCAACTTTCGTCAAATTCAAATAATTTAGGAAAACTTCAATTTTATTGAATAAAGGAAAATCACAATGGCGATCACTCTTGCCATGCTCAAAACCTTTGTTTCTGTTGCAGAAAATGGGTCTTTGATGGAGGCAGCAAAACAGTTAGGTAGAACACCATCGGCTGTCTCCATGGCCCTTAAACAACTTGAAATAGAGTTTGATACGCAACTTTTTTCTGGCGAGCGTAAAGGCAGCTTAACACCAACCGGAATTTTTGCATTGGAACAGGCCCGTAATTTAACCGATCAATGTGATGAAGTTTTTTCCGCGATCAAAGCCTATGCAAAAAATGAAATCGGGTATATCTCACTCGCTTGTGTTCCATCCGTTGCAGAGCATATTTTACCACAGGTGATAAAAGCGTTCCATGCACAGTGGCCTAAAGTAGAAATAGAAATAAGGGATGCTGATTCACGCAGTGTTATCAACGCAGTTCATAGCGGACGCGTTCAATTCGGTATCGCAAGTTTAGCCAAAAATCTTCCCGGTATAGAGTTCACACCATTATTCGAAGACAGCCTTGGCCTTGTAAGTAGTGCTGATGATAGTGGGCCAGCCCCGAACAAAAGTATCAATTCCCCCAAAATGAGGTCATTTTTAAAAAATAAAAAACTACTCCTGAACAGTATAACGCAAACAATTACGCTGCCCGAAATATTGGAAAATCAAGAGAACAGTCGCATCACAGTACATAACGTAACATCCGTTCTCGCCTTGGTGAAAGCTGGCGCAGGGGTGACCGTATTGCCCAGACTACTGGTTCCTGATACAGACACTTCCCTAAATTTTATTCCTTTCACCGATAAAAAACTACGGCGAACAGTTGGCCTTTTTCAACGTAATGGCACCCTTTTATCGCCTACCGCTCTTTCTCTGATAGAAAAGATACACACCCGGATCGCTGATATCGAACACAACATGGGGGGTAACTTTACAAAACTAGAACGACCTACATAAGAGGGATAATATATCATTAAAAAAATGGCTAGTTATCTGGTACAGCCCCTAAAAAAAATTAGAAACGAAACCTATGCTTAAAGAAGTCTATTAAAGGGCTTAAAGAATTTACTCTTTGGAACAAATGCTCTCTTGATCAAACTCAAGGACGGGCTCGATTTATCTGAGATACCAATAAGCTGGCTGGGACCGACAATCCGGTATCAATCATATCTTCAGGAGCCCTAAAAAGATCGCTGTGTCACTGGCGAACCGGACGGGGATAATCGGGAAGACGGTGGAATTCCGTCACGTGCCCAACGCTGTAAGGGGGATTTATCCTGCAAGTTATCCACTGGTGTTTTTATCCGGGAAGGGGCAGGATTGATGAGAACCTAAGTCAGAAGACCGGCCTGGAGAGTTTTTTAATCGTGTGTGGACAAACACGGCTTTTGACTTTCCATCAAGGGGACTGACATGGAAACGCGTGACCCAAAAGTACTCAATGCAATAACTCAGACCAATACTGTTAATGATCCCAATATTATCTATTCCAACCATACCGATCACAGCTTTAGCAAAGCAGAACGTGAAGCACTCTACCAAACCATCTTTTCCCGCCGTGATGTGCGTGGACAGTTTACCTCAAAGCCCATTCCCGAGGATGTCCTGAGCCGGATTTTAACCGCCGCCCACTATGCACCCTCTGTCGGCTTTATGCAGCCATGGAACTTTATTCTGATCCAGAAAGACGAAACCAAACAGCGTGTCCACAATCTGTTCAAGAAGGCTCACGACGAAGCCGCAGATATGTTCGAGGGAGAAAAGCGCAAAACTTATAAAACCCTGAAACTCGAAGGGATTATGGAATCACCGCTTAACATCTGCATTACTTGTGACAAGGATCGCACGGGTCCTGTTGTTATTGGCCGCACCCATATTAAATCAATGGATCTCTATAGCACCGTTTGTGCTGTACAAAACCTGTGGCTCGCCGCCCGAGCAGAAGGCGTGGGGGTAGGATGGGTTAGCATTCTCGATCAGAAAAAGCTCAAACAAGCCCTTAAACTCCCCAAACGAGTCACGCCCGTTGCCTATCTCTGCATTGGTTATGTATCCGAATTCTTTGACAAACCAGAGCTACAATCAGCAGGATGGTTACCACGCTTGCCCATGGCACACGTGGTTAATTTTGAAGAGTACGATAAAGGCGCCGATGATTCCTTTGCCATCAATCTTCTTGAAGCCATGAACCAGGATCAGAAAGCGATTGAGGACGGGTATTATCGGAAATAGGTTTTAGCTTTAGGTTAAATTCCCAGATCAGATAATTCAAACCCAAAAACCCGGATCAAATAACATTGGTCCGGGCGGGCTATAGATCCGGACTTTCAGATATAAAATCTCTGAAAGCACACAATTTTCTTACCTGACACGACACCACCAAAACACTCTTCCTTAGCATTCAATTGTTTTATCCCATCATCCGTTCAGCTTTGGGATCAAAAAGCGTTTCAGTATACATTCTGGCTTTGAGCATCATCCCAAGAACTTCGACTTCCACCTCGAGACCATCTTTGGCAATCTCGGTTGGTAAAAATCCATAGGCTACTGATTTCTTGCTATAGTGGGCATAGCCCCCCGATGTTACAAAGCCAACTACCTTGCCATCATGCCAAATGGGTTCATCCCCCCATACATCTGCATCGATGGCCTCAACAACAAATGTGCAGAGCTTTCGATTTGCCCCTTGTTCCTTTTCTCTCAGTGCCGCCGCCTTACCTATAAAGTCAGCCTTTTTATTATACGAGGTAAAACGATCCATCCCTGTTTCCACGGGCATATAGTCAGGGCGAAACTCCCTTCCCCAGGATCCAAAGGATTTTTCAAGTCGTAATGACATCATGGCACGCATCCCAAAGGGCTTTAACCCTAAATCCTGCCCTGCTTCAGCGAGAATATTATAGAGAGTAGCCTGTTGTTCGATCGGCACATAAATTTCGTACCCAAGATCACCCGTATAAGAAACCCTTTGGACCAGTGCACGACAGGAACCAATGTCTGTCTCTTTAACATCCAGAAATTTAAAACTTTCTGCGGACACATCTTCGAAAGCAACGCGGCGCAGTAATTCACGGGCATTGGGCCCAGCAATCTGAAAACCAATGCGCTTGGTAGAGATATTCTCAATGGCAACAGAACCATCGGAAGGTAAATTTTGCTCAAACCAGCGTAGATGTGCTGCTTGCATTCCAAAAGATGCCGTTACCATAAACTCATGATCATCTATACAGGACACTGTGAAATCACCAATCAACTTGCCCTTGTGGCTCAACATAGGGTTAAGCGCCAACCGTCCCAGTTTTGGAATGCGCCCTGCCATAATCACATCCAGCCAGTCACATGCCCCCGGCCCTGTGACGCGATATTTGCCAAAGTTATGAACCTCGTTAATGCCAACGGCGTCACGAACAGCATGACATTCCGCTGCAACCGCCTCAAACGCATTACTCCGTCGAAAACTAGGTGTTTCTTCCAGCGGCTCGCCTTCGGGCGCAAAATAATTCACCGCCTCCATACCATATCCAGCGCCAAAAACTGCACGTTGTTCTTTCCAAATATGATAAGCTGGTGTTGTTTGATGTGGGCGCGCAATAGGTAATTCTTCGTTGGGATACGACACAGAAAAGCGCCGTTGATAATTTTCTTTCACCTTGGCTCGCGTATATCCCGGTGTGATCCAGGCCCCAAAACGGGCAACATCCATAGCAAAGACATCCCGTGACGGTTCGCCTTCGATCATCCATTCAGCTAGAGTTAAACCAACTCCACCACCCTGTGAGAACCCAGCCATAACACCGCAAGCTGACCAGTAGTTCCGCAATCCGGGAACAGGCCCCACCAATGGGTTGCCATCGGGTGCAAAGGTAAAAGGTCCATTAATAACCGTTTTAACACCAACCCGTTCCAAAACAGGGAACCGTTTAAAGGCAAACTCTAATGAATCACCAATACGGTCCAGATTATTGTTTAAAAGTTCGTGGCCAAAGTCCATCGGCGTTCCACGCTCTGCCCAAGCATCACAGGCTTGTTCGTAAAATCCAATGCAAAGCCCTCTTCCTTCTTGTCGGAGATAGCTTTCGCCTTCGGGATCCATCACATGCGGTAACTCCCGATCCAGCTCATAGACCTCGGGCGCATCTTCTGTGACCAGATACTGATGTTCCATCGGGTGAAGCGGCATGTAAACGCCGGCCATTTCACCGACTTCACGTGCCCACAAACCACCCGCATTCACAATGTGCTCGGCAATCACTGTGCCTTTTTTTGTAACAACTTCCCAAGAACCGTCAGCCTGTGGATTTAGTTCAAGCACAGGATTACGCAAAACAATCTCTGCCCCGGCCATTTTGGCAGCCTTGGCATAGGCATGAGTTGTTCCCGAAGGATCAAGATGTCCGTCAAGGGGATCGTAAAGCGCCCCGATAACGCCATCAATATTGGTAATTGGTGACAACTTTTTGATTTCTTCGGGGCTGACAATTTCAGTATCCAAGCCCATATAGCGATGCTTTGCGCGCTCAGCCTTGAGGAAATCCATGCGCTCTGGTGTCGAAGCCAACGTGACCCCACCGACATGATGCAAACCACAAGACATCCCGGTAATCTCTTCCAGTTCTCTATAAAGCCGGATTGTATAACCTTGTAGTGCAGCCATGTTCGTGTCTGCGTTCAGAGTATGGAAACCACCAGCTGCATGCCATGTCGAACCCGAAGTCAGCTCTGACCGCTCGATCAGCATAACATCATTCCATCCAAGCTTTGTCAGGTGATAGAGAACGGAACAACCAACGACACCGCCACCGATGACGGCTACACGAGTATGTGATTTCATAGGACCTATCCGATTACTGAGAAGCTGGAATTCTGATTGATTTCACGATTACGGGAAAACACACCAAGAGAAATGGTTTTATCTATATTGTCCAAATGGAATTTCAAAGGCGTGGCATCATGATTGTGACCCTTTTCACAGGCTTCAACGATTGCCGTCATCATTTTTCCGGCCACAGGCGCGTTCTTGTACTGATTGCCGCTGGTCCCTACAGCCATATAAAAGCCGGGCAAGCTGCTTTTGTCGTAAATCGGCATCCAGTCTTCAGTCACATCATAAAGGGCAACAACGCCTTTTGTTTTAGAGGGAATACCAAGCTCGGGAAAACGTTGAGCCATACGCATGACCAAAACTTTCCACTGTTCGGAAAAATTTTCATCATAATTATCAGGATCATCCACCCATTCTTTTTCATCACAGGCAGGATCTTCTGATCCAATCAAAATATTATTTCCCGTCTCGGGTCGGCAGTAGGTATGGATATCACTATCCGAATAAACCATGCCCTCTTTTTCGAAATCAAATCCATCCGGGGATGGTACATGGGCAACTTCATGACGAAGAGCACGCGTGCTCATTTTCATGTCCTGACACACACCAGCCATTTCATTGACTTTGGATGAATGTGGGCCGGCAACATTAATCACAACAGGCGCGCTGATCTTCGTTCCATCAGCTAATCGAACACCACTTACCCGCCCATTTTCTTTTAGGATCTCACTGACTTCCATTTTAAAGAGAAACTCAGCTCCATGAGCTTCAGCAGCGCGTTGCGCATTATGCGCCGATAGTTTTGGATCATTCACATATCCACCGCGCGGAAAGAATACCGCCCCCTCAACAGCGGGTCCCGTCGGCAATCCAAATTCAGGGTCTTCTGGGCGACGAGCAGGTTCAAATTGTTGCGTATCTGAGATTGGTAAATACTTTTTGATATCAGATGTAGGAATATCCTTATAGGGACAGCCAATCTCATCCATCGTTGCACAGACTTTTTTTAGCGAATGATTATGAGGTGTTTTAATAACAAGACATCCGGTTTCTTTATATTCGATCATACCATGGTCGTCTTGAACGCCCATGTATTCGTCCCAGTTTTTCCAGTAATGCCAACCTTCATAAGCAAGTGCACAGGTTTCCAAAGCTGAATAATACGTCCGAATAATCGCGCAAGAGCCAGATGTTGAACCATATCCAGATTCCGGCAACTTATCGATGGAAAGCGTTTTCCACCCCTTCTTGGCCATTTCAAAAGCTGTACAGGCCCCAATGACCCCTGCACCGATAATGATTGCGTCGTATGATTTACTCATTCTTCTCTTCGTCCCTGTTTATTCTTGTTTGCTGATTTTCTTGTATTGCTCTGTCATAAGATTTCTAGGCTAAAAATCTCCTGACACACCACCCTCCGCAGTTCTGCGTGCCACAAATTCAGCGATTTCATCCTGTCTACTGATATCAAGACCAGGTTGCTGATAATCATTGATAATATTCTTATAAATTGAATGCGCGCGTTCTGTTGTTGTTTTTGAACCGCCTTCTTCCCAGTTCTCAAAATTATTCCAATCCGACAAAATTGGAGAATAAAAGGCAGTTTCATAACGTTCCAGCGTATGGGGTGTGCCAAAGAAATGACCGCCAGGCCCCACATCCTTAACGGCGTCCAATCCCAGACTGCTTTCAGTTATTTCAGGCGGTTGCAGGAACTTTGTCATCATCTGCAGCATCTCTGCATCAATGATTACTTTCTCAAAAGAGGCGCATAGCCCACCTTCTATCCACCCTGCACCGTGCATGAGCATATTGGCCTGCCCCATAACAGCAGACCAGATCGACATCTGGCTCTCATAAGTCGCTTGCGCATCCACACAGTTCGAGGCATTCGCATTCGATGATCGGTAAGGAACGCCGACACGCCGGGCCAACTGTCCGCCAATCATGGCAGCCTGTGCATTTTCAGGTGTTCCAAAAGCAGGTGATCCACTTTTCATATCAACATTTGAGGTAAAGCCCCCGTAAGCAACAGGGCATCCCGGGGCAACCAACTGTAATAACGTCATCCCGGCAAGTGCTTCGGCGTGTTGCTGTGCCAAGGCCCCTGCTACTGTTATCGGTGCCATCGCGCCGGATAAGGTAAAGGGCGTGATGACACATAGCTGGTTATGCCGCGCCATTTCCATCGCCCCCTCAATCATCACGCCATCCAAACGAAGCGGAGAAGATGTATTGATGATCGTAAACAACCGGGTCTTTTTCTTGAAATCATCCCAACTGCTACAACCATGCGCTATGCGGGTGATTTCCAAAGCATCTGTTATCCGTTCTTTCCCCAACGCATAAGCATGGAAAACCTTATCCGTCAGCAATGCCATATCAGCAATGCATTCGAGGTGCCGTATACGCGGAAGGATATCAACCGGCTCTACTGGGTACCCTGCAATAAAGTGTACAATATTCAAAGACTGACACAGCTTGAGAAGGTTACGATAATCTTCCTGATTTCCAGGTCGCCGCCCACGTTCGATATCACTGACGTTTGGGGCAGATGCGACAGAGCCAAAAGAAATGTTCCCGGGGGATAAATCCAAATTATGTGCGGGGTTTCGAGCGTGTAAAATGACATTAGAAGGCGCATGTGACATCGCCTCCTTGATTAGTTCCCGGTCCATATAAACCCGGTCACTTCCAATTTTTGTTTTCGCACCTGCTTTATGTAAGCTTTCTTTTGCTTCGGCATGAAGAATGTCTATGCCAACCTCTTCAAGAATGCGATACGCCGTATCGCAAATAACATCGATTTGACCCTCGTCCAGTATTTCTACAGGGCGATAGGACGTTTGCACTTGAGACCAAGGTAACTGTTGAATCCCTGATGCCGCGACATGAGGCCTTTTATTCCTTTTACGCCCGGATCTTTGCAACATGTTCGCGTCTCCCAATACAGAACTAAATACCTAAAGCAAACCTAATCGTTCTTAAGCTTCACATTCCAACCCAAACGCCTGTGCCACAATATTCATCCGCGTTTCAATCACGTCATAATCGCGCTCTTTCAAAGGGGAAAATCCAATAAGAAGAAGGGCTTCACGTGTTGTTTCATCAAGGGAAACCATCGCATCGACCACCGCCATATGCAGTCGATCAATCTCTTTTCGAGAGCGCCGCGCCGTTATAAAGGGAAGTGTTGGCGTCGGTTCACTTGTGGCTATAACCCTTAGCTTTTGGGCTGCGGGCTCATGACGTAGTGCCAACTCCCAACTAAGGGCATCAATGGCCGCAAAATCGGCCTGTCCCATAGCAACTGCCTGAATAGACGCACGATGGCTACCACTCTCAACAGAAGAACCAAAGTCATCTATATTTCCGACGGATCTTAGCGTGTATAAAAGTGCTGCATAGCCAGATTGAGACCCCTTATCATTATAAGCAAAGGTCAATCCTTTTAAGTCATCCAATGTATCGATTGAAGTCTCTTGATGAACAACGATGACACTGTAATAGGAACCTGCCCCGCAGTTTATGCCATAAGCGGGGGTCCCGACTAAAGATACCTTATCTTTCAAAACTATTTTAAAAGGCAAGCCACAGGTTTGGGACAGAAGTAAATTACAGTTTAACCACTGCTCCATCGGGGCATTTGTTCTATCCAGAACTGGGGGAGCGATAAAGCCCTGATCGGCAAGACTTGTACGAATCTCTTTATAAAATTGATCATTGTAAACCTGAATTTCCGGCCAGTCATACATCGGAAGAGAGACAATCGCTTCACTCATCTCATCATCCCTAATTAACGTTTGCTATTTTAGCGGATGTTTTAGCTCTGGCATTAACAGGCAACTTGGCAATTATAGCTTTAGGCCTTTTCGGTGTGAAGGGATACGCGACAGGCTCTTTTTTTGAAAAAGTAAATCGTTTGAAAATTTCACTGTAACTTTTGAAACTGTAACCTCGGTTCATTTCCAAAAAACGCTGTCTATTTTTCTTGAAAACACCAGGTAACTTATACCAAGAAACGGTTGGATAGGCATGATGAACCACATGCAGATTATTGTTTAAAAAGAGAAAACTGAAAAAACCTTTATCTTCAACAATAACCGTTCTGGCACGCATGGACTCATGAGCTTGATGTTCCAAAAACGTACGTACCATCAATAAAGAATACGCAAAATAACTACAAACAAGATAGGCCCAGACAGGCATATCACTAAAAGTATAGATAACCATGACAACCAATACACTCATCACATAATGCACCCCCCATGTGAGAATGATTTTTTGATTTCCATTGATTATTTCAGATATAGCGAAACCGATAGAACTAAGGGCTGGGCCGATCAACATTCGCCCAAACAACGTGTTGTTAAACTCAAACACTGCTTGTACCCACCCCGAACGTTTTTCCCAAGTTTCTAAATCTTGATATGCGCTCTCAGGATCTTCAAAAGGATCGCTGATACTCGCGTTTTGGTGATGTTTTATATGTGTTTCTTTGAACCGAAAATAAGGAACTAATAATCCGACCGGCATAACTATCAGGGCATCGTTCAACTGTTGCGACACAAAGGGGTGACCATGGATACATTCATGCTGTAGAGAAGAATGCAAAGTAATTAATGGAATAAGAATAAGCATCTGCAGATACAATGGCAGACCAAGGGGATTAAAAACCATCAAACCTAACAAGGAATAGCACGAAATAATAAGTAACAAAGTTCGCCATTCAGCACGATCACGCAACAACACTTTCAACCTCCGTCATTTAACTTAATAACGATGCGGCAGAAAAATATTATCGACAATAATACAATACAATCATTATAATAATAATTAGATACTAATCGTGCATTTTGTAACTATTATGGAATAATGATGTGAATTCACAGCAATCAAATTTAAATAGTTCGGATAAACGTGATGTTGCCCACGTCTTTCGAGAGAGAATGGCGCTGCTGATTTCACAAAGTGGTAATAATTTAAGTCAATTTTCAAAATCAATCGGTATAGATCGCTCTGCGTTAAGTCAGTTTCTGGCACCGGATTCAACCAGACTTCCCAGAGCTGAGACACTTTGTGCTATTTCAAGAGCCTGTGGTGTTTCACTTGATTGGCTTATGGGTTTGATTGCCAATGACGGTAACAGTGATGAGATTGTACCTTCTATAGAAATCATGCAAATGAACGAGGAACAAGCCACCCGTAAGCTGGAAGAATGGCACAGAGAATCAATTGGCTATAAAATAAGGTACGTCCCCAATACCCTGCCGGACATCATGCGAATTGATGAAGTCAGTGAATTCGAATTTAAATACAACCACCTCTTTATTCGAAAAGCACAGGACCAACAGGCAAAACAACATCTTATTAAAACGGAAAAACCAGATACCGACATGGAAGTCTGCATGCCAATACAGACACTAGAACTCTTTGCCAAGGGCGAAGGTATATGGAAGGATCTTTCAAAGGATGTACGACAAAAACAGCTGGAACACATGTTAAAACTTGTCGGCGAGTTTTATCCAACTTTCAGGCTTTTCTTTTTTGATCAGAAAGCTGTTTATTCTGCACCCTATACCTTGTTTGGCCCTCTACGAGCTGCTGTTTATCTTGGTAATATGTATTTATTGGTGAACTCTGTCGATCATATCAAAGCCCTAACGCAACATTTTGATCGGTTAATCCGCCTCGCTACCGTCGGCCCGGATCGAGCTGAAAAACAAATCCAAACATTTTTAAATAAAATAAAATAACGTCACACACTTTATTCAAATAGCGACATGCGCTATCGTCGCTATAAGGCAATATAATGTTATTTGAAGTCTCGATCTTGCGACCTTTAGCTACATGAATAATAATTAAGATGTAAAAATACAAATAAAAAACGAACACCCAACAATAAAATAAGTAAAAAACACGAACAGAGAAGTAATAAAACAACACATTATTCTACACAACCACCATGCATATAAAACGTAACGAAACAATAAATTCACACAACTGTTGTTTATGCACAAATTCATAGAAATTTAATTATTTTTGTTCGCAAAAATTTGACAATAATAACGATACAATAAACACTTAAAGGCAACAGACAGAAATTAAAAAATAAACGACACACAACCGGGAGGCACTATAAATGAAATTCTTCAAGCGCAATGGCTCACCAATGCCATCTCATACTGTCAAAATGGCAGAAGAAACAAAATCCGGCAATATGGATCGCCGTGAGTTTCTTGCAATTGCAAGCGTATTTGGCGCGACCGCAGCAACCGCTTACGGCATGCTCGGTATTGCTGCACCATCAGAGGCAATCGCTGCTGAAGGCAAAAAAGGTGGCATCCTAAAAGTATCCACAAATGTACGCGAACTCAAAGATCCACGTACATTTGACTGGTCTGAAATGGGCAACCTTGCCCGCCAGTTCCTTGAACCACTTGTTCGTTATAACCGCGATTTTACGTTTGAAGGACGTCTGCTCGAAGGTTGGGAAATCAACGATGATGCCACTGTGTATACCCTAAAAGTACGCAAGGGTGTTAAATGGAATAATGGCGATGACTTTAATGCTGATGATGTCGTTTTTAATATGACGCGTTGGTGTGACAAAGCTGTCGAAGGTAACTCTATGGCAGGTCGCATGGCGACACTTATCGACGAAAATACGGGTAAAGCCATTGAAGGTGCTATTGAAAAAATTGACAGCCATACCGTTCGCCTAAATCTGCCAAAATCAGACATCACTATTATTCCGGGAATGAGTGATTACCCAGCCTTGGTAGTGCATCGTGACTTCGAGAAAATGGGGAGTGATCTTCCTTCTAATCCAATCGGTACAGGCCCATTCGAATTTGAATCATATGAAGTTGGTACTTCCGCATCTGTTAAACGTCGGACAAATGGAAAATGGTGGGACGGCGACGTCTATCTGGATGGTATTGAGTTCATCGACTACGGCACAGATCCTTCTGCCGAAGTTGCTGCGTTTGAATCTGGAGAAGTACATACCAACTACGAAACGACAGCCGATTTCATTGAAATTATGGACAGTTTGGGCCTAACCAGATCAGAGGTAGTAACATCAGCCACGGTTGTTCTTAGAACCAATGCAACTCACAAACCCTATGATGATCAACGTGTTCGTAAAGCCCTGCAGATGGCTGTGGACAATGAAACCGTCCTTCAACTCGGCAACGGAGGAGCAGGTACCATTGCCGAAAACCACCATGTGGCCCCTCTTCACCCGGAATATTACGAGCTGCCGAAACAAGAGCGTGATATTGAAGGCGCGAAGAAGCTCATGGCAGAAGCTGGTCAAAGTGATTATGAGCATGAACTTATCTCAATTGATGACGATTATCGTAAAAATACGGCTGATGCCGTAGCCGCGCAAATCCGTGAAGCCGGGTTCAAAGTCAAACGTACAGTACTGCCCGGATCAACCTTCTGGAATGACTGGACCAAGTATCCTTTCTCTATCACCAACTGGAATATGCGCCCGCTGGGTGTTCAAATCATGGCGCTCGCTTACCGATCAGGAGAAGCCTGGAACGAAACCGCACATAGCAACCCAGAATTTGATGCAAAAATGGAACAGGCGCTTGCGGTTGCGGATGCTGATAAACGCCGGGAAATCATGAAAGATCTTGAACAGATCTTGCAAGATTCCGGACACATAATCCAGCCATATTGGCGTTATCTCTTTAATCATGCGGCACCCAGCGTCCGTAATCACGGCATGCATCCGCTTTTCGAATTCCATTTCGAAAAAGTCTGGCTCGACGACGCATAATTGTATTCTTGGAACAACCAAAGGAGTTTCGGCCCCCGAAGCTCCTTTGGTTTACCAAAAACATAAAAAATTATGCGTTCAAACAACGGGGCAGATATGGTTACATTTTTTTTGAAACGCTTGGGCGTCATGGTATTAACCATGTTATGCCTAACGATTGTTGTCTTTTCACTTGTTAATCTAGATCCCAATCTTCGTAAGCTTTCTATTTCTCAAACGAATATGAGAGCAACAGATGTTGAGATTGAATCCTGGTTGGTAAACAATGGTTACCGAGACCCCTTTATTGAACGATACGGATCATGGCTAGGTCTCTGGCCCAAACAACCTAATATAGATCAAAAAACAGGCGAAGCAGTATCGCGTTTCAAATATTGTGATGATCCCACGGCCCCAACCTTTTCCGGTGTTATTCAAGGAGACTTTGGATGCTCTACAAAGTTTAAGAAAAAGGTTGCTGATAAACTGGTCCCTGCCCTGCAATCAACAGGTTGGCTGATGTTTTGGGTTATGGCCGTCATGATTCCCTCTGCCCTGGTGATCGGTATTCTTGCCGGTATGCGCGAAGGATCGCGCATGGACCGTAGCCTATCCATTGTGTCCATCACATCCACAGCAACGCCAGAATATGTATCCGGTATCTTTTTTACCGTCATATTTGCTTCGTGGCTGGGATGGTTAAACGGTTCAGCAGCAACAGCAACGTCAAAAGGAATAACCTTTTACAACTTCGCCCTCCCCGTTATGACAATGGCTATTTACGGCATGGGTTATATCGCCCGGATGACACGTGCTTCAATGGTAGAGGTTATGACAGCACAGTATATTCGAACCGCTCGGCTTAAGGGCATGGGCTTTTACGCCGTCATTATCAAACATGCTCTTCGCAATGCGCTAATAGCGCCCTTTACCGTCATTATGCTTCAATTCCCATGGCTTCTAACTGGTGTTGTCATTGTTGAAATCATGTTCAGATACCAGGGTTTTGGTTTTACCCTCGTCCAGGCAGCAGGGAATAATGATATTGATCTCTTGTTGGCTTGCTCACTTGTTTCTGTGATTGTTGTGCTGGTAACCCAGCTCATATCAGATCTAGGCTATGCCTACCTCAACCCTCGAATTCGTGTGAAATAAGGGGGCTACGATGGAATATTTATCAACATTCGACATTATCACCACGACGTTCATACAATTATGGCCCACTTGGCTTGCGCTGATCATATTGGTTGCCGCAAGTTTTGCTTTTCAAAACCAACTCGGTCTTTATGGCAGGTTATTTGATAGTGGTGTTGGTATCGTTGGCGTTCTCATCGTCGCATTCTGGATCTTCACGGCGATCTTTGCAGACATCATCGCCCCTTTTGATCCGCTTGACCAAATCGTTGTCATGAAAAACAAACTCCCCGGTGCCATAGAACCGGGCAGTGGTGAAGCCTTTTTGTTTGGCGGAGACAAGCTTGCACGGGATGTGTTCAGCCGTGTTGTTTACGGCAGTCAGATTGTTCTTATTATCGCCCCGGCAGCAACAATCTTTGCACTAATGGTTGGTATCTCCCTTGGGTTACCTGCTGGATATTACGGTGGAAAGACAGATACTATCCTTTCATTCCTTGCCAACCTCGTTTTGGCGTTCCCGGTTATTTTGCTTTTCTACCTCTTGGTCACACCGGGAATTACAGAGACACCAATCCCCTACACTATGGCCGGGCTGTTTTTCCTCTTCCCTATCGTCTTTTTTGTGACCCTGTTCTATTCGCGCTACAAAAAAAGAATAGAGGTTCTATGGATACAGTTGACAATAACATTGGTCCTTGGTGGTTGGATCTATGCAGGGCTTGTTTTCGATGCTGATCCGCTTGGCATCATTTCCATTGATCCGAACGAGCTTAATATTTTTGTCGCCGTTGTTTTTGCAACCAGTCCGGCTGTTTTCCGTATTGTGCGCGGCTTGGTCATGGATATAAAAACCCGTGACTACATCGCAGCGGCCCAGACAAGGGGCGAGACACCTTGGTATATTATGCTTTGGGAAATCCTTCCCAATGCGCGAGGACCTTTGATTGTTGATGCCTGCCTGCGCATTGGTTACACGACCATTCTCCTCGGCACTCTTGGTTATTTCGGATTGGGTATGGCCCCTGAAAGCCCCGATTGGGGCACTGCTATCAAGGAGGGCTCACGCCTGCTTCGCCTTTATGTACACCCCGCACTCTTTCCTGCTGCGGCTCTGATGTCATTTGTTCTTGGTTTGAACTTATTGGCTGACTCACTTCGTGAAGAGTCCATGAAAGATTAGAGGAAGGATTAAGGGAGATGACGATGACTGAAGACACACCAATTCTTGAGATTAACAACCTTTCGATATCCTTCTTTGTCCGCACGGGTGAAATTCCCGCGGTTATGGATTTTTCTTGCAAAGTAATGCCCGGCGAAGCCATGGGACTAGTGGGGGAATCAGGTTGTGGCAAATCCACTGTTGCACTTGGTATCATGCGGGATCTATCCAATATAGGGAAGATAACCGAGGGTACGATTAAATTTATGGGCAAGGACATGGGGGAAATGTCCGAGGCTGAATTGCAAGACATTCGTGGATCAAAGATCTCGATGGTTTATCAAGAACCAATGGCCAGCCTTAACCCCGCCATGAAAATCGGAAAACAGCTTATGGAAGTTCCGATTATTCATGAAAAGGTTTCCAAAGATGCGGCCTATGCCCGGTCGTTGGAAATGTTAGAGGCTGTTAAGTTGCCAGATCCGGAACGCATGATGCGCTCTTACCCGCATCAGTTATCTGGCGGTCAACAACAACGCATTGTCATTGCCATGGCCTTGCTTTCAAAGCCGAAGTTGCTTCTGCTTGATGAACCGACAACAGCCTTAGATGTTACCGTAGAGGCCGGTATTATTGATCTGGTGAAGGATCTGGGGAAACGCTTCGGAACGTCCATTCTCTTTATCTCTCACAACTTGGGACTGATCTTAGAGACCTGTGATCGCATCACCATTATGTATTCTGGTGAAGCGGTCGAAAGTGGCACCGTCAACGATGTTTTTGATCGTATGCAGCACCCTTATACTCAGGGACTGTTTCGATCTATTCCCTTACCCGGTGCAGATAAAAACACCCACCCTCTTGTCGCTATCCCCGGGCAGTTACCACTGCCCAATCAACGCCCCCGCGGCTGTAACTTTGGACCACGCTGTCATCACTATGTCGAAGAAGTTTGTAATGCAGGCCATATCAGTATGATGCCCGTGGCAAATGAAGAAGGGCATACGAGCCGCTGTTTACGCTTTGAAGAAATAGATTGGAAAGCGTTACCGGAAAACCTCCAACAGCATGAGGCTATTCAGCCCGGTCGGGAGGTACTCAAAGTTGAAAACCTGAAAAAGCACTACCATGTAGCAGCAAACGCCATATTTGGCGGATCAGACACACGTACTGTCAAAGCCAATGAAACCTTGTCCTTTACGGCTAGAGAGTCCGAAACAACGGCAATTGTGGGTGAATCTGGTTGTGGTAAATCAACCCTAGCCAAAGTCTTGTTAGGATTGGAAACAGCCACTGATGGTTCAGTGACAATGGATGGCCTGAAAATAGAAGCGGTTGAAGTTAATAATCGTACACCGGAAACCATTGCTTCCCTTCAGATGGTATTTCAGAACCCGTTCGATACTCTTAACCCAAGCCATTCTGTCGGGTCACAAATTATTCGAACTCTCGAAAAATTTAATATTGGGGCGAACCAGAAAGAACGTGAGAGCCGTATGCTCGAGCTACTTGATCTGGTTAAACTTCCCAGGGCTTTTGCATCACGTATGCCACGACAGCTTTCTGGCGGCCAAAAACAACGCATTGGCGTCGCACGCTGTTTTGCCGGACATCCCAAAATTGTAGTTGCGGATGAACCTGTCTCAGCACTGGACGTCTCTGTTCAGGCCGCAGTTACAGAGCTTCTTATGGATATTCAGCGAGAAGCCAAAACAACTATGTTGTTTATTTCCCATGACCTTTCTGTCGTACGATATATCGCTGATCGTGTGATCGTTATGTATCTCGGCCATATTGTTGAACAAGGAACGACAGACCAGATTTTTGCGCCGCCTTATCATCCCTATACAGAGGCCCTACTCTCGGCTATTCCCATTGCGGACACATCGGTTGAGAAAAAACACATCGTTCTTGATGGAGATATTCCTTCGGCCATGAGCCCGCCTTCTGGTTGCCCATTCCACACCCGTTGCCCGCATGTTGCTGAAGTTTCCGGTGATCTCTGTGCCAAAGAAGTGCCAGAAATCAAAACCTTGAGCGGCGTACATCAAATAAAGTGTCATCTCGCGGATGATATTCTTGAGCGTATGGAACCTGTCATTAGTTTTGATAAAAAAGAAAAAGATCATACAGCGGCCTGATACCTTTGTGAAAAAAGAGCCGCAGATCAATTTTGGTAGTTAGTCTCTGCGATGGCCGATCCCCCCCCCACTCTTCGGAAGGGCTAGCCCTTCCGACAGAAACGCTTTATAGCCTCATAACAGGATATAAAGCATCTGGTGATTTGTGGCGGTTACGGTTCTCTGAAGTGTCGGATACATCCTGCACCTTACACCCTTCCAACAGTCAGAATAAACAATGCTATCGGAAATCCCTTTCCTTTCTGTGAGAGGGAATAATGATCCTGTTGAAAATCATCAGATGTAATTTTTATATAGACTTTGCCTCCACGCTTCTAAAGCCCAAATACCGAGACTTTTCCTGCTGCACTTGGTCCAGGTTGACTTTTACATTTCCCGCCCCAAAACACATAATCGGGAGTATTAATATCGCGAACTCATCTGAAGGATAAACTATTGATCGTTTACCCTATAAAAATAATCAGACTGCGTATAAAGGTGTAATATGAAGTGTTCCGTTACCCCCATCCATTAAATCAGCTTGCACTCCATACAAGTCCTGAATTAACGATTGTGACAATACTTTTTTCGGCGAACCGTCTGCAATTATTTTACCGTTTTTCAGACAGATTAAACGATCTGCATATCTACCGGCTAAAGAAATATCGTGCATCGCAGCAACCGTTATTGTTTTATTGTTTTTACAATACTTAGAAACTTTATCTAAAACGATTAATTGATGCCGTAAATCCAAGGCTGCTGTGGGTTCATCAAGCAAAAGGACTTCGGGTAAACGAAAAAGAGCTTGAGCTAAATATACAAGCTGTCTTTGCCCACCACTCAGCTCATCCAACGTTCTTATTGATAAACTTTCCAAGCCAAAGGTTTTCAGATTGTTATAAGCTTCATCAAGAAGATCCTTAGGAATACTTAAGCCAAGAGATTGTAATCGGCCAAGCAATATAACTTCCATAACTGTTAATGAAGATGTGCCTCCTGTATCTTGCGGCATATAAGCAATGGACGGGTTTCGACTTTGTTCGGCACCATCATCCCAGCGAATGGATCCCAGTGAAGGGATCAAGCCTGAAACAGCCTTCAATAAACTTGATTTTCCAGTTCCATTTGCCCCTAAAACAATTGTAAATTCGCATGGTCGAAGAGAGAAACTAACTTTTTCTAAGACCCTTTTTTCCCGATAAGTGACGGTCATATCTTGGATTGTAAGCATCTACCAATGCCTTTTTTTATGAGTAAAAATTAAGGCGAAAAGAAATGGGACACCAATCACAGCCGTGACAATTCCGATTGGGACGACATATCCAGGCGATATTATTTTCGATGTGATAGAGGCGCCAATCATCAGTAAACCACCTATAATGCCAGAAAGAGGCATTAGCATTCGATGTTCTTCGCCAACCAATATTCGGGCGATATGAGGTGCAACCAAGCCAATAAAACCAATTGTCCCAACAAAAGCGACAGCACCAGCAGTCAACAGAGAAACAACGGCAAAAACCTTGATACGAAGATGTTTAACATTAACACCAAGGCTTATTGCTCTCTCATCGCCCATTCGTAACGCTGTCAGCTGCCAATTATGTTTCGCAAGAAAAGTTATTGAGACAACAAGTATCCCCCCAGAGACCATTACAGAAAACCATGATGCCTTGAGCATGCTTCCAAAAAGCCAAAATACAATTTCCTGTAACACCTCAGGCGAAGCCATGTATTGAACAAGAGATTGTAAAGACTGAAAAAGAAACAGTGTCGCAATACCAGCTAAAATCATTATCTCAGCTGTCACCCCACGAATATGCGCGATACCGTAAACAATACTGCAAGCCAAGCCAGACATGAGGAAAGCGACAAACGGAACAGTAAATTCAGGTATAAAGGGGAGTTCTATGCCAATTAAAATTGTTATCGCAGCCCCAAAGCCAGCCGCAGCGGAAAATCCTAACGTATAGGGAGATGCAAGTGGATTACCTAGAATTGTTTGCATTTGCACACCAGCAACCCCCAATGACACACCAACAGTCAAGGCCATTAGTGTCATGGGTAAACGTATGGAATGTACAATAACATAAACAGTTGGGTCTGACTGTTCCTGTGGTAATGCCAAGGCACTTAGAACATCAAAAATATTTAAAAATGCTGGTCCAACAAGGATATCAACAACCAACAAAGTCATTAATATTAAAAATGATGTACATACCCAATATAAACGCTTCTTGATTAATTGCGGATAAGAAGATTCACCTAAGCTTTTTGACTGGTATTTTATGATATTTTGAGACATCGAATTTCTCACCAATACACTTTAGAGAAAGGTATTTAGCCCATTTACGGGGTGTAGAAAGCTTCACAAATTATGTATTCCTCTTGTTTTCCACACCCCAAAAGGATCTACTTTTCCAGCTTGATCATGAAGACGCCATTCGCATCAATTGGTAAGTATTTTTCGTAAAACTGACGATGATTTTCGACAGGATCTACATCTGAAAATGCTTCTGGGTGCAGTACTTTAGCGATGTATTGCAAGAAGGTATAATCATATAGTGTTCTAGCACCCCCATGGTAAAGAGCATGAACTTCACCATTTTTTACACCTTCAAAGTTATTCCAGCCAGCACGTTCAACATAGGGCTGCAATCGAGCTCTTGTTACTTCCGGTTTTTCATCAAAGCCCATAAGAACGGCCTTACTTTTGCCAACCCAATCTGAGCCCGCAATAAAAATAGCTTGTGGATTTGATGCAATTACATATTCAGGGTTTAACGGCCCCCATTTTTCAACTTGCCCGTCTCCAATATTTTTTCCACCAGCTTGTTGAACAACCCCTGCCCACATTGTATTTGAATATGTATTGCCATATTCTTGCGACCCTTTGTTTCCAAGTTCAACATAAACTCTTTTTGGGTCACCGCCTGCCTTTTTCACACGCTGCCAAACATCTTGAACAGCATTTGAATATTCTGAGGCCAACTGTTCAGCGCGCTTTTCATTATTTGTGATTTTCCCCAAAATCTGCGTTGAAGTAACATGTTTTTCGAGGGTTTGGGCGTTATAATCAATGACAACAACGGGAATACCAGATTCTTCTAGCTTATCAATACTGTTACCTAAAGAGCGAAATTGCCAAGCAGCAAAGATAGCCACATCTGGTTTAGCCGCGATTGCTGTTTCAACGGAAAACGTACCAGAGTCAACTTCTCCAACATCAATCAATTTTTCCAGACGGGAATCTTTTTTACTATATTGTTTCCATTGTGACTGACGCCAGCCTTGCCATACTGCTCGGGAAATCGCGACAACATTTTCATAGGCGTCAGGACCACCAATCGCATAAAAATCTTCAAAATAGAACCCAAGTAAAATTCTTTTTGCTCCCATAGGAGCTTCGACACTTCTACCTTCTGTATCTATGATGGTGACATTCTCAGCCTGAGCCAAAGAAATACAAAGAGACACGTTTATAGCAACGGCGATAATACCGTTTGCAAGTTTGCGATACATTTTTTTTCCTTAAGATAACTACTTTTATATATAGAGAACACTCATATTAAGCTTGCTATCAAAAGGCGGAGCACGAATGGAGAAAAAGGAATTAAAATAATTACTTAATACAAATCTTTGATGTTGAAACCATTTAACCCTTGAGTTTCTTTGCGGACCACAAACATCACTCATTAAATAGAAGCAAGAAAACTCTATTTTAGTAAAGCTCGTGCACCACTTACATGGTAAATCTATTCCAACATCTTTATTATTATTTTTAGTATTTTTGTCTAAGGAAGTATTATTAAAATTTATTGAGCTACAAATAAAAACGTCTTTAAATGGAGACGCTTCAGTATCAGCGTTGGTACTGGCTAGCCCCCCGCCTGACATTACCATCTGCAGGGCTAACCAGAAGAGTACTGGCACAAGTTTAAGCCTGTTACATACCTTTGTTTGGTTAAACACGGCTTAAACGTCTATTTTCATCGTTTTTATTTTATACATATTATAAGGCTTAATAGAGTGATCCTAGCTTTTTACAATATGACAGCTTGTCGCAAGTCAATATAATTAACAGACTGAATATATTTAACTAGGGGAGAACCCAATTCAATATCTTGCTGTGTATGGCTTTTTGTGATTCATAACTTCCACTTAGGGAGTTTTAGATGGTGCGTTTTGATTTAAGCGACGCAGAATGGTTGGTTATTGAACCTTTATGCAATGAGAAATATTGTTGAGCGTTTCTTTTGTAAAATGAAGGATATACGGTGGCTGGCACCAAGATTTGAGAAAAAGGGAACAAATTTTCTAAACATGCTATTCCTATTCTCCATAAGATGTTGGATCAATTGAGTCCACACCCTAGTTTTCGTATATCTTTATTATACACAATAGAATTTTTTTCAAAGAAGAGAATACTTACTCAAATAATTGTTTTGATTATCCTCAGAAATAAAAACTTTGATCCCCCAGAATATTCCCGCTTGAGAATAAGTGCTCCGCATAATCTAATTGTCTTTAGTCCAATAGGCTGCACAATAATATTGGTGTGCTTTTAGCTTCCACTCCGTTTTCAAGATCTTCCTAATTTCTCTGGCGTCTGTTTGTTCGCCAGCGAACCAGACATAAAGATCATCATGCTGTGGTAAATTGACTTCGACCATTGATGCAGTCAACTGTCTGTCGCGTTCGGACAACCAGCAAACATCCACCCCAGCAGGTTTGTTAAAGACTGTTTGATAATCTGTTTTTCGTGTTGAAAGATAAACTTTACCCTGCGTATTGGAAGAACAGTTTTCCAGAATACGGGAAATCGCAGGTAAAGCAGTTTCATCTCCCCCCATTAATAGCCAGCTTTGATTAAGATAACCGCCGCCACCTGGGCCCATAACACCAATAGTAGCGCCCTCTGGAACACTTTCGGCCCAACCTGAGGCAACACCACCTTTGTGCCGTACCACATCAAAATCCAATTCCCCCTGTTCCGGTCTGACATAACGCGCAGTATAAACCCGGTTATGCAATTCATCTTCACCTTCGGGAAATTGTACTTTTCCAGATTTCAGCCGAATTGGCCAAACTGGTTTTCGATTTGGCAATTTGGGTAATAACAGCCTGAAATGCAGCCCTCCTTCGTTAAAAATAGCCAGATCATCGCCAGCTAAAGTTATACGTAACATTCCCTCGTTTAGAATAACTCGTTTGACAACAGTCATTTTTCTAAAGTTGGCAGGTGAACCTTCATCAAGGTTTTGCCCACTCCAGATCAAGTCGGATAACTCCAATCCAGGCATATGACCCGTTAAATAGTCAGCCACAAAATCACGCATAATGTCGAGCCCGTCATCTCTTTCGGTCTCAACAATTAAATTCATTTGTTCCTCTGTTGCTGAAAGACGCAACACTCCATATTCACTTTTTATAGAGAAACTATTATCGCTATGTTTTTCAGCCTTTAATTCATGCTGTTCGATATGACGAACTTGCGCTTCAAGATGTTGGTCTGCATCGCGGATAGGAAGGCTTAAGGAAGATTGAAACATAGCTCACTCGTAATATTACAAAAATTAAATTAGGTCTGATTTTATGTGCCGTTGCCTTTTGCAAAGGTGTTTTGGCGGCTCATCAAAATTAACAACAATGGTGTTCCGACAAGCGCGGAAAGCAATCCCGCTGGCATTTCATAAGGATAATCAATGACACGGCCAATCCAATCAGCAACAACCATCAATGATCCCCCGGCAAGCGCCGCAATAATCATTTGCAAACGAGCTTGATGAACCCCTAATGACCTTGCGATATGTGGTGCCATCAACCCGACAAAACTGAGCGGACCAACAAGAACCGTTGCCCCCGCCGTTAAGCAGGACGCCACAGTAAAAAGAACAAAGCGTGATTTACGTACGTTTAGACCAAGCCCAAGGGAAACTCTCTCACCAAGGTTCATGACATCCAGCGCCCGTGAGCCAATCAGAAGAGGTACCATCAAAGCACACCCAAGAAAGAGCGCACCACAGGCCGATTCCAGACTAACCCCATAAGTAGAACCAGCCATAATACGAAGCAAATGAACGGAACGAAGATCTCCTGTGGCCGCCAAAGCACCAATCAGGGCGTCGATTAAAGCGCCGAGGGCAACACCGATCAAAATCATCCTTTCGGGCTGAAACCCGCTTTTTTTTCCAAAAGCAAAAAGCGCTGCAAGGACAATACTTGCCCCAAAGAGTGCCCCAATCGCCATTGTTTCGGGGCCAACACCGACAACAAGATAGATACAGACACCGATGCCCATCATAGCCCCGGCATTAATTCCCAAGACTTCGGGGCTTGCCATAATATTCCCGGTCAAACGCTGAAGTATCATCCCAGCCAAAGCCAGCATAATTCCAGCGCCAAAAGCTGCAATTACCCTTGGTACGCGCCATTGATAGACCGTATCCCAGTTTCCTGAAAAATCAAAAGCCCATCCAATATCTGCGTCTCTACCAAAGGTTACTGCCAAAATAACGACACTGATTGAAACCACCGACATGATCATCAACAACCTAAGTCCAGCGACTTGTCGCCAAACAATTGGTGCATCACTTGTTTGCACCACGGTTTCAAACTTCATTCTCGGGATAAGAAACAATAAAAGTGGCGACCCTAATAGAGCTGTCACAGCCCCTGTTGGTACAAATTCGCGCAAACT
Source organism: Kiloniella sp. (assembly GCF_048259265.1). Lineage (NCBI taxonomy): Bacteria > Pseudomonadati > Pseudomonadota > Alphaproteobacteria > Rhodospirillales > Kiloniellaceae > Kiloniella > Kiloniella sp. Next base: position 41,618 of record NZ_JBLXHT010000013.1, on the reverse strand, counting down.
TCCTGCCAAAATTTGAATAACAGCATCTGTCATCCATAACAATGTCGCGCCAATCAATGCACTCCATATCAGTTGAGATAGGACTTTACGTGCACCACAGAGCCTGACAATCATTGGAGCAACCAAACCAATAAACCCGATAACCCCGACAGCACTGGTCACAAAAGCCGCCATAGCAATGGCGATAGATACGGCACAAAACCTGATCATTCCGGGGGAAACACCAAGCGATGATGCACTCCCATCCCCCAGTACCAACAAGGAAAAAGGGCGCACCATTATCATGGATAGACCAAACAGGACTAAAAGTTGGGGGGCAAGAGCGCTCGCTACATCCCAACTTTGTTGGGATAAAGACCCAGCCCCCCAAATAAATAAACTAGCTAGATAGCGGTCATTTAGCAAAACTAACAATGAAGCCAATGCACCGAAATAAAGACTAACAATCAAGCCAGTAAGAACAAGAGAAATAGGAGAGAAATCACGTCGAGCCATAAGCCCAAAAACTAGAGCCGCAGCTACACCAGCACCGACAAGCGCAATAACTTCACGGCCATATACCAAGGTTACCGGGAAAAATAACCCTGCAATAACCAGCGCCAGATAAGCACCTGCAGACACGCCCATTGTTGTCGGAGATGCCAATGGATTACGCAGAGCCAATTGCAATACTGCACCAGAAAACCCCAATGCCAAACCACAGAGGATCGCGACGCTCAATCGGGGTAAACCTGAAAAAAGGAATAGCATCTGCCGAACATGGTATTCATTGCTATCTACCCCATGGACAAGAATGTTCTGAATATCCTGCCCCATGAGTATCCATGATAAAACGAGTGCGACACACAAAATCATACAAAACAGCGCCGGATTATAATTGCGTTGCACTTCACTCATGAATAACGGCTTTCCAGATAAGACAGGATTAACGACAAAAACCGTTTAGCCGATGGCAACATCCCGAACATCAGAACAGGTGGCATAAGCGCAAAGCGGTCGTTTTTCACAGCGGGTAAATGTTTCCACAAAGGGCTATTTTCCAGAGTTGGCTTTATGTCATCCATTAAAGGTTCAAAAACAACAAGCTCCATTTCCTTTGTTGCTGTTAAGGCCAATCGTTCCAACCCTATCGTCTGAAACCCCCAATAATTTGTTTCCTCTGTCCATGCATTTGTTAAACCAACCTCGTCCATCACATTTTGATAAAGGCTATTTTCGCCATATACTCTAGCGTGCCGCCCATCCATGAAATTAAGTAACGTCAAGGGTGGGTAATTTCTTTTTGCAACAAGATCCCGAGCTTTGGCTAGCTGAACATTAAAAGCCTTCAGATATGATTCTGCTTCTTTTTCAATCCCCAATAAAACACCCAGATTTTCTGTTATCTCGCGCGAAGCCTGTAAGGGTTGGCGCTTTCCATCAAAAAGCGGGATAATTTCAATCGGCGCAATCTTTTCCAACACAGGCTTATGACTGGCCGTATAGGGTGTCATAAGGATAAGGTCCGCATTTAAGCGTGATATTGCCTCTAGATTAATGACCAGATCTTGCCCTATATCGGCCACCGAAGAAGGTAGCTTTGGTGCGCCGACCCAATAATCCCAGTGTTGGGCTGCAACAACCCCTACAGGGGGAATCCCTAATTCCAGCAAGGTGGTCGCAGAACCATAATCAAGACAGACAATTCGACGTGGGGGATTTTTACCTTGAGATGCTTGGACTGAAGAAAAAATAGATAAGAACGGCACCGTCGATGCGGTCGCTCCCATCTTCAAGAGTGTCCGTCGATCCTGAAAATATCGATAATTAGGGCAACTTTTTTGTCGTTTTTCATCACACTCATTCTTGGGATTAAACAACATAGGTTATTGCTCCAGCCCCATAGGGATGCGGCAAAACCCCCATTTCCACCCCGAAAATCTTTGCAAGGGTTTCCCGTTGCAGAATATGCGCGGGTGCCCCATCTGCGATTAATTCACCATTGCGCAATGCCAAAAGGCGGTCACAAAAACGGCCAGCCATATTGATGTCATGCAGCACCATAAGAACAGAGATGTTTTTCTTGTGCGCAAGGTCACGTATCAGACTCAATATCTCGACTTGATGAGAAACATCCAACGCTGAAATTGGTTCATCCAGTAACAGACACTTTGCGTCCTGTGCAATTAACATTGCAATCCATACACGCTGACGCTCTCCGCCTGACAAATTATCAACCTGCCGATGACGTAGAATATCTGTATGGGTTAGCTCCAGAGCTTCATCGACCTTTTGCCGATCAATATCTGTAAAACGGCGAAACGCGCCATGCCACGGATAGCGACCATGTGAAACGAGCTCTTCAACTAACAACCCCTGTGCAGAAGGCATGTGTTGCGGCAAGTAAGCAACACGACAAGCAAATTCCTTTTGCTTCCAAGTTGAAAACTCCTTCCCTTCTAGCTCTAGAATACCCGTAGATGGAATTACCTGATGGGCAAGGAGTTTAACCAATGTTGATTTACCGGAACCGTTGTGCCCCAACAGTCCACAAACAACTCCTGCCTGTAGATCCAGACTGACAGGTTTCAGAATAGACGCCGCACCAGCCGTGAACGATAATTCCCGACTGGTGAGAACAGGCTGTCTTTCTGTTAGAAGGACAGTGTTAAGTAATGTCATCAGAAACGATAACGAAGGCTGGCCTGAACAGTTCGCCCCTCGTCCTTGTAACAACTTCCTGAAGCACAAATCTGCCCATCTTTATCAAAAAGGTTGTTGGCATTAATCTTGAATTCAGCCCCTTCGAGCTTGTTACTTATTTCGCCCAGGTCATAACGTAATGCAGCATCAAAGAAATATCGTGCATCATTATTTATGGTATTCGTATCATTACCTTCGCTCTCACCGAAGTAACGTACCCCGCCAGATACACCCAATCCCCGAAGAGAACTATTCTGGAACTGATAATCAACATAGGTTGATAAAGTATGGAGCGGAATACCAGAAACCTGCTTGCCTACAGTGCCTGTTGGACCATCTTTAATTTCAACATCCGTATAGGCATAGGCCGCATTCAGGCTAAGACCTTCGGTTAAGCTTGCTACGGCTTCGAGTTCAAAACCGCGAGAACGCATATCCTGCTGAACCTAAACATTCAAACCAGATGAAGAATCAAAGACAATCCCGTCTTCTTGATCAATTTGAAAGACGGAAGCTTGAATGACAGCGTTCTGGTTCAGGAACTCATATTTCAAGCCAGCTTCCATCTGTTCACCAACAGTCGGTGCAGCCGGCGTCCCCCCAACGAGGTTACCAACGTTAGGGGTGAAAGACGTTGAATAGTTTGCGAAAGGTACCAAACCAAAATCGGTCACATATGACAAACCTAGTTGCCATGACATTTCTTCTTCGTCTTGCTTAATCGTACCAGTGTTATTTTTTGTTTCAGCATCCAGAAAATCATACCGAACACCTGCATTCAACCGCCACTGACGCCAGGCGAGTGAATCATGCATGTAGATACCGATTTGATCCTGTTCTTGATCAACATCAAGCGAGGGGTTCATCGTGATTGCACCACCAATAGCCCCAAACCCCTGACGCTGTTCGTACTCGTTCGTACCGTAATCAAAGCCTGTAACCAGCGTGTGCTTAACAGTTCCTGTTTCAACGGATGTTATCAGGTGATTATCGATAACAAATGTCTCTTGTTCTTCAACGGCTAACCCAGCGTTCTGGATTGATCCCCCAGCCCCTTGTCGATAAGCATATTCTAGGTTGATATCAACATTGGCATAGCGGGTATTTTGACGGAAGGTAAAGGTATCATTGAAACGGTGTTCGAACTCATAACCCAGACGGTATTGTTCGTGATCAAAATCATTCCAATCTTCATGTCCGGTATAAAGATCTGTAATGCCATTTGCATCATTGTAGAAGAACGCTGTCCCCCCCGTCTGAGAGTCCATATATTCTGTCAAAACAGTCAGCTTGGTATCTTCGGTTGGCTTCCATTCAATAACAGGGGCAATATATGTACGATTATCGTTATAGCCCGGCAGATCGGTTTCACTATCGCGAACAACACCCGTCAGACGATATTTGATTGTTTCGTCATCATCGATGGCATCGGAAAAATCAAAATTCCCCTGAAAATGCTCATTATTACCTACAATAAATTCAACTTCTCTCAGGCGATCTTTAGTGGGGCGTTTCGTTACGATGTTCGCAAAACCACCGGATGAACTGGCCCCATAAAGCGTAGAAGAAGGACCCTTGAGAATTTCAATTCCCTCAACACCATAGGGTTCTGCACGATATACGGCTGAAGAGCCACTGAACTGACGAAGGCCATCACGAAACACGCCGTTATAAACCCCATCAAAACCACGAATAGTGAAAGAATCATAACGATTATCAAAACCAAAGGCACTGGTCACAATACCCGGTGTATAGGCAAGCGCTTCATTCAGGGTTTTTGGCGCCCTATCATCTAATTGTCGTTCAGTTACAACCGAAATATTCTGAGGTACTTCAATCAACGGTGTATCTTTTTTGGTACCAATTTGGCTGACCAGCGGCACATAACCATCCTGAACAAGCGTGTCATCACTTTCTGCCTCAATCACAATCGGTGCTAAGCGACTGTTTTCCTGGTTTCCTTTTGGATCAAATTTTCCGATTGTAACAGTACCATCGTCAGAAATGATGTAATTCAACCCTGTCCCGTTCAGCAAGACAATCAGGCCACGTTCTAAGGACATAACACCGTGCACACCTGAGGTCCTTAGATTTTCCAGTGCTGCACTATCAGCTAAAATCTGAACATTAGCTTGCTGGCCAAAAAGTAAAACTGAATCAGCTAACGATTGTGGTGCAATCTGAAAACGTAAATTTTGCTGCTGCTCCCCCGAAACATTCTGCGCGATTTCATCTAAAGGTTTTTGATTAGAAGCCTGGTGATTAGTCGTTTGGGCAAAACCACTATTTATTGTTAATAATGACGTAGCCAACGCAGTTGTCATCATCATTACATAACGGCGCAAGACTTTAGTCTTACGGATTTCTTGAACCTCACTCATTGAGCGGTCTCCACTATTTTTTCGTTGAGAGCCTGAGCCGAAACCTCAGATGCGAACAAGTCGCATTTTCATCACTTATACTTCAACAACGATAGAGCTCGTTCATTTTTCAAATTTTTTTTATTTTTTTGATAAAATAATTACCCAGGGGGAAACCTCGGTTACTTCCAGCCCGTGTAAACTAGCAATTCCACGAAGGCTTTTACGTGGCTGATCTAATTTAAAAACACCAGTCAAACGCTTCTCGCGAACGTCGGTATTAGAAATAAATATATGCCCGTTGAAAAAGTGATCAATCTGATCAACCACAGAACCGAGCGGTTGGTCACGGACTTTCAAGTACCCTGCTCGCCATGCCGCAATATCATCTATAGGACGCTTAGAAAGCTTATAATCATGGCTACTTAAAAACGCGACACTCTCACCAGGCTTTAGCTGAACAGAAACAGTATCCTGCTTCATGTGATTGACCTGGACCAGTCCTTCGGTGACAGCCACACGAACCCCCGTATCCTGTTCATCAACAAGAAATGCCGTTCCAAGAACCTTTGTCTGTATGTTCTCTTTTTCCACAATAAAGGGACGGGTTTTATTTTTACTTACCTCAAAAAAAGCAGCCCCGGATAAAATGGTGATCCGTCTTTCTTTCTCGCTAAGCTTTACATCGATTGCCGTTTCTGGGGCAAGAGTAACACGACTACCATCCTCCAAATCCAGCACTCGTACTTCTGGCTTACTGTTTACGAAATCAGCCCCAAAGTATTTAACGTGATACGAAAATTGCGGAAGTGAAAAAACGATAACCAAAGCCAGGGTCATAAAACCTACGGCACGGGTAACTCTGCGCGCGAAACCAGCTTTCGCAGAATATGGCAAATGACCAGAAGAAGAAGAAGAAATTGTAGCTCTCTTACTAAGTTTCTGGTTTATAAGGGAATCTGATTGGGAAACCTTTTTAGCAGGCGATTTCAGTTCAAAAGAAGGCCCAACAATTCCCAATAAATGCCATGTTTGCGAAACCTCTTTCCAATCTTCTCGGTGCTTTATATCTTTTTCATGCCATGACTGAAAATCCCGTTGCAAAGACAGGTTATCGGGATCGTCATTCAATAATACGATCCACTCGCTTGCTTTGTTGGGAATCAGTAGTTCGTCTGTCATGCTCTCTCTTGATCTGCTATGGCTGTATAAGGCCTTATAGATACAACGCATTAACGCATTGTTTTTTCAAATTTTCTTTTTATTACTTTTATTCTGTTTGTCTTTTTATGCTTTCTTTACAGTGCTCTAAAGCGCTCGCCACCATGGAATGAGCCGTGCCCAACGAGACTTCAAGTTGGTCAGCAATATCCGCCAGCTTTAGGCCAGAAAAGCGATGGAGCTCAAAGGCAAGTCTTGTTTTTTCTGGTAGTTCATTTAACGCCAGACGCAGAACGACCAACTCTTGACGTGCGCCGGCATGTTGTTCAGGTGAAATTTCCCCTGTGTTGGGTAAAATAATTGATAAATCTTCTTCTCGAATATACGAATTTTCTCGTGTTTTTTTACGCAAGATATCCAAACATAAATTTCGGATAATTTGATAAAGGTACCCAACCGGCTCTTTCCGTATCACATCATCCTGTTTTCTTTTTTCCACCCCAATCACACGAAAATAAGCATCTTGCACCACATCTTCTGCAGCATGCCGTTCCCCAACAATCGAATTTGCATAACCAAGCAATTCTTTTCGATGAAGCATAAAAAGCTGCAACAGGTCATGTTGGTGGACAATAGAACTCATAAATTTAACCTGAAGCGAAAACACACATTAATTGCGAATGACTTTCAATTACAAAAAAATACATATCAATGTCAAACACTCTGAGGTTGTAGTTTATTTTTCTGTGGTTTGAAAATTTTCAAAATAAGAATTATTATATTATTTTCATTTCTCACTTAAAGTTAACTTTATCAATGCCTTACAGAAATTATCTCATATACATACGACATAAAAAAAATAAAATTTACTCCCGAAAAACAAGGAATTCTATTGCTTTAATTAACTTGTGTGATAATGAGTATCACTATTATTTAGAGTCGCAAAAGTTCTTTTAACCTTAAAACCGAGTGAAATCCATGTTGCAAACTACGGAAACTGAGGCCCTTTGGTCTCTAATAGAAGTAATTGATGCAGCCGGTGCTGTGGGTTGGGTTCTTGCCTGTATGGCAGTATCAGCTGCAGTTGTAACTTTCTATAAGGTTATTGTTTTTTGGCGCTCAGGACTTTGGCAGACCAAATCATTGAAACAGGCACGTGTTCACCTAAGGGAAGGAGAAATTCCCGAAGCCATTCGTACATTGGAAAACTTACACCACCCAGCGGTTCAACTGGTTACATTGGGACTGGAACGTGCCCAAACTGTGGGTTTGAATGACAAAACCCTTGAAACAGAGATGGAACAACTCTCTCTTGGCGTCCTAGAACGCCTTAAATCCGGTATTCGCTTTATTGGTGCTGTTGCAGCTCTCAGCCCTCTCATGGGGTTACTTGGGACTGTATTGGGCATGATAGATGCTTTCCGGCAGATGGAAGCTGCAGGTAATCAGGTTGACCCCGCTATTCTATCCGGGGGTATATGGTTGGCTTTATTGACAACTGCCATTGGTCTGGTGGTCGCTATTCCGACAACTGCAGCACAAATCTGGCTCAACAGTGTTATCCAGAAAACAACACGTCGGCTGGAAGAAACAGGTACAGCTGTTATGACCGGGTTACATATTCACAGTCTAAAGCCAAATACTATTAACAATACTGTTAACCTTGCGGCCGAATAAACGTTATGCGCCTGAGTGCTGAAAACACAGATAAATTGCCTGCGATCAGTTTGACCCCCTTGATTGACGTAGTCTTTATCCTGCTGATCTTTTTTATGCTCGCGTCCAGTTTTCTGGATTGGCGAGAACTTAGTGTTCAAGGCCAAGAACACAAAACAAGTACAGCACCACCTTCTTCAGCACCGAAAGAAACAATCCGACTATCTCTTCTTCAAAATGGTACGATCAAGCATGGCGCGAAAACAATCAGCCAAAGTGATTTGGATCAGTTAGTCACAACACAAACCTCTCCCCTAGATGTAATCAAAGTATTTATCTCTGTCGACGATGGGGTAGAAATGCAGGACACTCTCGACTTTCTTCAGGATCTCAAGGCATTGGGGCTGCTTGATCTAACCTTGGTTGAGCATGCAAAACCATGAAAATAAGGCAAAACGAAAATACATCTGAATTAACGGAAAGCACATTGCCAATGATCAATGTTGTATTTCTGTTGCTGATATTTTTCATGATCGCAGGTTCACTTCAAAAAACACTACCTTTTAACATCACACCGTTAAAGGCACAGGCCGATATCCCTAAACAGGAAACGCCATTAATTATCCACATATCAGCACTCGGCCAAATTATGGTTGAGGATCAAGAAGTTAAATTCGAGAAACTGAAAACGGTTATTCAAAAAAAATACAATCGCAACGATGGCCAAATCACAACGCCGCAGCACCCTCGCATCCGTCCGATAACCATTCGTTCAGATCAATCAACAAACACAACGGACGTCATTAAAATACTTTCCCTGTTGAAAGAAATGAAAATCGAACAGGTTGCACTGGCAACTATACGTTAAGAAGGTACGATCGTGGAGCTAACCATACGCAATGGCTTGTTTGAAAAGCTTCTTACCACCTTTGGCCTATTTCTTCTATGTGGGCTAACTATTACGGGCTTGATAGTTAACCACACACAACACGCAGGTTTCGAAGACGGTAACGACGGGGGCAGTATCGTTGTCTCCCTATCTTCAGCACCGGGTGCAGAAGCCGCCGCTTTCGGAGAGACTATCTCGAAAAATAATCCAGAAGCAACCAATCAGAAAGAAGCTCAAACAACACCAGAGATAACGCAACCAGTCGAAAAGGTTGAACATAATGACCTTATCCCGGATATTCCCAAAGAAACAGAGGTTGTTGAAGAAGATTACGTTCCCGAACCACAAACAGAAACCATCGTTCCTGTGCCCAAAGAAGCACCAGAGATACCAAAAGACACGATAACAAATACGATACCGGAACCGAAAACACCACCTGAACCAGTACCTTCACAAACTGACGTCGCCGAGACCGTTATTGATCAGAAATCTAAAGCAGAACCCACCCCCATTACTGCAAAGGCTCAAAAGCCAAAACCTAAACCAAAGCCCCCTGTCTATAAGCAACCAGAACAGACACAACAAAAGCAGAAAGTAAAGGAAAAGCCCGCCCCCCAAAAGACATCGACACCACAGCCGAAAGAACAGGCGGACACAGGAAGCGATAAAGAAGCTGTCGAGGCTACGAATAGCGGCCTCACGAATGATAATCAACGATCATCCGGGCAAAAAGGCATTACTTCGACAAAAAGTGCAAATACAGGTAGCAGCAGCCAACAAAATCGTAATAGTGGTGCAGGACAAAAAGCCACGGGTGATTATTGGAAAGCGGTACAAATACGACTGGCACGGAACAAACGTTACCCACGGAAAGCAAAACGTCGGCAAATGCAGGGCGTAACCCTCGTAGAACTTACTTTGCTTGCCTCTGGAAAAGTCGAAAGCTATCAAGTACTAAAAAGTTCAGGATTTCCTCTTTTGGATCAAGCTGCGATAAAAATGATCGAAAAGTCAGCTCCCTTTCCACAATTTCCTGCGAGTATTACAGAGCCACAAATGACCCGTCAAATCCCTGTTCATTTTAACTTAAAAAATTGAGATTAAACGGACTAAACTCTCTTAATGAAAGACAAAAGAAATTTTGTTTATGTAATTATAAAACAACAGTTTTTGACTTTATCGCTTCTGAGAATTTAGTCCTCAAACAGATTAAATTAGATTGATAAAAGCTCTCTCCCAACCAGGCCGCAAACTGACGCCCGGTCTCATAAGCTTGTTCAGAACTTTTTTGTCCAGCGTTGGGCCCTTTTCCCTTCTTTGGATAAAGAAAGGGAAGACCGCGTCGATAATCATCGTAGCCTTGTCGAAAGCTCTCAGAACGATAAAGCTTATCAACGGAAGTAACAATAAAAGCTTTTGAATTACCTGATGTTATTGATGAATGAGCCATAGCCAAAACCAACCACAAAAAACTTATAAAAGTAATATAGGTAAAATTATTTAAAACAAAAGAAGATTGTGTCTCCCCCATTCCTCAAGAACCCTTTGATACCCCCCTGTTATCTGGTCTTCCTAACGTTAATAAATCATAATACGAAGCTCTCATAGAACAAAACATTTCAATAGGTCGCAGATTGATCTGAAAAGCTGCTCTTTCAGTAAAATCAAAAGGCGCTCATTCGATACAATAAGATTTGACTCTGAGTGAAAAAATTTAGGTAAATCCTTAAATCCGGACGTTTTCAGTAACCAAAGGAGAACACATCATGACGAATGACTGGAAAACAGTTCAAAATTGGCGAAAAACCAAGCGATTAGAGTTGCGATCGCTACGCAAAGAGCTCTCGGTTTCCCAAAGAACAAACACAAGAAAAATAGTTAGTGATCACCTTCGTCATAATTTCCCTGAATTACAAAAACCAGAACTATTAAAGAAAGCCTGTATTTGTTTCTGCTGGCCCTTTGAAGGCGAAATCAACTTTTTGGATTTGGTTAGGGATTCTCTCGAAAACGGAGCTACAGCGGCCCTACCCGTTGTTGTAGAGAAAAACCAGCCATTAGAATTTTGGGCGTGGCACCCTGGAATGAAAATGGTACGTGGCATTTGGGATATTCCAATGCCCGAAGAACGTATTCTTGTCACCCCAACAATTGCGCTTGTACCATTGGTAGGGTTCGATAACGAAGGCTATCGCCTAGGCTATGGAGGTGGTTACTTTGACCGTACACTAGCATCCCTTAGCACACGCCCCTTGTCCATCGGCGTAGGCTATTCGTCTGGGCATCTAGAGACGATCTATCCCCAACCACATGATATTCCCCTGGACGCTATCGTGACAGAAAAGGGCTGCTCTATATTCAAAAAACCAAATCAACGAATACCAACTGACACAGACAACCTCGATAACTATTCATCCCCCCCCTGCTTTATGCACGAAGTTGATCCTGTGTATCTAGGGTATAAAAGCCAATCTGAATTAATCGTTCTCTTGAATGATTTTCTAGAATACGAACTGGAAGGATTAAAAATCATTACCTATCTTTCCAAGCAATCTGACGGCCAATTGTCCAATCACTCGCTGACACAGATTTCTGATGCTAAAAACAAGATCAGCCAGATGCTCTCACAGCATATAAACAGGCTAGGACAGGATCAAAGTTCAGACAAACCTATGACCAAGGCAAAGGTTTCTCCCCATCTTGCCAGCCCAGATCAAGCCCTCGTTCACCTTAAAAGCATTCATCATCAAAGCGTACAAATGCTTCAAGACATTCTACCTAGAGTTGAAGACAATGAGGTAGCTCTGGATTTACAGAATATGCTGGATACTTACGAAGAGATCATAAAGAAACTCACAAGCTCATAGATTATCTGTAAAAAGTATAAGATTATTCATTATTATTGATGGCTCTGGTGATAAGGATATCTCCCCATCACCAGAGGCCTTCACACAAAGATCTTTTGTCACCAACAACCCGAACTTCAATCACTGAAATGGCACGCCACCATATGGGAATTACCCTCGGTATCCTGCTTTAGTAACGGGATTTCTTGTGCACAGAGATCAGTGGCCTTTGGACAACGGGTCCTAAAAACACAACCCGAAGGTGGGTCCAACGGACTAGGCAAGTCCCCTTCCAACAAAATCGTCTCTTTGTTACGTTCAATTTTGGGGTCAGGAACAGGAACGGCTGAAATCAATGCCTGTGTATATGGGTGTTTAGGGTTATCATATAAATCATCTCTATCAGCAATTTCCATTACCTTACCGAGATAAAGTACCATCACTCTGTTTGAGATGTGTTTTACCACGCTCAAATCATGCGCAATAAATACCAGTGATAGACCCATTTCCTTTTGTAGATCCATTAACAGGTTAATCACCTGTGCCTGAATGGAAACATCCAGTGCCGAAACAGGTTCGTCACAGATAATCATTTTAGGTTTAACGATTAGGGCCCGGGCAATTCCAATTCTTTGACACTGCCCACCAGAAAACTCATGAGGATAACGATTGATCTGGTTAGGCAACAGACTAACCTTTTCCATCATCGCTTTAACATCGGCAACAATCTCTTTCTTTGACAAAGAAGGATTATGAGTTCTAAGAGGCTCTGCAATAATTTCTCCAACTGTTTTCCGGGGATTAAGGGAAGCCAAGGGATCTTGAAAAACCATCTGAATTTCAGAGCGATACTTCATCATCTGGCGCTTACTTAACCCCAGAAGTTCTTCTTTTCCCATCCAAACAACACGGCCTTGGGCATTCACCATACGGATTAAGGCACGTGCCAATGTTGATTTCCCACACCCGGACTCACCAACAATCCCTAATGTTTCGCCTTGTTTAAGCTCAAAATCTACCCCACCAACAGCATGAAGTCGTTTTTGCTTGATCCACGGCATATCACCTTCTGATTTTAACCTAAAAGTTACCCGTAGATCTTCGACTTTTAACAATGGTGCCGTCATACCAATTTCTCCATCGGTTGATGGCACGCCCTTAGGCGGTCCGTCGTGAATTCACACAAGTCAGGCAGTATTGCTCCGCAGATATCATCCGCGTGTTTACAACGGGCGACAAAGGGACACCCCTTTGGTGGCAATAACATGTTTGGAGGGCTGCCAGGTATGGTATCCAGAGCGTCACTTTTTTTATCGATCCTTGGAATAGCCCTCAATAACCCCTGGGTATAAGGGTGTGATGGCTCTTCAAAGACGGGATCGACAGGTCCCTGCTCCATTACGCGTCCTCCGTAAAGAACAAGTACTTCTTCGCAAAAACCTGCCACAACACCAAGATCATGGGTAATAAGAACGACCCCCATCCCAAATTCTTTTTGGATATCAGCAAAAAGATCCATAATCTGGGCCTGAACCGTCACATCTAATGCTGTTGTTGGTTCATCCGCAATCAAAAGCTTAGGGCGACACAACAGCGACATCGCGATCATAACCCTTTGACGCATCCCCCCGGAAAATTCGTGCGGGTACAACCTAGCTCGACGTTTAGCATCTGGAATTTTCACCGCATCTAGCATGGCAACAGATTGCTTAAAAGCCTCTGCCTTTGACAGCCCTTGATGATAGATCAATACCTCGGCCATTTGCTCTGAAACCCGCATATAAGGATTTAAAGAGGTCATGGGATCTTGAAAGACAATCGCAATCTCTTCTGCGCGAACCTTATTCAATTCTTTAAGGGGCGCATTGAGAATTTGCTTGCCAGCAAACTTTACAGATCCAGTAGATATACCATTTGGCGCAAGCAGACCTAATATAGAAAAGGCTGTCTGGCTTTTTCCCGAGCCACTTTCACCAACAATGGCCAATGTTTTACCGGCATCCATAGAGAAACTGACATCATTAACAGCACTAACAATTCCGTCATTTGTCTTAAACTTAACGGATAGATTTTCAACTTCTAATAACGACATTTATCTATCCTTTGGATCCAGAGCATCACGCAAACCATCGCCCACAAAGAAGAAAGCAAAAAGCGTTATAACGAAGAAAAACAGGGGAAAAGCAAGCTGCCAGAGGGTTCCATATTGCATGGTCCCTGCACCTTCAAAAATCAACGCTCCCCAAGATGTATCAGGTTCCTGAACACCGAGACCAAGGAACGATATGAAACTTTCCGTCAAAATCATTAATGGTACAAGAAGCGTGGCATATACGGCGACAACCCCCATGAGATTAGGAACAATATGCCGAACAATAATCAAGAAACCCGGAACACCGGTTGCCTGTGCTGCTTCGATGAATTCTTTGTTTTTAATAGACAGTGTCTGGCCCCGCACAATGCGGGACATTTCCAGCCAGGATAAAAGACCAATCCCGACAAAAAGCATTGAGATCGAACGGCCAAATATGACCAACAACAGGATAATCACAAACATGTACGGTACCGCCATAAGAATATCGACGATCCGCATCATGATGTTATCTACTTTACCCCCGACATAACCAGCCGTGGCACCGTAAAGCGTTCCAGCAATAACAGCGATAGCTGCCCCGACCACACCGACCATTAACGAAATCTGCGTTCCCTGAACAACCCGGGCAAAGAGATCACGCCCAAGGTCATCTGTACCAAAATAATGCCCACTTTCAATGGATGGCCCACCGAGTTCGAGCACTTGCCCAATGACCATAAAATCAATCTCATCATTGGTAAACTTAGTAAAATAAGTACCGAGAAATGCAAAAAGAAACACCAGAACGAGGGTAATCATCCCTGCGACTGCCGCTTTATTCTGGAAAAACCGTTTACGTGCATCAGCCCAAAGAGACCTGCCTTTCACATCTTGCTCAGACAAGGTCTCGGCCAACATTTCCATTTTTTCTTTTCTGATTAACATCACACTACAACCGGATCTTTGGATCAATCCATGCGTAAAGCAAGTCGACCACCAAGTTAAAGAAAATGGTTAAAATTCCGACAAGGATAGTAATTCCCATCATCACAGAGTAATCTCTGTTCAAGGCCGCGTTCACAAAGAACAACCCCATTCCTCCTGTAGAGAAAAACATGTCCACCACAACAGACCCAGTGATCATGGTGACAAAAGTCGGCCCAAGATATGAAATAACAGGAAGCATCGCTGGCTTTAAAGCATGTCGCAATACAATGTGATATGTGGGAAGCCCCTTGGAACGCGCTGTACGAATGTGGTTGGCATTCATTACCTCAAGCATGGAGGAGCGTGTTATACGGGCAATCGAAGCCATAAAACTTGTCGCCAATGCGATTACCGGCATTATCAGATAAGAAGGATCACTATAATCCCATCCCCCACCGGGCAGCCAGCCAAGCCAAAGCGTAAAGACCAAAACAAGTATGGGGGCCATCACAAAATTCGGGAGAACCTGTGCCCCAATTGTGATCCCCACAGCAAAATAATCCAAAAGTGAGTTTTGGTAGATCGCAGCAGTAACACCAAGGGAAACTCCGATTGTTACCGCAAAGAAAAAGGCAATAGAACCATAGGTAAGCGTTATCGGAAAGCCCTGTGCCAAGACTTCATTTACTGTACGATCTTTGTAAATAAAGGATGGCCCGAAATCGAAGTCAAAGACGATATTCCGTATATAAATAAGGATTTGTTTGTAGATCGGCTGGTCTAAACCATACTTAGCTTCTAGGTTTGCCAGTATTTCAGGGGTTAATGCCCGTTCAGCTGTAAAGGGGCCACCCGGTGCCGCGTGCATCAGCAAGAAGGAACAAACGATTAGAATAAGGATCGTCGGAACCGCAAGCGCGAGCCTTTTAAGTACTAAATTCAACATGATCACTAGTTACCAGAGACAGGTGTAACAAAGGGGTTCCCCGAATGAGGAACCCCGATTGCATTACTTCTCGACAATATAAAGATTGCGGGAATAATAAGTCTGCATCAAGTTATCGACAGGCCAGCCGCGCAGTGTTGGCTGAAGCATAATCGCACCTGTATACTGGTAAATTGGGGCGAATGGCATGTCCCGGGCCAAAATCTTTTCAGCTTTGGCATAGTTCGGGTTTGGGTTTTCCATGGTTTTGGATTCCGCCATAAGTTCATCGTACTCTGGGTTCGAATAACCAGAAACATTATGTCCTGAATAGGAAGTCAAAAGATCCAAATAGGTTGAGGCTTCGTTATAATCACCACACCACGCATAGCGACTTACCTCAAACTCACCCGCCTGTTGTTTTGTGGTATGAATTTTCCACTCGTTATTTGACAGGGTCAAGTCAACACCCAGGGTCTTTTTCCAGAACTGAGATACCCCAATAGCCACCTTTTTATGGGTTTCTGAAGTATTGTAATTCAAAGTCAGTTTCAAGGGATTATCTTTACCATACCCAGCTTCGGCAAGTAAGGCTTTTGCTTTTGCATCACGCTCTTTTTGCGTCCAGCCAGCATAATCGATTTCAGGTAAGTCGAACCCTGCGGTTTTTTGGTGGGCAAAGTTATAGGACTGGTACTGTCCACCTTGTAAAATACGATCCGTAATCACTTCACGGTTAATTGCATAGGACAAAGCCTTACGAACACGAACATCCTTTAGAGATTCAGGTCCCTTCTCGCCAACATTAAACCAATAGATATATGAACAGGAGTAAGGATTGGATACAGCTTGCTTTGGATACTCTTTTGATAGACGCGGATATTGACCGGACGGAATATTTGTTTTGTCCACTTCTCCCGCAAGATAACGGGTCAAAGCCTGATTTTCATCATTGATAACAAGGGCAACGGTCTTATCTATAATTGTGTTTTCATTATTCCAATAATTGGTATTACGTTCGCGGACGACTTTCTCACCAGAACGATATTCGCTGAGAACATAAGCGCCATTACCAACAATATTTTCTGGCTTGGTCCAGCTTGCACCATGTTTTTCAACAACTGATTTCAACACAGGAAAAGTTGATGTGTGCACTGTCATAGAAGCAAAATATGGAATTGCTTTTTCCAACGTCACTTCAAAGGTTTTGCCATCTACCGCTCGTACACCCAGTTGATCTGGGGCAATCTCACCTTTGACGACTTTAGTCGCATTCTTGACACCCATCAATTCCATATACCATGCATATTCAGATGCTGTGCTTGGATCAACCAAACGACGCCAGGCATAGACAAAATCATGGGCCGTTAACGCTTCGCCGTTAGACCATTTGGCATCCCGTAAGTTAAAGGTATAGGTCAGTTTATCTTCACTGACGCTGTAACCTTCTGCTGTTCCGGGAACAAGCTCGCCTTTGGCGTCTTCATTCATTAATCCCTCAAAGAGATCACGGATGACACCAGACCCCTCTATATCGGTATTAATTTGAGGATCAAATGATTTGATGTCATCCAACAAACGATAAGTAAAAACCTGTTCATCAGCTAGTTTTTCGCCATTGATTGTCTTTGCACTAGAAACAATGGGGAACACCAACATCGCGCTGAGGGCAGCGGATAATAATAATTTTGTTCTCATGAGCTACTTCTCCCTAGCCTCTAAATTTGTCCACAGTTTTCGTGGCCTTTTTTATTCTTCCTGTCCAGTTGCCCTAAAAAGGCGAAACCGATGTACAAAATAATGCTCACCCTTTGATTTCAGTCAGCCTTCAACCCCGATAGAACAAAGGCTTGTACGCCATCAAAGATAATCACATAAGTATTGAATAACAATACTATTTACTTCATACCACTACTTATGTATCAAGAAATGACATCCCTGCAAAGATTTTTATGGCGTACTTTGAGAAAATTACGTCGCAGCATTTGTTAAAGAATGAGAAATGAACAAGAAAGTTATTAAGTTTTTTATTTTTTTTGTTGTACAAAGAAGCTGAAAAACAATAGCTAAATGCACCAAAGACATTCTTTTGATTACCAGTTAAACAAAAGAAAATTATAAAAAGAAAAAAAATGACAAACATCAGTGGCCCATTAATTCAGGCAAAAAACACCAGTAAAAAACCCGGCTCTTTAATGCAAAAAGCCAACCCAAAAACCGATAACCCTCTTTTTGTGGGGTCAGTAGAAAAGGCTTTCTCTGTTCTTCAGGCTTTTGGGCAGCACAAAAAATCCTTAAGCCTCAAGGAAATTTCAGAAATTACTGGAATCGGCAAATCAGCAGCTCAACGTTTTTGCTATACCCTTGTAGAACTTGGTTTTTTAGAAAGAGATGATAGCAGTCGTCGGATGCGACCCGCAGCACGATTACTGGGCCTCTCTCACTCTTATCTTGCGTCAAATCCCATAAGCTCTATTGCGGCACCCTATCTATTACAAGCTAGGGAAAATAGTGGAGAAGCCGTTAACCTTGGTATACCAATGGATCAGGATGTGATTTATATCGCCCGCTTGGCCAGTACAAATTCTCACATAGCACATCCAATTGTCGGCGGACGCGCCCCAATGTTCTGTACGTCCAGTGGTCGCGCTTACTTATCTACCCTGTCACAAGACGAAATCTCTGACCTACTTGATGGCTCTGATCTTACACCAATCACGCGCCACACAATTATAGATAAGCAAGAAATCCTTCGCAAAATTGATGACGTCCTCAACAAAGGCTACGCCATGGCAAATCAGGAATGTATTGTTGGCGAGTTAACTATTGCAGCACCTATTCTAGGCCCCGATCACAAAGGAATTGGTTCTGTAAACATTTGCGTGACGCGCCCGGCATGGACAATGGAAAGTGTCGAAGAAAAATTAGCACCCATTGTTTGTCAGACAGCACATAACATCACGCTGGCTCTTTCAAACTAAAAAATTCTGTAAATTTATCTGCCTAGCCGTGCCCGAAGGATGCCTGTTCGATCATGAGCTGGCATCTGGGAGAGTATTAAAATCTTAGATCTCCCAGTACACTTTTATCTATTGGTTATACGGTTTTAAGACTTAACTTTTTAAAGCGTGAGTAGAATAGATTATATGAATATTTTATATTCAACGTCACATATGAAGCGGCACTGCCAGCTCGTTGATGCAAGCAAAAGAAAGCCAAGATAAGAGAAGGCGCTTGGCTTTTACGATTATAACCAGCCCTTCGTCCTTCTTTTACCAATCATCTAAAACGGATGGTCAATTTCCTTGTAAGTTGTTTGTACCGTTAGAATTTCACACCTAACCCTAAGAAACCCACATACTGATCTTCATCTTCCTTGTGCGAAACATCAAAACCAGCCTTAAAAGATGTGGCTGATGACAAGTCATAAGCGACTTCGCCGCTTAATCCGGCCTGAAACACAGAAAGATCTCTACCTTCAATCATCGTACTGCCAGTACTATTTACAAAACTGACAGAGCTCCCTGCGCTATCAATCTCCCAGTCGTGTCCAACATATGGCTTTAGTTTGAAATTCAATGCTGTTTCATCTTTAAAATTCCAGTTTTTCTGGAAAGTCACCCCCGCTTTAGCCCCAACAAAAGAAACCGTATCTTCTTCTACGGACATGTTGAATTCACCACCACCGCTTTCCGTATAACCGGAAACTCTGATAACGGTACCACTCGCTGTGACAAAAGGTTCGATATTATAGTCACCATGTTGATAGAGCTTACTAAGTCCAAGAGTTCCACTTAAGCTATGGCTATCAAAATCGGCTTGCGGCGTTTGCTTTACGCCAGCTAAATCAACGTTACGATTACTGTCATAATCGCCATATCCGTACAAAGCAACACCGCTGAGTTTGATACCGTCATATAGCTTTTGCCCGTAAATACCTAGATTATAGATGTTGGCAACAGTTTCGCCGGCATTGTCATCCAACTCTGTCTCAGCCCGATAAAAACCACCAAGAACACCAACCAATAGATCATCACTTAACACTGCCTCGTAACCTGTAACCAGGCCACGCCCCGTTCCAGTATACCCCAAAGCATTATCTGTAGAATCACCATCTGTTCTAGAGACAATAACTTCTCCCCAGGCTCCTTGATCACCCGGTGTAAAGCTCTCATAAGAAGAGGAAGCTAAGGAGTACGAAATATCCTGTGATTCAGCAGTATCAGATTCTTTGTGTTCAAAAATCCAATTCCCTAGGTCGGCAGACCCATCCCCAAAACTTAACGCTTGAACTGTTGACGTTGAGCTACCTAATACAGTTCCGATTTTATCAAGTAGAGTAACTGTCACCTTATCATTTACAGAAGCAGCAACTCCAGTTGTAACAGTAGAACTGTGCGGATAGAGAGTTTTTAATGCGCTCTCCAATTGACCAGAGCTCAAACTATTGAGGTGCACGGCAACTGTCTGTCGTTCACCAGATCCATCATTATCGTCAAAGTATCTTGCAAACCCACCCAAACCAACTGTTGTTGCCGTATCGACATAATTCGTTGATGCACTTCCGATAGCGGCCCCGAATGGTCCTCTTAATTGAAAATCAAAAACCCCTGTGTCCCCAGCATTATATGACGTTGCCACAATAAAATATTGCGTGCCCCCAACCAAAGACTGTCCACTAATCAGTGACAATAGCCCCACACCACCGTCATCATTCGCGATAACGCCGTTCACCGTTGGATTAGCCGGGTCAAAACTGCCTACATAAAGGTAGAGAACGGGATCGTTTAATGTACTGGAACCAAGAACCTCAATATCGAAGTTACCACTTCCACTAGGTGTAAACGTTTCCGAAAAATAGTTATAGGTATTACCACTCGCCGTCCAAGGCGGAACGCCATTAACTTGAGTAGGGCGATCATAAGCTTGACTACCGTCCAGATTACCAGAAAAATTGGTTGTAATAGTCGCGCTATAAACGGGTGATACCGTAAGTCCGCAACAGATAGTGCAAAGGAACGTACGATAACGCAGTTTCGAATAAGCTCGCGAAATTTTCATTATTTGACCGTTTATTGATTGTATTACGCGCAAAAGGCAGGAAGGTAGAAACGATCATACAAATGTCACAAGGCTAGTCAACGAAAGACAAGCTATTCTATGAATATAAAGCTTTAAAAATAAACACTTGTTAGAAAAACACACCTTAAAGCAAAATTAACCTCCCCCCTACCCTCCTATCTTTTTTGAAAAAGTGAAGTTAGTTTTTATTAATCCAGTAAACCTGTTAATTTACTTTACCTTGTCGCGCTTTATGCAGCTTTTTATAGCTCTCAATTAACCTAAGGTGCTTGTCCAAACCTTCAAGCTTCATACTTGTCTTTGTTAAGCCATAAAATTTTACATCACCGGTTACAGAACCCACAGCATTATCCATGAGCTCAGCGCCATACATTCTCGTCAGGTTCGGAAGAAAATCATCAATATTCAAGTCATCATCAAGCGTAATATCAAGTACCGCATCCATTGCCCGGTAAAACAAAACCCGCTCCACGGTGTTTTCATTAAAATTTAAGAAGTCACCAATACCGTCTTTTGCTTCTTCATATTCTTTTAGAGCTAAATAAATCAATATCTTCAGTTCACGTATATCCAGCTTGCCCCAAACTGTATTTTCATCAAATTCAATGCCTATCATGCTGGATATTATCGTATAGGGGTCCAGCTCAGAATCATCTAATCGCTCGAGCAAACTTTCTAATTCAGAATGAGTTAAGGAATGAATATTTAAAATATCTTCCCGGAATATCAGGGCTTTATTGGTATTATCCCAAATCAAATCTTCTGCTGGATATACTTCAGAGTAATCTGGCACCAAAATCCTGCATGCCGTTGCACCAAAGTCATTGTATGTCGCAATATAAACTTCTTTCCCCAGATCTTTGAGGATGTTCATCAAGCACTCATTTTCTTGCTCTGTCGTGCCACTAAAGTCCCATTCACAGAAATCATAGTCTTGTTTTTTACTAAAGAATTTCCACGATATAACACCTGTTGAATCAATAAAATGCTCAACAAAGTTCCCAGGTTCTTTCACCGCATGACTGCTAAATGTCGGAAGTGGAACGTCATTCAAGCCTTCAAAACTGCGGCCTTGTAATAACTCAGTGAGAGAACGTTCCAAAGCCACTTCAAAACTGGGATGTGCACCAAAGGATGCAAAAACACCCCCTGTTTTCGGGTTCATCAACGTGACATTCATAACGGGGAACCGCCCACCCAAGGATGCATCTTTTACCAGAATAGGGAAGCCTTTATCTTCTAGCTCTTCAATGCCGGCCAGAATATGCGGATATTTTGCAAGAACTTCCTTTGGTACATCCGGAAGAACAATCTCTTCCTCAATGATTTCTCGTTTAACCGCACGTTCGAATATTTCGGATAGGCATTGAACTTGCGCTTCATACAGCGTATTGCCGGCACTCATACCATTACTAACAAATAGATTTTCAATCAGATTTGACGGAAAATAGACTGTTTTTTGATCTGAACTGCGTATAAAGGGCAAAGCACAAATACCGCGATCAACAAGCCCGGAGTTTGTATCAATTAAATGCGACGATCTTAATTCACCGTCAGGGTTATAAAGCTGCAGACATACTTCATCCATCAAACCTTTCGGCAAAGCATCATCAGGTCCGGCTTTAAACCATTTTTCATTGGGATAATGGACAAACTCGCTATGCGCGATTTCTTCGCCAAAGTAATAGTCATTATAAAAGAAATTACAGCTAATCCTTTCAATATATTCACCCAATGCGGAACAAAGGGCGCTTTCTTTCGTGGCCCCTTTCCCATTGGTATAACACATCGGCGACGCAGCTTCGCGGATATGAAGGGACCAGACATTCGGAACAATATTTCGCCAAGACGCAGCTTCAATTTTAATACCAATATTGGACAAAATCGCCGTCATATTGGCAATGGTCTGTTCCAAAGGTAGGTCTTTACCCAGAATAACCGTATTTCCTTCGCTCTCATAACTTTCTAACAGCGACGAATCATCCAAATTTTCCACGGGGTCAATTTTAAACTTTGGACCTTCCTGGATAACTTTTTTCACGGTGCAACGGTCTGCTGACCTTAAGATACCAGCCCGATCTCGTTCGGAAATACCGTCAGGCAATTCAATTTGAATTTGAAAGGTTTGATTATACCTGTTTTCCGGATCGATAATATTATTTTGCGAAACCCTGATATCATCAGTGGGGATATCACGTGACAGGCAATAAACCTTTACAAAATAAGCGGCACAGAGCGCAGAAGATGCTAGAAAATAATCAAATGGACTTGGTGCAGTTCCATCCCCTTTATAGCGAATAGGCTGGTCGGTTATTACGGTAAAGTCATCAAACTTAGCCTCAAGACGAAGGTTATCCAAAAAATTTACAGTGATTTCCATGAGCCTATATCTTTCCAGAAAGCATGATGAATTAGACTATTATTTACTTTATCTCCGTTTTTCTCTTTCACGGAGACAAAAAAACGCCTCAGACTTTTCAATCTAAGGCGTTTTTATTGGTTGCGGGGGCACGCAACCACCGATAATTCGATTTCAATAACAAGCCGATTTTTAAAAGTTTAAACATTACATATCTTACAACATCTTTTTTTTCAATGTTATAAATCACTTTGCCATTTTCTCCTTGCTTAATAATAAACGCTTTTTGAGCGTCCGTTAAACGTGAGGCTTTCATCGTGTCTAACGTCTTCTCCCGGTCTTTGGATAATGAGCAAAAACTCTAATACGGAATGGGGTAAAATCAGGTGTCAGAGCAAGATCTCTTTACGCCTTAAGGCTCTGTAAGTCTAATATTCCATCCAACTCCAAGTGCCGATTAATGTAATCACCAAGACCACCATGTTTGTAATTCCCCCTTTCCATGCTCTTGTCTTCAAGAGTTTTATTCCTCTTCTGTTTTCTTCCGTAGCGTCTTCTATTACTTTCACACGTTGATATTGTGCTCTGTCATAGGCCTGCCTAAGTTCTCCAAGCTTTCCTCGTTGTAGGTCTGGGTTATTCGGTTCTCTTGTTCCAATTTCTTCATGTAAGATTTTCCAGTGTTGAAGTATTCATTATAAAAATTCCTTTGAGTCTAATATTTCTTCCGCCTTCAGGCGATTCAAGGCTGATGTACTTTTTAGATTTTCTTGCAAGGTCAAATCCTCCGAGTTACTCAACGCTCAAGATAAAGATTGTTGATCAGGTTGGCACAATGATTGCGAAATAAGACGAGAGTAGCTCTATAAAAAGTTTGCTTACCAATGCCTGAGTCCCGTTGATTAGGGCTTTAAAGAAAAAACATGTATTAATGTTCGCGTAAACCTTGGTAAAAATGCGTCAAAAACGACACTTAATTAAAAATAACCAGACAATATTGACCCATTTTTAATATTGAGTGATTAAAAGGCTGAAAAATACAAATGGCACCTACTCTAGAACCTATGATTAATCTTGCTCGAATTTTGATTGTTCTTTTTGTGTTTGTCTGCCCTATAAACTCATTGGCAGCAGAAAAAAACTCACTCGAAGATACTCAATCAATCATCATATTGACCTCCTACGCAGAACAGTACGTCAACCCCCTAGAGAAGGCCTTTCGAGAAAAATATCCTAACACACGTCTACGCTTTTTATTCAAGAAAACGCCCGCAGCGGTCGCGCACATCCTAAATGGCAGACAACCAATGCCAGACATTTTTATGGCCAGCGCAGTTGACGCATTTGAAAGCTTAAAGAAAGCAGGAAAATTAAAGCGCATCGCGTCAGGAAAGCCCAACAAGCTAGATAACCTGTTTCTTGATGATAAAGATGGGTATTATTTCGGCGTCGCCCTAGCTGGTTATGGGGCGATGTGGAATAACGACTATCTTACCCGCCATAATCTCACCGTTCCTAAAGATTGGAACGATCTGTTAAAACCAGAATATTCGCGCCATATCGCAATTACTTCCCCAATGAGATCTGGGACAACACATGTGATTGTTGAGACAATATTACAAGCATATGGATGGGAAAAAGGATGGGAATACCTACTAGAATTGGCAGGAAACCTATCAACAATTACGGCGCGAAGTTACGGGGTACGTGATGGTGTTGTAAAGGGCCGTTTTGGGATAGGCCTCGTTGTCGATTTTTTTGCTTTGGGAGCAGAGAAAAGAGGACAACCAATAGATTTTGCCTACTATCCAAATACAACACTGATGCCTGCCAGTGCTGCCATTCTTGCTGAAGCCTCAGCACCTCGTGAAGCAAAAACCTTTATTGACTTTCTCATCTCCCTCGAAGGGCAAAAGCTGCTTGCTCACAAAGACATAATGCGACTACCTATACGGCAAGACGCATACGAAGTCTTTCCCACTGACTTCCCAAGGCCTTTTGATCAATCAAATTTCATTGACCCTGTTGTTTTTAATAAAAACCTGTCTTCACAACGATATCAGCTGGTCAATTCAATGTTTGACCAATTAATTACCTACCGTCTTAGGCCCCTAAACAGAGCTTGGAGACTACTCCATAAATTAGAAGCGTCCTCCTCAAAACTATCAGACCGTCTAACAATAGACAAAGCTCGGAAATTACTCGTATCCGTTCCTGTGGGTGAAATGATGTCAACGGAACAAACCTTTCTTAAACAGTTTTCTCATTCCTTTCCGGGCACCTCTAAGTCAATTTTACAAACCAGATTAGAACAGGACTGGCAGGATGAAAGTGAACGGTCCTTTCAAAAAGCCATGTTGTTACTTCATGAACTGGAATTGAAAAACGAAAGTGGCCCAGAGTGGCAAAAATCGCGATGACTAAAGATCAAAACGATGCCTTTGGCTTTTTTTCGTGGATCAAAGACAGAGTCCGAAAAATCGGAGTGCGACTTTTTCTTGCATTCGGGGTTGTTGCTGGTGCAACGGTTCTCTCTGCAATTATCGCTGGCTTAGCCTTCGAGCGCCTAAGTGATGACCTATCCCGTTTAACCAACACACAATTGCCAGCAACATCCTTAGCAGCGCGCATAGCCGAGATCGGGGGCGACATCAGGGCAGACATGCCCAGCTTACTTACAGCGATATCGGAAAAAGAACGTCTTAAAATTCGTCAAGATATCGAAACACAGATTGGACGTCTAAAGGCACTGTTAGATGAAAACCCGAACCTGATCGACAGTAAAAACCGCGATCAAATTCTGACCGTTTTACCTGAAATCACGACAAGTCTCCGTCAGGTCGATAACAATGTTCATCAACGATTTAAGTTAAAAAATGTAAATGAACGCCTTATTGAACGGCTAAGATGGGCTCATGCTGATTTCCTTGCTGAAATCGACCCTATCGTTGAAGACGCCAGCTTTAATATGGCCAGCGCCCTTGACAGATTGGTACAAAAAAATTGGGACCGAGACCTGAACAGCGAACTGGTCGCTATTAATGATATGACCCAAATGCGCGAAGCAGTTATGCGGGTCAACGCATCTACAAACCTGGCTGTTGGCCTCATCATGCGGGGCGCGACACAAGGAACCCTGGAAGACATCGAAGTTACACGACAATTTCTTGCTGAAGTTGCAGATACTCTGGAAATTTCCGTCGAACTAATTGAAACAGACGCCTCAAGTGTCTCGCTCAGGCAGGCCATTAATCAGGTTCTGGGCTATTCACGTGGCGGTAATGATGTCCTCGCCTTAAGAAAAAAAGAACTTCTTTTTGAAAATAAAGGACGTAATTTGATTGAAGAAAATAATGATCTGTTTTTACGGCTAGAGCAGATTGTATCTACTCAAATTTTAGCTGCCGAACAAAGAGCTGTCTTGGCAACACTCGAAGCGGAAAATCGTATATCCCAGGAACGTTTTATTCTGATTATTTCAGCCGGTGTATCTGTCTTGATTTTCATATTTGTTGGTTGGGGGTATGTAGGCAAGCGCATTGTTTCTCGGCTGAGTGATCTTCGTAAAAATATGGCGGCGATTGCGACTGGAGATCTGGATGTAACCATTAAGGTGTCCGGTAAAGATGAAATATCGGAAATGGCCGAAGCACTGCTCGTATTCCGGAATACAGCACAGGAAGTAGAAAACTCTAATGCAAAATCCATCATTAACAATTCACTCGTTGGTCTGATCAGTACAGATGAGAATGGTTCCGTCGAATTTGTTAACCCAAGTGCTGAAGTACTTTTTAATACGCAGCAAAAAGACGTTGCCGGCTTGCTTTTTGTGGATGCATTCCTGGCAGTTGGGCAAGAGGGAACCTGGACTGACCTGCTGAAAAACAACGACACCAACCTAAAAGAAATCAAGGGTAAGCGAAGTGATGGACGAGAATTTTTTCTGGATGTAGCAGTGAGAAGTTACAGCCTGCGAAAAGCGAAAAAGTATTTAATAACACTAGAAGATGCCACAGAAAGACGTGGAGCCAGAAAGTTTCTTGAGCAACGAATTCAAGAACGAACTGCAGAGTTAAACGAAACGAATATAAAACTAAAAAATGAAATCCAAGAGCGAATTTCCGCGCAAGAAGAATTACTTCAAGCAGCAAAACTGGCTATTCTGGGACAAATGTCTGCGGGCATTGCCCATGAATCAAATCAGACACTTGCAGCCATAACCTATAATGCACATAACGCAAAAACTCTTTTACAAAGGGGGCAACCAGAAGACGCCGAACGTTTTATTGAAAAAATCGGGAAGATTGCCGAGAGAATGGGGAAAACCGTAAATCACCTAAAGGTATTCGCTCGGCGACCGTCACAAGATATTGAACCGGTTTCCATTGATTTGTGCATTGATCAGGCTCTGTCCTTATTTGAAGAACGTATTCGCTTGGACGACATTGAAATAATTAGAGACAAAGAAAGCAATAACCTCTGGGCACAAGCCGAACTCGTCAGACTAGAGCAGGTGATTGTGAATTTGGTTTCTAACGCATTGGATGCCCTGAAAGAGAAACCTGAACCAAAGTTACACATCAAAACGTCAAGGCAGAAAGATAAGTGCACCATTGAAGTCAGAGATAATGGCCCCGGCCTGAAACCAGAGGTCAAGTCCAGAATTTTCGATCCCTTTTTCACCACCAAAGAAGTCGGCGAAGGCCTCGGCTTGGGGTTATCTATTACACAAAAAATCGCCAATGATTTTGGGGGTACATTAGAAGTCGACAGTAAAGAAAATAACGGCTGCTCTATGCGTGTCACTCTTAGGGCGGTTGAACAGGAAGAGTTAAGAAATGATGGTTTGTAAAAGAGTTCTTCTTGTTGAAGATGAAAAAGATGTCAGAGAAGCAGCTAAAGTTACCTTGGAATTAGAAGGGTTTGATGTAACCGAAGCGAGCAGCGGAGATGCTGCTATTGCTTTTCTGGATGACGAATGGAAAGGCGTTATCGTTACAGATGTTCGTATGCCAGGTATGAATGGTATGGAACTTTTATCTAAGTTGAAAAAACGGTATCCGGACCTGCCTGTTATTCTTGTCACAGGCCATGGCGATGTTTCAATGGCTTTAAGTGCCGTTCGTTCTGGTGCCTATGATTTCATCGAAAAACCCGTAGCGCCAGAACTACTGATTGATGTTGTTCAAAGAGCAATGCAAACACAGAACCTTATTTTGGAAAATAAGGATTTGCGTGATCGTTTGGCCTCTATGAGCAAACTTGAAGGACGCATAATCGGATCATGCGGATCAATAGTCGAGCTCAGGAAGCTCCTTCATAATTTAGCAGAAGCTGACGTTGATGTTTTAATTCATGGGGAAACAGGAACAGGAAAAGAGCTCATTGCCCGTGCACTGCATGATTTTAGCGAAAGAAAAAGCGGTCAGTTTGTCGCGTTAAACTGTGGGGCGTTACCAGAGAGTGTTATCGAAAGCGAACTATTTGGACACGAAGCAGGCGCCTTTACAGGGGCAACAAAACGAAGAATTGGTAAAATTGAATTTTCTGCAAGTGGCACGCTTTTTCTTGATGAGATAGAGAGTATGCCCATGCACTTACAAGTTAAATTACTTCGCGTTTTACAAGAGCGTGTTGTTGAAAGACTAGGCGGAAATGCAACAATCCCTGTCGATATAAGGGTAATTGCAGCAACTAAATGTGATTTACTTGAACTCTCGAAACAGGGTGAATTCCGTGATGACTTTTACTATCGACTAAGTGTTGCACAAATAGAAATTCCACCTCTTAGAGAGCGCATCAACGATATTCCCATTCTCTTTTCACACTTTGTACAGCTTGCCTCTGATCGACTGAATAAAGAAGTTCCAATAATAGAAAATCGGCACATGGATGATTTAATAAGCCGAAAATGGGAAGGAAATGTAAGGGAATTACGGAATGTTGCCGAACGATTTGTTCTTGGAATATCACGTCGCCTAACTGATGTAATCCAAACCAGCACAAATGCACCAGAAAATGGGTCAAGCCTGGATGAACAGCTTGCTATCTACGAACAAAGGATTGTTGAATCAGCACTAGCACGAAACAATGGAAGGGTTGCAGAAACGGCTATAGAGCTTGGAATTCCCAGAAAAAAACTTTACTTGCGAATGAAACGATTTGGCATTGATAAAACAAACTTTAAAGCACCAAACGAGTGATGACCTTTTGACCCGAAAGCCCTCTGGCATATGAGTTAAAGGTGACCCGAACATTTATACCAACCTCAGATTAAAAATAAATACCCCTTAAATATCAACTAGATAAAATCAAAATCAAACTTGGCACCCTCCTTGCTAAACAAGGGGTGAGCAATTGAAAAACAATTGCTTCCTTTAACAAGAAAAATAATTGGAGGAAACAGAGTATGAGGCTTCATTTTTCAAAAGTGCTATCAGGTGTGACACTTGCAGCAGGTATCGCACTGTCACCATTCGCTGTAATGGCGAGCGACGGCACCCTTACGATCGTTACATCCTTTCCATCGGACCTTACAAAAGTTTTTAAAACAGCGTTCGAGCAAGAAAACCCCGGCGTTAAATTAGAAATCTTAAAGAAAAAGACCACAGCCGGCATCAAGTATATTCAAGAGACACAGGCAAAAAACCAAACTGATTTGTTTTGGGCTTCAGCACCTGATGCTTTTGAAGTTTTAAAAGACGATGGACTTTTACAGAAGTATGAAAGCTCCGTCACAGGCATTCCAGACAAAGTAGGGGCTTTCCCTATTAATGATCCAGATGGTTATTACAAAGGTTTTGCGGCTGCCGGATATGGTATCATGTGGAACACTCGTTATATCCAAGCCAAAAAGCTGCCAGCCCCAGAGGAATGGGGTGATCTTCGCAAACCCATTTATCATGGCCATGTCGGGATGTCTGCCCCGTCACGTTCAGGGACAACTCACCTAACAGTCGAAACTTTACTTCAAGGTGAAGGTTGGAACCAGGGTTGGGGTCTGATGAAGGAAATGGCCGGGAATTTCAAAACCGTTACGGAACGTAGTTTTGGTGTACCTGATGGCGTTAACAGTGGTAATTTCGGTGTTGGTATTGTCATCGATTTCTTTGGTTTATCATCAAAAGGATCAGGCTTCCCTGTCGATTTTAGATATCCATCTATGACAACGCTGGTTCCTGCTAATATTGGTATTGTCAAGAACGCGCCTAACGCCGAAGCCGCAGGCAAGTTCATTGATTTTCTTTTGAGTTCATCAGGACAAGAACTTCTTTTAGACCCCAAAATCAGACGCCTTCCGGTCAACCCTGCGACCTATGCAAAAGCACCAGAAAATTTCCCTAATCCTTTTAAAGACAGCTCTATCGGCGCAGCGGTCAAATTTGATCTAGCTAAATCTAAAGATCGCTACAATTTGGTAAATTCATTATTTGATGTAATGATTACTTACCGTCTGGACGATCTTCGCGAAGCAACTAAAGCGATTCAAGAAGCTGAGATTGTTTTGGCGAAGGCACCAAACGCAGAAGCGCAAAAACTGGTGGATGAAGCCCGTGCGCTTGTCGCAGCGTTACCAATAGATGAAGCAAAATCGATGGATGCCGACTTTGCATCAATTTTCAAAAAGAAACGCAAAAAAGCCACTGATAAAGTAACAGGCCGTCAGGCAGAAGTTGAACAAGAGTGGGATGCCTTTGCCGTAGCAAACTATGCAAAGGCAATTGAGTTGGCGGAAGAAGCTCTTTCTAAACTCTAAGAACTAAAACGTCTCCCTGTCTGGCACGGGTGTTCCATCTAATTGTGAAAACACCCGTGCCCCTTTTTGTTCTCGAGCTTTCCTATCCAGGAGAATTTTATGTCTACGGTAACTTGGGCCCGTGCTACAGCTATGCGTGGCCAATGGGGCCCCGGAATTGTGGCTGCATTTATTGGCCTCTTTCTGCTAACCTTTCTTGGTGTTCCTGTTGCAAAGGTGATTTTCGTTGCCTTCCAAGACCCAAGCACAGGGTCTTTTACCCTCGTTAACTTTATGGATTTCTTTAATACCTCTTTATTTCAGGAATCCTTCTTTAACTCTTTTTACGTGGCTTCCGTTTCAGTTGTCGTTGCGACCTGCATCGCACTACCTCTATCCTACTTTACAACCAGATTTAATTTTGGTGGCACAGCCCTGATACAAACACTGGGTATTGTTCCTCTGATCATGCCACCATTTGTTGGCGCAGTTGCTATGCAACTTTTGTTCGGAGGAAATGGTAGTGTTAATCTGCTGTTAGAAGAAAATTTCGGATTTACCATTCCTTTTATGGAGGGATTAAATGGCGTTATTTTTGTCCAATCGATCCATTATTTTCCCTTTATTCTAATCAACCTGTCAGCAAGCCTGTCAAACATTGACCGTTCAATGGAAGAAGCTGCGCTGTCCCTTGGTTCATCAGGCATGCGGCTTTTTCGCAGGATTGTGTTTCCACTAGGCATGCCCGGCTATATCGCAGGCGCATCATTGGTTTTCCTCAAGGTGTTTGACGATCTTGGCACACCATTACTGTTAAATGTAAATAACATGCTCGCACCACAGGCCTACCTCCGAATTTCCTCGGTTGGTATTTCTGACCCGATGGGATATGTGATTTCGGTCATACTGGTTGTGTTCTCCCTCTTCTCACTTTGGGTTTCCTTTCTTGCAATGAAAGGTAAAGATTACGCAACAACCCAAAAGGGCGGCGGTGGCTTGATGAAACGCGACCTGCGACCTCTTGAAAAAGCAGGGTGTTATGCTGTTATTCTTTTCATTCTAGGCATTGTACTCTCACCGCATATTGGTCTGTTATTGCTTTCGTTTGGCACAATCTGGTCGTTCAGTGTTCTTCCAGATGCCTATACTTTCAGCCACTACGTAGAAGTCTTTAATTCTGCGGGTCAATACATCAATAATACCTTGCTGTACGCAGGTATCGCCGGCCTCGTCGATGTGATATTTGGAACAGCTATTGCCTATGTTGTTTGGCGGACCGGGATTGCCGGAAGAAAGGCGTTGGACTTTCTGGCAATGTCTGCACTGGCGGTGCCTGGTGTTGTTCTTGGTATTGGTTATCTTCGTACTTTTTACGAAGTCGACGTCCCATTGACAGATACATCCTTGGCTAATTTTTGGCTAATAATTGTCATCGCTCTTGCTGTTCGCAGACTTCCTTATGCGCTACGTGCATGTGTCGCGGCTCTTCAACAGGTTTCGGTCTCTCTGGAAGAAGCAGCAGAGAATTTGGGTGCTACCAAATGGAGTACGGTGCGACGTGTTGTTATCCCTCTTATGGGGGGCGGTATTCTTGCAGGATTTGTAACGAGCTTTGCAACAGCTGCCGTTGAACTCTCTGCGACAATTATGTTGGTCTCAAGTGAATCAGATGCCCCCCTTGCTTATGGCATCTACGTATTCATGCAATCCGCTGCTGGCCGTGGTCCCGGTGCTGCGCTTGGTATTCTTGCTGTACTGATTGTTGCGTTGGGGACATATGCATCCCATCGCATTATCGAGCGGACCAAACGCGAACACGCCATTTCCCCAGATAAATAAACAGCCTGCTTAATCGGGCAAAAGATATGTATGAAGGACAAAATAAATGTCTTTAAAGGAAACAAAATCCGTTGGGATTAAAATTGAAAATGTTGGTCTCAGTTTTGGGGATGTTAACGTTCTCAAAGACATCAACCTAGACATTAACCCCGGAGAGTTTTTTGCTTTTTTAGGACCTTCTGGGTCCGGAAAATCAACACTTCTACGTGCTATAGCTGGATTTGGTCCAACGCCAGAAGGTCGTATTTTGATCGGCGGTGATAACATAACAACACTGCCGCCCTGGAAGCGAAATGTTGGCATGGTTTTCCAAAGCTACGCTCTTTGGCCGCACATGTCCGTTCGCAAAAATATTGCCTTTGGACTAGAAGAAAGAAAAGTTCCTAAGACAGAAATCGATGGACGTGTCGAAGAAGCACTTGATCTTGTGGATTTAAAACACCTGGCAGACCGGCGCCCTTCCCAGCTTTCAGGAGGACAACAGCAACGTATTGCCTTGGCAAGAACAATCGTAGTGGAACCACGTATTTTACTCTTGGATGAGCCCCTATCAAATCTTGATGCAAATCTTCGCGTTCAAATGCGTCGAGACATCTTGACGCTTCAACGCAAACTAGGGTTAACCACCATATTTGTTACACACGATCAGGAAGAAGCAAATACGACGTCAGATAGAATTGCTGTACTGAACGATGGGATCATTCAACAGGTAGGAACACCTCAAGAGTTATATGACAACCCACACAACCGTTTTGTAGCTTCTTTCCTCGGAACCGCAAATATTCTTGATGGTAAGTGTAAGATTGAAAACGGAACCCCCATTTTCATAAGCAACAATAACTTTGAGTTCCCCCTAACAACCGAGATCACAGGGGATGCAAGTATCGTTTTTCGGCCACAGAGTGTGAGGCTTTACAGCACTGACACAGCACCTAAAAATGGTGAGGTCATCGTAAAAGGTTTCGTCTCCGAGCGTGAATTTTTGGGAGGTATTGTTCGCTATAATGTGAATGTCTCTGGTCACGATTTACTGGTCGACGAAGTTCACCAACGTGGTAAGGATCACTATGTAGAAGGCGCAGCAGTCGAGTTAGCGATACCCGTTAATGACCCAGTTGTCGTTCGGGGCTGATCTTATGAGCGACAATATATCTACGAACTCATTACGTCAGGAGGATGGGGCCACACCCCATCCGATGACGACACCCAAAGCCCGTTCGACAAAAATAATTTCAACATTGGGTCCTGCTAGTCATAATCGATCCAAAATCTATGCCCTTTTAGAGGCTGGGGTCGATGTCTTTCGCCTCAACTTTAGTCACGGCACTCATAATGATCACAGAAAAACAATTTCTCTAATCCGTGAGATTGAGGCTGAAATAGGACGGCCAATCTCCCTGTTAGCTGACCTACAGGGCCCCAAATTACGTATCGGTAAGGTTCGCGAAAATGTCGTATTGAGAACAGGAACAAGCTTTGATCTTATTCCTGGTGAAATTGTTGGTACTGAAAAACAAGTCACCTTGCCTCACCCTGAAATTTATACGTCAGTAAAACCCGGCAGCAGGTTGTTATTGGACGATGGGCGCTTGTCTTTAAAAGTTACGGGTGCATCGAGCCGCCAAATATCGACAACGGTCGAAGTCGGTGGAAAACTCAGTAGCTGCAAAGGTGTAAATGTACCGGATGTTCCCCTGTCCATAGGATCCATAACAGTAAAAGACAAAGCCGACCTTGAATTTGCACTAGCGCAAGACATCAAAATTATTGCCTTAAGCTTCGTACAAACAGCCGTAGATATTCAAGTACTAAGAACTTTAGCTAAAGTTCCAATATCTGTTATCTCAAAATTAGAGAAACCTTCCGCACTTGATCACTTGGAAACGATTGTCGCAGCATCTGATGCCGTGATGGTTGCAAGGGGGGATCTGGGTGTAGAGCTAAGCCCCGATCAGGTTCCCATAGCCCAAAGAAAGATTATCGCCACCTGCCGAAAGATTGGTAAGCCCGTAATTGTGGCTACTCAAATGTTAGAATCAATGATTTCAGCACCGACCCCAACCAGAGCAGAAGCATCAGATGTTGCAAATTCAGTTTATGCCCGTGTCGATGCTGTCATGTTAAGTGCTGAAACTGCAACGGGTCGTTACCCTACAGAAGCAGTCACCGTTATGAATAATATCATTAGATGCGTAGAAGATGATATTCATAACCACGGCGTGCCATCAAAAAGCCTTATGTTTGATACGCAGGAAAATCATGTTCCTTTTGCAATAGGACGCGCAGTAAAAGAACTGAGTGAATCACTCAATTGCGCGACAATTGCTACCTTTACCACCAGTGGTTTAACGGCTACTTCCATGTCACGGGGGCGTCCTGATGCAAAAATACTTGGGCTGACTGCAAACCATGATACAGCCCGTTTTTTGAATTTGGTATGGGGCGTTCACCCCCTAACGACACCAGATGCATCTAATTTTTCAGATATGGTAACAATTGTAAAAGATACCCTTCTAGAAAGAGACTTAGTTCAGCTTGGCGAAATGGTTATCGTCACGGCCGGGGTTCCATTTGGGACACCAGGAGGCACTAATCTCATCCGGGTAGAGACCCTTTAATTTCCAAATATAAAACATTTTCTGGAATGAATTAGCATCTTGTGGAGTTCGTTATGTGGAGTTTAAAAAAGCTAATTTTCTTAATCGCAGCCATACCCCTTCTTGTATTAGCAACAAAAACAGGAGAACAGGTTTTAAATGAACGACAAAAAGTTAATGATGTTACATCTATTGTTACACTAGCAGAATTGGCAAAAGGTGCAGGACAACTTGTACATGAACTCCAAAAGGAACGATCAGCTAGTCTGGTTTACATTTCAAGTTTAGGTGCTGCTTTTGAAAATGAACTCCCAAATTTTCATACCGTTACGAATCAACAGCAAATTAAATTTAAAGAATTAGTTAGCCAGACAAGTCCCAATTTAAACGACCAGGAACTTAACAAACAATTTGATATCGCTCAGGAATTATTTGTTCAGTTATCTGGTTTAAGGAACAAGACTATTGCTTTTGAAGCAGACGCACCAACTATCGATCAGCATTACTCTCGTTTAATACGAAGCTTAACCACTGTTGTTGAAAAAATGGTTCTCCTTAATAATAATGCCGAATTAGCCGTTGCACTCTTTTCATACAAGAACCTTATAGCCGCGAAAGAACGCGCCAGCCAGGCACAACCCCTGGCATTTACGCTATATAGCTCCAGTTTTTCTTATGATGGAGCGTTACATCGTCAATTTGTAAGCCATATGTCAGCAGAGACTGTTCAATTAAAAAATTTCCAGACTTTTAATTCCTACTCAACCGTTAAAGACGCCTTTTCTGATCTAATCGCCAATCAACAGACTGAAGCTTTCCGGCTAATGCAAAATACGCTGTTGGAAATTTTTGTTACCGAAGACAATATGGGTATTACCCCCCAATCTTGGTATAGCACTGCCTCTCTCTACCTTGATAAATTAAATGGTCTTGAGGCCACGTTTAGTGAAAACATTCTCTCTCGTGCTAATGAGATAAAAGAAGAAGTTACCTACAACCTATACCTTCTTGTCGGGATCGGTGTCAGTATTTTCTTTATGGTTTGTATGTTCACATTTGTAATTTACCGTGCAATCACAAAACCAATCCAAAACCTCACCAGTGTTATGGAAGAAATGAAGGACGGTAATGACGAACAAGAAATCCCCCACACTCACAGAACAGATGAATTAGGTGGGATGGCAAGGGCACTAGAAGTATTCAAAGAAAATAACCGGGAACGACAATCCCTAGAAAAAGACAAAGCAAAGTCAGAGCGAGAAGCTGAAACTAAACGTCGTAAAGACATGATTAAATTAGCCGAGCAGCTCCGTACCGATATTCTATCCGCTGCTGGTAATATTATTAATACAGTAGAAACACTTCACAGCGCCGCAAATATTATGAATTCTGCGGCCCAGAAGACCAGTCAGCTGGGCCAAACGGCTTCTGTACACATGCAAGAAGCTTCAACCAGAATTAGTGGCATGTCCAACTCTACAAATAAACTGAGTACTGCAGTAGATGAAATTTCTGTACAGGCAAGCAAAGCGGCTGCAATTTCGAAGAGTGCTGTAGATGAAGTCAATATTGTTCAAAACAATATGCTGATGCTGTCCGAAGTCTGTAAAAAAATCGAGATTGTTTTTAGTCTGGTTGACGGAGTTGCAGATCAGACAAGATTGTTGGCTTTGAACGCAACGATAGAAGCATCACGAGCAGGAGAGCACGGTAGTGGTTTTGCTATTGTAGCTGGCGAAGTTAAAGCGCTTGCAGCAAAAACAAGAGAAGCAACAGCTGAGATTGAAACAGAACTTTGTGAAATGAGAAACCAAGCAGAAGAAGCCTCTCGTTCAGTACATCGAATTGGCCAAACAATTGATCAAATACAAGAATTTTCAACATTGCTATCAAGTACTGTTACAGAACAATCCGATTCAACCCGAGGCATTGCCGCCGGAACAGACCAAGTTTCGAGTACGATTAGAGAAATTATGTCTAATATGTCAACTGTCTCGCAACAGGCTACAGCCACAAACCAATCTTCTGACACCGTTCTTGTCTCCGTAAGCTCCTTAAAACAAGATTGCCTGTCATTACAAACAGAATTGGATAATTTTATTGAGAGAATAGCCTCATAGTGACTTCGAAATACCCACACACAGAAACCCGGAAGCTCGAATGAGTTACCGGGTTTCTATTGGTTGCGGAGTATCCAATCACCAAAATTTTCTCCGTATTTACTAACCAAAACTTTCAGATTGAGAATTCTTTCAAATGGCTGCAACCACAATAATTTCAACCGTGTAATCTGGTGTAGCAAGCTTTGATTCATCGCACGCGCGTGTCGGTGAATTTCCTTTATCCACTTAGGTATCCCATACTTTATTCATTTCCTGAAAATCATCCATGGACGAAAGCCAGGTTGTTGCTGTAATATTTGGTCTTGTCCGATCCCGCTCTTTCGAAAAGGCTTTCTATTTAGGCATCCACGTATTCAACGGGTAGAAATGTGGTTTGCAATTGAAGATCTTGGAGCTTCTAGAGCTGGCTCTATCACTAAAATAGTATGAATTTTGGTTTTAATGATTCCAGTAGCTAAATCGGTTTTTACGACGATGGATGTCATCCACACGGTTCTATGGTTTTCAGAATAGCCGACAAAATGAGTTGAGATAACTTCTCCCGAAGGATTACAGAATTACAGATCGTTTATAGAAAGATTAACTAATTCAATACAAAAGAGATTAGGTTAACACATTAATTGCTTTTCCAAACTCCTCCCTTTCCCCTCTCCGCATCACACTACAATTTATTGTTCTTCAGTATTAAAGACCTCTTGATAGAGCGTTTCGTACTTCCTGGCTTCATCATCAGACAGCAATTCAAATTCTTTTTGACGCGCACGTATTGAAAATTTTCCGTCATTTTGCTTCAGGAAATTAAACATCAAGTCGATGGTCGAAGCTGTCATATCTTCGATTACCTCAACACGCGATTTAAAATGATCATAGCGTTCAAGAAACATTGCCTCTTCTGGAAGATCTTCTTCAATAGTTTTTTGAACGCACTCAAACAAAAATTCTGCATGTAGGGTTGCGTCAAAATAACGGTAAAAATCTCCGGTATCATTCAGAACTTCAACATTCATCTTTTCTGTAGGTCGCCATTCAACAAGCGGCAAAACCCGAGAAGAATAGCTTTCAAGAACGCGGCGATAATCATTAATCCGTTCCAGAATGGCAAAGGATACGGGGAACACGATCCCTGTCGGATTAAATTGTCGCGCTGTTAAAATATGGTGAATTAGATAACGATGAAGCCTGCCATTTCCATCTTCGAACGGATGAATATAAATAAACCCAAAAGCTAAAATTGCAGCAGCTATTACTGGGTCAGTTTCGCCTGCATAACCGCTATCGAAATCAATCATTCCTTGAACAAGATCAGGTAAGTCCTCATGCCGAGCACTGATATGATCTGGCAAAGGCATGCGCGTGCCTTGTTCATGCTCCCCTACAAATCCACCTTCATTCCTAAAGCCAAGTTTGATAAACCGCGTTTTACCGAGAACAATACGCTGCAATCGCAAAAACTCCTCTTGATCCAGAGGATGCTTGCCCGCCTCACCTATCGTCTTACCCCATCGTTGAATGCGATCATGTGGGGGGGATTCTCCTTCGATGGCATAGCTGGATTTTGAGTCTTTTAGAAGGAGGAATGCTGCGGTGCGTGCCAAAATGCCTGCTGAAATATTCCCAATAACATTACGGGCTTGTTCATCAAGTTTGGCACCTACAAATTGTTCTAGCTTTTCAGTGCGGCGAACCAGAGGACAAAATTTACGAGAGCCTGGCAGGTTATTTCTAACCCTGTGTCGTTTAGAAGTCTCACCTCTCACGCCCCATTGTAATTTATTATCTACAATATCTGCGTAAGTACCCGTTTTGGCATCGTTCAATGCCAGTGGCTGTTCTAGAAGCCACTCATATAGAAACCAAACACGGCGCATATAGGCACTTGTTGGCTTGGCGGCAATAATGACTTCTAAATCGGATGGATCTAGAGCTTCGAAAAGGCGCTTTAAAATTGCCAAATCGAGCCCTTCATATTTAAGGGCAAAAATAAGGTGCCCTTCAAGCGTCGCGTTCGGTTCGTGACGCGGCGTATAAATGCTCCATCCGTCTTCTTCATAAACTTTATGCCGAGTACCGATAGCACAGAGCGTCAAAGGCAATGGAACTTTCAGATCATACGCTTCAATCAACGCGGCATAACCAACCGGCAGCGCAGGCTCTGGCAGCCTGCTTTCCTGAAAAACACTTACTTGATCTGAAAATTGCTTATTATTCATCATTTCCATGAAATTCTATTTTGTTTTTATAAATTCAAACTTCAGTTTTGCATGAAAAACGATTACAAAAAATGAATTTATATGC
This sequence comes from Kiloniella sp., assembly GCF_048259265.1. Taxonomy (NCBI): domain Bacteria; kingdom Pseudomonadati; phylum Pseudomonadota; class Alphaproteobacteria; order Rhodospirillales; family Kiloniellaceae; genus Kiloniella; species Kiloniella sp. The sequence goes on along the minus strand of NZ_JBLXHT010000013.1, from coordinate 2,068 downwards.
ATTTATATAGTTATTGATGAATTATAGTATAAATATATAGAGTTTCTTGAAAAATTCTTCACAGAACCATTAAACCTTGACTGTTAACACACTGTTTATGGCGTTGTCATGTCTGGATGGCACCCCTTAGCAAGGTGAACTATTTAATTTGATATATTTCAGTCGACGTTGAACAAATGCCGGCCTTGAACCCTCTAGTACTTTTACAATAGCCGCATTATGGATCCGCCCCTATTATATACCCCTATTATATAAACGAGCTGAAGGGACAAAATAATGCAACGAGTAAAGATACAATCAAGCGACAGGTCGGCTGTACTCACAAAAGCTGTAATTCGCGTCGGTGATCAACTCGGTCTTAAGCAAAAAGAAATTTCCGATATTCTTGGTCTTTCTGAAGCGACTATTTCTCGCATGAAAAAGGGCGAATACTTTCTATCAGAAGAAAAGAAAGACTTTGAGATCGCAGCTCTATTGATTCGGTTGGTTACAAGTTTGGATGCGATTGTCGGAGGAGATCCTAAAGCTACAACGAGCTGGATTAGAAGCCATAATGCCTATTTAAATCAGGTCCCTCTTGAATTAATGAAAACAATAACAGGCTTGATGGATGTCATTAATTACCTGGACTTCAGAAGAGCTCAAGCCTGACGAAGTATGAAGGGTCGTTGAAGCACAGCATGTCGTCTCTACAATAAAGCTGGTTGATGACTTGGAGGAACAACAACTTCTTGAGCAAATTCAGGAAGACGTAAAGCCGGTTTTACAGCCTGAGTTGAAGGACTTTCATTATCTTCTTGCCTTAAAGCTTTCACGTTCTAACTAACCTAATATGAATTAGTTCCGACTTAATCTGACACCACCCTCTTTTCACCAGAGTGAATTAAGGGTGGTGCATCTCTTGAAAGAGAGTGTGGTTATCCGTTTTGATGGTGGTGCGAACCAAACTATCAAAGAAGGAAACCACAATGTTGAATACTACAGATAAGATCATCAAACACAAAGCAGGGCTGCTTAACCTGGCCGAGGAACTGGGTAACGTTTCTAAAGCCTGTCAGGTGATGGGTTATTCGCGAGATACATTTTATCGCTACAAGTCAGCCGTTGATGAAGGCGGTGTAACCGCTTTACTTGAGCGCACTCGACGCAAGCCGAATATAGCCAATCGAGTGGATGAGACAACGGAACAGGCAGTAAGGGATTTTGCTCTTGAATTCCCTGCTTATGGTCAAGCACGAACCTCCAATGAATTACGCAAGCAGGGTGTATTTGTCTCACCTTCGGGCGTGCGTTCGATCTGGTTGCGTCATAATTTGGCCAACTTTAAGAACCGATTGAAAGCACTGGAAGCCAAAGTTGCAGAAGAAGGTATTATTCTCACAGAGACCCAGGTACAGGCGCTTGAGAGGAAGAAACACGATGATGAGGCCTGTGGGGAAATAGAAACCGTACACCCTGGCTATTTGGGGTCTCAAGACACTTTCTATGTCGGCACACTCAAAGGTGTGGGGCGCGTATATCAACAGACATATATTGATACCTATTGTAAAGTGGCTCATGCCAAGCTCTACACCACCAAAACACCCATTACAGCTGCTGACTTACTCAATGATCAAGTGTTACCCTTTATGGAAGAGCATGAACTTCCTGTACTCCGTATTCTGACGGATAGAGGCACGGAATATTCTGGTCGACCTGACAAGCATGATTACCAGCTATTCCTCGCTATTAATGATATTGATCACACTAAAACTAAAGTCAAACATCCGCAGACCAATGGCATCTGCGAACGCTTTCACAAGACAATTCTGCAGGAATTTTACCAGATTACATTCCGCAAGAAGGTTTATCAGTCCATAGAAGAGTTGCAAACTGATCTCGACCAATGGCTCCATCACTACAATACTCAACGTACGCATCAGGGAAAAATGTGTTGCGGAAGAACACCCTTCGAGACAATGATCGAGGGTAAAAAAATCTGGAAGGAAAAATTCGTGAATTGAATTTGACCTGACAGATACCACCACAAAACGGCTAACTGTCAGATCAAGTCGCGACTACTACACAT
>NZ_JBLXHT010000012.1:0-116575 GCF_048259265.1 Kiloniella sp. | reverse complement strand
GTACCGTCGAAGCGTCTGCCCCGTCGGTGAGCGGTGTTATAGGCCCCACACCACACACTGTCAAAGACCTTTTTGCATTTTATTTACTTTTTTCCATCATCTTGCCCTCTGTTTGCGGTATTTGTGCCGCAAACCCCGCAGAAAAGGGGGACTTTATAAAAAACCAGAATCGAGTAAACATTGACAGGAATCCATAAATACATCACTTTGTCCGAGCAGAGTATTGAGATTCTAAATAACAACAACATCGAATACGGCCGTATGTCGTCACGGATTCCGGAGCACTACGTGTGAAGAATAGATTCCACACACCTACTTTTATGGTTAATGCAGCAATAGGAAGCAGCCTATCGATTCTTGCCCTTGGCGGGATCTATTTCTGGCTTTCCAGTAGCACCCCTATAGAAGAGCAGGTTACAAACAAGACCCAAGCCGCCACTGTTGAAGTCACAGAAGATGCAAGCAGCACTTCCAATATCAACACGCAAGAAATTACCGTCGCATCACCAGAAGTTGTCGCGACCCTGAAAACAGATTTACTGACAAGTGAATATGTAGCCGTTGGGGCCGTTCCGACAGAAACCGCCGCAGATATACTAGAACCTAGTGATATCGAAAAAATGGTGACTGTTTCCCATGGTGACACACTTATGAGCTTACTTGTTGCCGCAGGCGCAACCCGCTCTGAGGCGCACGGCGCCATCACCGCCCTCACAGATGTCTATTCCCCCCGAAAAATTAGACCCGGGCTTGATATTGCCCTTACCTTTGCGCCACCATCAGCACCTATTGTTGAAGTAAAAGAACGCGATGTGGGTCCTTTACGAGCTATGCAGTTTCAGCCAAGTGTTGAGCGTATTGTAAAGGTCAGCACACCCGAGGGCGAAGAAAGCAAATATATTGCTGAAGAAATTCAACGCCCTCTCACCATGAAAATGGCACGTAGCACCAACGAGATTACAAGCAGTCTTTATCTCGCGGCGACGAATGTCAGTGTTCCCAATGACATCATGATCAAAATGATCAGGGCCTATAGCTTTGATGTGGATTTCCAACGCGAGATACAAAAGGGTGATAGCTTCGAAGTCGTTTACGAAGCCTATTATGATGAAGATGGCAATCTCGCCCGGACAGGTGAAATGCTCTACGGCAACCTCAACCTGTCTGGTGATGATATACAACTTTATCGCTTCACCCCCTCTAGCGGTTTTACCGACTACTTTAATGAAAAAGGCCAATCCGCGAAAAAAGCCTTGATGAGAACACCCGTGGACGGCGCGCGTCTTTCCAGCCGCTTTGGGAAACGCAAGCATCCGGTTCTTGGTTATACCAAAATGCATAAAGGTGTGGACTTTGCCGCCCCGCGTGGCACACCTATTTATGCTGCGGGTGATGGCGTCATTCTACGGGCAAACCGTTTCAGCAGCTATGGTAACTATGTAAAAATTCGTCACCATAGTGGCTATGAAACTGCTTACGCCCACCTAAAGGGCTTTGCCAAAGGTATCCGTAAATCCAAACGCGTGCGTCAGGGACAGGTAATCGGTTACGTTGGTACGACAGGACGTTCTACAGGTCCGCACCTTCATTATGAAGTGCTGTTCAATGGCCGTCAGGTTAATCCGTTAGGCGTTAAACTGCCAGCTGGTGAAAAGCTCAAGAAGGCTGACCTAAGAAACTTCAAATCTGAGAAAGCCAAAATCGACGGGCTGATTGAAGACCTGAAACAACCCGCAACCATTGCAAAGCTGAGCACAAACTAATCTCGGATTTTCCGGATTATCCAAATTATACCGCACAGAAAAAGGACCGCTTGATTAAACAAGCGGTCCTTTTTTATATCATACCAAAAGATACTCGGCCCAAGAGACACCAGAAACTAAGGTCGGCTAGTTGACGATTACGTAACAGCTAGCTTTCTGCCATTAATCGTCAGCACATCATCTTCTGCAGAGATATCCAGCTGCTCGCCATCATGTATCGCCCCCTCAAGTAGTAACGATGCCAACGGATTTTGTAGTTCCCGCTGAATCACACGTTTAAGCGGACGTGCACCATAGACAGGGTCATAGCCTTTTTCGGCTAGCCATTCGATGGATTCATCGTCGAGCTTTGCCTTGATATCGCGGTCAGCCAAAAGCTTTTGCAAACGACCAAACTGAATTTTAACAATAGAGCTCATGTGTCGGCGTTCCAAACGATGGAACAGAAGGACTTCATCAAGACGGTTCAAAAATTCAGGTCTGAAGGAAGCCCGAACCACCTCCATCACCTGTTCACGAACCACAGAACTGTCTTCGCCATCCGGCTGGTTCGCCAAGATATCAGACCCAAGGTTGGACGTCATAATGATTAGCGTATTGCTAAAATCAACTGTGCGCCCCTGACCATCCGTCAAACGCCCATCATCAAGAACCTGTAGAAGTACATTGAAGACATCCGGGTGTGCCTTTTCAACTTCATCAAAAAGGACAACCTGATAAGGCCGTCTGCGCACCGCTTCGGTTAAAGCGCCCCCCTCTTCGTAACCGACGTATCCTGGTGGCGCACCAATCATCCGGGAAACAGCGTGCTTTTCCATGTACTCCGACATATCCAAACGTACCATCGCGGTATCATCATCAAACAAAAAGGATGCCAAAGTTTTTGTCAGTTCAGTCTTCCCGACCCCGGTTGGTCCCAAAAAGAGAAAAGAACCGATAGGACGGTTAGGATCCTGAAGGCCAGACCTCGAACGGCGAACAGCATTGGAGATCGCAACAATCGCTTCATCCTGACCGATGACACGTTTCCTGAGAAGATCTTCCATTTGAAGAAGCTTCTCTCTTTCGCCCTCTAGCATCTTATCAACCGGAATTCCCGTCCAGCGAGAAACAACCCCGGCAATGGCATCTTCACGTACTTCTTCGTTCAGCATGTGGCCATCGCCAGCTTCTTCAGCCTGAGCCAACGTTCTTTCCAGCTCAGGCAGGCGACCATATTTCAACTCACCAGCCTTTTCCAAGCGACCATCTCGCTCTGCCTGTTCAAGCTCTAAGCGTGCTTGTTCAAGTTCTTCCTTAATCTTTTGCGCACCGGCAAGTTTATCTTTTTCCGATTTCCATTGGCTCGTGAGTGTGTTGCTTTTCTCTTCCAGCTCTGCAATTTCAAACTTCAACTTGTCGAGACGATCTTTGGCAGCCTTATCACTCTCTTTTTGAAGGGCTGACTGCTCGATCTTAAGCTGAATCAACCTGCGATCCATCTCATCGATTTCTTCTGGTTTGGAATCCACCTCCATACGTAGTCGGCTAGCAGCTTCGTCGACAAGATCGATGGCCTTATCTGGCAAGAATCGATCTGTTATATAACGATTTGAAAGTGATGCCGCGGCAACAAGAGCCGAATCTGTAATGCGAACGCCGTGGTGTAGCTCGTACTTTTCTTTCAAACCCCGAAGGATCGATACGGTGTCTTCGACATTCGGTTCTTCCACAACAACAGATTGGAAACGCCGCGCCAGTGCTGCGTCCTTTTCAATATATTTGCGATATTCATCAAGGGTTGTTGCGCCCACACAATGTAGTTCACCGCGTGCCAGAGCAGGCTTCAGCATATTGGACGCGTCCATTGCGCCATCTGTTTTACCAGCACCAACCAAGGTGTGTAGCTCATCAATAAAAACAATGATCTCACCACTTGCTTCGGTAACTTCCTGCAAAACAGCTTTCAATCGCTCTTCAAATTCACCGCGATATTTCGCACCCGCAACCATTGATCCAAGATCAAGAGACATAAGCTTCTTGTTCTTGAGGCTTTCAGGCACATCACCGTTCACAATCCGAAGAGCAAGTCCTTCAATAATTGCCGTTTTACCCACACCCGGTTCACCAATCAGTACGGGATTATTCTTCGTGCGCCTTGAAAGGACCTGAATAGTCCGGCGAATCTCTTCCTCGCGCCCGATCACAGGATCAAGCTTCCCTTCCCGTGCCATACTGGTCAGGTCTTGCGCATATTTTTTCAAGGCATCATAGCTATCTTCTGCAGATGCGGATTGAGCTGTCCGACCTTTACGCAAATCATTAATTGCAGCATTGAGGTTTTGAGCGGTTAACCCAGCATCTTTGAGAATTTTTCCAGATTCAGCTTCTTTAGATAGTGCAAGTGCGATTAGAAGACGCTCAACTGTAACATAGTTGTCACCCGCCTTTTTTGCGATCTGTTCTGCTTGTTCAAAGACTCTGGCCGTTTCTGGGGCAAGATACACCTGCCCGACATCCTGACCGCTGACCTTCGGTAACTTGGCCAATGCCCGGTCAACATCTTCCCGTGCTTTTGACGGTTTTCCGCCAGCGGCAGTAATCAGATTTGCGGCAAGTCCTTCCGAATCATCCAACATCACCTTTAGCATATGCTCAGGTGTCAGTCTTTGATGATCACTACGGTGTGCAAGCCCTTGCGCGGCCTGAATAAAACCCTGGGTTCTTTCTGTATAACTATTCAAATTCATATTTTTAAAGCCCTCTCCGTCATGCCTGCGTCAGCAGCACACAATCGTTGATGCAATACCATCCATCACCCACGATAGTAGCATGATGGAACTCTGACGTTGATCAAGATCACCCGTCACTAAATATATGTGTATCAGATTAATCGGATACAAGGATCGAACGCGCGGAATTTATCAATACATTCCTAAAACGACGAGCAGAAACGGCAAGGTAGCGTTCACCCACCTTCCCCATCTACCCTTGGGAAAAATAATAAAAAAAACCCTGCCCGAAGGCAGGGTTGGGAAATCCCATAGTTACGTCAGGAGAGATGAGTACATACCCAGAAGGAGCACAAACCAATAATACAAGCGATGTTCGCCGAATAGTTTGTGGTGTCTTCCTCGGTAGGAACTACAAGAAGGAAGCTAGCCTATGAAAAAATATTATGCAACTGAAAATCATTCTCATTTGAAAAAATTTTCATTTATTTTCAATATGTAAATTATTTCTCACCTGTTTTCCCGAATGCTTTATCCCCACAATCCGTTGAAACACAGGAGATTCGAAGATTAAATCATTAAAGGCTTGAAAAATAATGTGTAGCCAACACAATAGAAAAAAATTCGGGAAAGAAGATGTCTGCTTATATCAACTCAATCTACCGCTACCCTGTTAAAGGCCTTAGTGCGGAAAAGCTGGATCAAGTAAATGTCCAGAAAAGCGCTCTTATTCCTCATGACAGACGATTCGCCATTGCTCACGGCTCCACAGAATTTCCCGATGGCCCTGTCTGGCTCTCAAAAAAGCATTTTGTAATGTTGGCAAAGAATCCAAAATTGGCTCAATTGACGTCGAATTTTGACGAAGAGACAGAAATTCTTACTCTTTTACGTAATGGTAAAAGAGTATCCAGAGGAAAACTTACCGATCAGACTGGCCGCATGCTATTGGAACAATTCCTTGCAAGCTTCCTAGAATCAGATGTGCGCGGTACACCAAAGATTGTCGAAAATAAGACCTCAGCCTTTACAGACATTCCTGATTTACAAATATCCCTGATTAACCTCGAAAGCGTTAAAGACCTAGAGCGGGTCGTGAGAGCCCCCGTCGACCCTATGCGGTTTAGAGGAAACCTCTATATTGAGGGATTAAAAGCGTGGGAAGAAAATGACTGGATTGGGAAAGAGATCAAAGTAGGAAACGTCACTCTGGAGATAATGTCCCATATCGGGCGTTGTTCAGCGACGAACGTAAATCTAGACACTGCAGATGTTGATTTAAATATTCCCAAAAATTTGCAAGCAGGGTTTGGGCACAGAAATATGGGTGTATATGCTCAGGTTAAAACTGATGGCACTATACAAAAAAATGCACCAGTGACGACTGTTTAATACAATCAATCAACTGGTGCAAAAAAGCGAACTTTTAGACAGCCAAAAACCAAGAAGTAAAACTAAGCGGTTTCTGTCGTATCTTTTTCAACAGGATTTTTACGTGGGCGGCCCCTAGGGCGAGGCGCCTTAACTTCACCTGTATCTGCAACTTTTCGTGTACGCGTGCGCCGCTTAGGTTTTTCAGCCGGCGTTTCTTCAGCACCCAAAGGCAATTCAACCACAGCAGGCGTCGCCTTGGCAGTCTCTAGTTCTGGGTCTTGTTTAATTTCAAGCGTCGCTTTTTCAGCATGCTTCTCTACTGGGGCGGCATCATCAGAAGCCTCGTATCGAGGACGCCGGGTCCGAACACGGCCTCTTGCAGGTTTAGGAGCTTCCTCTTCAGCAGGACTTTCTTCATTCAAGACAATTGCTGGCTGTGCATCAGCTTCATTTTCAGAAGCAATATTCCCATCAACTGCTTTCGTATCTCCATCAGAAGAATTCCGAGTATTTCTATTGCGGTAATTATTATCCGACTGATTAGTTCGACCCGAATTAGGGTCGGTAGAATCATTAATCACACGGAAATAATGCTCTGCAAACTGATAGAAAGATTCGGCGGCAACACGATCCCCTCCGACAGCGGCGTCACGCGCCATTTGCAGGTACTTTTCTTTTAGCTGAGAGGCATTGCCGCGTATGCGCCCCCCAGGTCCATTACTATCGAAGACACCATTACGTGATTGCTGTGGTTTTCGATTACTGTTATTTGACCGGCCGCGCGGGCGACGGTTCGAATTGTTTGAATTTTGCTGTCTCATCATTCGCAAGCTAAATTAAATGCTAAATCTTGGGTATCGACAAACGTCAAGAGTCTTAAACTCAGACGACGTATCTATCAAGTTGTCGGCAAATACCCCCGGGGCACCCCACGCCCCTGCTTATCGGTACACCGTAAAGCTATATCTTCGGCTTTCCAAGCCCTAAATGTTAATTTTATATTATTTATTAAATGCACTTACGGGCAATGCAGGCTCTGGCAATCCCGCCAAGGTCTTTTTTTGCAGGATAAACCATAAGCCCTGCATCAGACATTAAGGCATTAATAGCCTCGGCCTGGGTATGCCCGGCTTCTACAACAAGCATGCCATTATTTTTCAGGATCGAAGCAGCTTGAGGTATGAATGTTTGATAATCTTTCATCCCGTTATTTTCTGCAAAGAGTGCTAATGCAGGGTCATAATTTAAAACTTCTGGTGAAAGGGCCTTTTTTTCACCCTCACCAATATAAGGTGGATTGGATATAATAATATCCCAACTATCCTTTACCCCATCGCACCAATTCCCTAATTGAAATGCCACTCTATCAGATAAACCCAAAGCTTCGGCATTATCCTTTGCGATAGCAAGAGCCCTATCACTGATATCGATGCCAAGTCCCTTGGCTCCTTGGAGTTCACTTAAAAGAGTAAGTAAGAGGCACCCTGTCCCAGTTCCCAGATCAAGAATTTTAATTGCTTCTGTCTTGTCCACTAAGCTTTCGAGAACTGCTTCAATAAGTGTTTCACTGTCAGGACGCGGGTCCAATGTATCACGTGAGACCTTAAACTCCAGACTCCAGAATTCCTTGCGTCCAATAATTTTTGAGACAGGTTCACGCTTTAACCGCCGATTTATCATCGCCTGAAAATGACCAAACTGGCCATCATTCAGACGTTTTTCCGGATAGCCAAAAAGATAAGAGGTGTCGACACTTAGCGCCTCTGCAAGCAATAATCGCACATCCAATCTGGGATTCTCGATCTCAGCTGCAGTTAACTGTTCATTCCCAAGTTTCAAACAATCTGCAATCGTCTTCTGGACTTGCTCATCAGATGCCATATCTAGCCAATCAATCTTTTAGAACGATGCCTAATTATTGGATTTCGGCAAGGCGTTCAGCCTGATCTTCCGCAATTAGCGCATTAACCACTTCATCAAGTGCCTCACCCGCAATTACCTTATCCAGCTTATATAATGTTAGGTTGATTCGATGATCCGTCACGCGACCTTGAGGAAAATTATAGGTTCTAATTCGTTCCGATCGATCCCCGCTCCCGACCTGTGACTTACGGTTAGCAGCCTGTTCTTTCTCTTGTTCTTGACGCTGATTATCATAAATCTGGGTCAGCAACATCTTCATCGCTTGCTCTTTATTTTTATGCTGAGAGCGACCATCCTGACATTGAACGACAACACCCGTGGGAACATGCGTAATACGCACAGCAGAATCCGTCGTATTAACGTGCTGTCCGCCTGCACCCTGTGCACGATAGGTATCGATACGTAAATCAGCCGGATTAATTTCAACGTCAACATCTTGGGCTTCGGGCATTACCGCAACTGTCGCGGCTGAAGTATGAATGCGTCCACCGGATTCCGTCACGGGCACGCGCTGAACACGATGTACACCAGATTCAAATTTCAGATTAGAGAACACCCCTGTTCCCGTGATCAGGGCGGTTGCCTCTTTCACACCTCCGATACCATTTTCGGAATAGTCCAGTGCCTCAAACCGCCATCCTGATGCTTCAGCATATCGCTGATACATCCTAAATAACTCTGATGCAAAAAGACCTGCTTCATCGCCCCCAGTCCCTGCTCGGACTTCGAGAATCGCGTTACGCTCGCCGTCCACATCTTTGGGGAGCAGCATAATTTGCACCTGCTGTTCCATCTCCGGCAGCTTTTGCTTAAGTTCTAGGAATTCTTCCTGTGCAAGGTCCCGCATTTCAGCATCTGCATCTGGATCATTCAGCATTTCGGCCAGATCAGCCATTTCGTTTTGTAAGGTGCGGAGCTCCTGAACAGTTTCCACGACAGACGTTAAGTCCGACAGCTCTCTCAGCAACTTGGTATATTCGTTAGACCCTGGGTCTTGATGAGTAGAAATAACCGCATTCAGTTCGTCATACCGGGCAACAACAGCATCTAGCTTTTCATCGAACTTCACGTTCAGTCCTCTTTTCCATCATTTTCTTGGGATTCACAATTCTCAGCGAGCCCGCCATCTTCTTTACCACGACAATGCAAAGCAGTCTCTATTCCAAAAAACCTATAGAGCAACTGTTCAAACAACACATGCCCTTCGGGGTCTTCTCTTGCAATCTCTTTTAAGACCACCTGCGGATTATGCAATAGTCTATTAATCAATAGCCGGGTCGCAACATCTGCATTTTCTTCAGTTTCCAGCAGAACCTGTGACCGAAGAGACTCAAAATGCTTTCGAATAACAGCAATAGCAGGGACAGCTTGTCTCTCTACCTTTGAACGGATGAAAGCCTGCATTTCATCGCCAAGAACTTTCCATGCTGCCATCATAGCAGCCTCGCGGTGGACTTTGCCTTGTTTCGCAACATTTTCAAGGTCTTCGAGATTATAAAAATAAGCACCACTCAGATCATTCACCCCGAGGGCGATATCGCGTGCTGCAGTCGTATCAATAAAAAAGACAGGTTTCCGCTTTCTTTTACGAAGAGCAACCCCAACGTTCGTAACCGTTAAGATATGATCACCACCACCATAAGCAGACAAGATAATGTCACTTTGGCTTATCAGATCATCTAGTTGATCCCAAGGACATACCTTTCCTCCCAACCGAAAACTTGCGGTTTGACTTCGTCCAATTTTGGGGTGCGTAATAACAAGGTTACCGATGCCGACGCTATTAAACTCTTGGCAAAGAAGCTCGCCCACTTCGCCACTCCCGATTAAAGAAACCGTACATCTAGCCAAATCACCATGAATGCCACGCGCCACCTGTAAAGCAGAAGAGGCCAGAGAAATCGGTTGCTGTGCAATGGTCGTCTCGGTTCGTACCCGCTTTGCAGCAACAAGGCCGGCGTTAAGCACACTATCAAGAAAACTATCCGTTAGTCCCAAATCTCTTGAAACACGATGACACTCTTTCACCTGGCCTAGAATTTGCGGTTCACCGACGATCAAACTATCCAGCGATGATGCGACAGCAAAAAGATGCCGTAAAGCATCAACCCCTGTGTGCTGATAGCTTTGTTTCCGAAGGCTCTCTAGATCAATATTGGCTTCTTGCGCTATAATATTCTGATAATAATCAATATCTTCGCGTTCAAACTGGCCTAAAACAAAGTCAAATCTTTCACACGTTGCAATCAAAACAACGCTTTGTTTGCCCTCGCTCTTGAGCTTGGTAAGGATCGTAGAATAATCTGGCTCTTCAACAAAGAGAGTATCGCGCAAACGACGCCCCGCAGTTCTTGAACTGACACCAACGATTGCAAGCTGATCAAACTGATCAGAGTGCTCTATCAAAGGATGTTCAGGAACAAAGGGCGGAACTGAATTCATACCATATCACGATTGTAAGCAAGAAAGGCCATTTTAGGCCTCTTTTGCCGGATCTGTACAGCTCAGCGATAAACCGACAGCTTATCAGCCAAAGCATCCAGTTTAACAAGTTCTTGCTCACCACTTGAAAGATCACGAACAGTTGCAGAATTTGCAGCCAATTCATCATCCCCCATAATAATAGCAACACTGGCATTTTGTTTGTTGGCTCTGTTCAATCGTTTTTTCAGATTTCCACTAAACCCAAGCTCGATACGGTATGCTGCATACCTTAGTTCATCCGCCAAAACCTGTGCCTTTGCCTCGGCCGCTTCCCCCATAGGAATAATGACGACAGGTTTAGGCTCAACGACTTGCCGTGTCATCAGCATGGCCAAACGTTCAATACCCGAAGCCCAGCCAACACCAGGTGTTGAAGGGCCGCCCATGGTTTTGATCAATCCATCATAACGACCACCAGCCAGAACTGTTCCTTGGGCACCAAGGGCTGTTGTGGTGAATTCAAACGCAGTATGACAGTAATAATCCAGGCCACGAACAAGGCGCGGGTTTATTTCATAAGAAATACCCAAGGCATCCAGACCACTTTTGACCTGTGCAAAAAAATCTTTACTCAAGTCATTGAGATAGTCAGAGAAAACAGGAGCATCAGCAACAAGCTTTCTGTCCCCTTCCTCTTTTGAATCCAAAATCCGCAGTGGATTTTTCTCTAGTCGGCTCAAGCTGTCTTCTGAAAGCTGGTCTTTGAACGCAGAGAAATATTCAATCAATGCTTCACGGTAAGCCTGACGGCTTTCTTGATCCCCAAGCGTGTTGAGTTCCAGCGTCGTGTTTTCATAGACACCAAGTTCTTTAAGGAAATGCACACCCAAAGAAATAATCTCGACATCTCCTTGTGGCTTTTCAACCCCAAGAAGCTCAACCCCGGCTTGATGAAATTGCCTCTGCCGCCCCTTTTGCGGACGTTCATGACGAAACATTGGACCGCCATAAAAGAACTTAACGGGTAACTGTTGGCTTAGCCCATTGGACATAAAGGCACGGGCAACGCCCGCAGTATTTTCCGGGCGCAGTGTAATTTCATCCCCGCCTTTGGTAGGGAAGGTATACATTTCTTTGGTCACAACATCCGACGTATCGCCAAGCGTACGTTTGAAAACTTCTGTTTTTTCAAAGATAGGCGTGATTATTTCGTCATACCCAAAACGATTTGCAACCTCGCGTCCAATATTCAACACTTCGCGATGTCGACGCATATCGTCGCCAAAAAGGTCATGCGTGCCGCGAACAGGTTGCAGAGAAGACATCGTTAGGGTTCTCCTGAAAGAAACAAATAAGAGTGTGAATAAGAATAACCGGAATGGTTATAGGGAATAGCCCTTTAAAAGTACATAGTCACGATAGCTGACCACGTACTTTTATAAAAGCTTCAGATAGAAACGGCTAATGCCCCATCTGCTGTGGTGTTTCGCCCCGGGCAATTGCGTCTTCGATTTCCGCCGCCTTGGTTTCGATCATACCCACCAAGTGATCAACGATGCTTTGGTCTTTAAGTCGATGATCGGGCATACCGGCCACATAAACTTGATGAGTACCTTTACCTCCACCTGTCAGACCAATATCCGTCATTGTCGCTTCGCCAGGACCATTAACCACGCAGCCAATAACAGAAACGGTCATCGGCGTGGTAATGTGGCTCAATCTTTCTTCAAGAACAGAAACGGTATTGATCACATCAAACTGTTGGCGTGCGCATGACGGACAGGAAATAACATTCACGCCACGATGTCTCAGCCCCAAAGATTTCAAGATATCAAACCCGACCTTGATCTCTTCAACAGGATCAGCGGAGAGAGAAACTCGCAAGGTATCCCCGATACCCGACCACAAAAGATTTCCCATACCGATAGATGATTTAATCGTTCCCGTGCGCAGGCCACCAGCTTCTGTAACGCCAATATGCAGTGGATAATCACAAACCTCACCCAATTGCATATAGGCAGCAACAGCCATGAAAACGTCTGATGCCTTACAGGAAATTTTAAACTCTCTGAAATCGAGATCTTCCAGAATCCGAATATGGCCGAGAGCAGATTCTACCATCGCATCCGGACAAGGTTCCCCAAAGCGATCTAACAGATGTTTTTCCAAAGACCCAGCATTTACGCCAATACGCATGGAACAACCGTGATCCTTTGCTGCACTGACGACTTCGAGTACTTTTTCGCGCTTGCCAATGTTTCCCGGATTAATCCGTAAACAGGCCGCGCCAGATTCTGCAGCTTCAATCGCACGTTTATAATGAAAGTGAATATCTGCCACAATCGGCACAGAGACTTCCTTGACGATATCTTTCAAGGCGCGGGAAGATTCTTCGTCCGGACAAGACACGCGTACAATGTCTGCACCAGCTTCTTCCATTGCATGAATCTGGTCGACAGTCGCTTTCACATCTGTCGTTAAGGTGTTCGTCATAGACTGAACAGTAATGGGGGCATCCCCACCGACAGGAACATTACCAACCATTACCTGTCGTGATTTCCGGCGAACAATATCTCGCCAAGGACGTATACTCATAAAACTCTCTCTGTGCCCTAAAAAAGCAGAGGAAACATGCGCTTTCTTGGACAATAATTCAAGCTGAAACCCCTAAAGTGGTGGTGCCTATTCAATAGCACAATAGTGACAGAAAAAAGAAAAGGCGCAGTTTTATAACTACGCCTTTGAACCTAAAGCAACTAACCTTCTGAAACAGAATGTATTATTCAGCTGTAATTGTCTCTAAAAGCCCTTCTTCAGACAGAATAATATCCCTGCGAACAGCCCCGAGGACACCTAACTTAGGTAGTTCATTACCATTCAGCTTAATTGTAATACCACCGGCATTCCCCGTCGCCATCACCAAATCATCTCGTTTAGGTACATTGTAAACTGACCCGGCACGAAGAACCCGGCTAAAAATTGCTTCACCAGTTCCATCAACAATATGCAACCAGGTATCCCGTTCAGCATGAATAGTTATCGGTGACGCTTCGGCTTCATTTCCAAAGACTTCCGGTTCAGGTGGTGGTGGGGGTGTTACTGCTGCAACCGATGTCTCAGAAGAAACAACGCCCTCTTCTGTCGTTTCGGCAGCACTGTTTTCTGGCGTCGCATCTGCAACTTCCGCATCACCTTGTTCAGCATTGCCCGTCAAAGATACTTCCGGCACATCGGGAACCGTTTGGTTTTCCGCCGCTTCAGTCTCTGTTGTTGTATTATTTGGCGCTGTGTCGGTTGGTACCCTTGCAACAACCTCTTCTGTATTTTCACTTACAACTTCGGACAGCGTATCCGTTGTCACGGCCTCTGTATCAGAGCTATCAACCGTCTCATTATTGCCATTAACGACAACATCAGACGCGGTATCTGTGGTCGAAGAATTACCTTTTACAACAGGTGTCGTGGCCTCAACAGACGCTTCAGCTTGGGGTGCATCCTGATTTGTTGTTTGTGTTACATCGTCTGAACTAGCGGTTGAGCTTTGTACTTCGCCAGTTGTAGCGTTTTGTTTTTCAGATAAAAAAGGAACCCACTCTGTTATATCGACATCAAACCGAGACACCGCGGTCCATCCACCATACGCAACACCAAGCAAAATAACCGAAGTTAAAAGAATTGCCAGTCCAGGGGTTTTGCTCTCGGGAACCGGTGTTGGAAAAACCAACTGCTTCCGATCACCATAGCTTTGAACTTCTTGCTTGAACTGTCGAACAATTTCATCTTTGTCGAGATTTAAATACCCAGCATAGGTCCGCACAAAACCATATGCATAGGTATCCCCCGGTAAGCTCGCAAAATCGCCGCGTTCAATCGCTTCCAGAAAAACATATCTGATGCGAAGAATATTGGCGACAGAACGTAAATCCTGCCCACGTTTTTCCCGGCCAGTACGAAGGATCTCCGCAACGGTTATCGTTGGCTGGCTATTTTCCGAGGTATCTTCCCCGGATGTATTTTCCCGTGATTCCGGCATCGCTTCCACAATCCCCTCCCTGCAAGCTGCGACCATCCCTTAGTATTAAGCTATGGTCACCTGTGGCGCGTAGGGGAAAGTTGTAACAAATTCAGTAACAAACAACAAATAAATCTATTTTAAATCATAACGTTTTCTGTTTTGGCATAGTTCTCTAACTCATGGCGCACACTATGATCCGGCTTCTCTAACAGACCCGTTACAAATTGTTTAATGCTATCCGCATCAAGAGAACGCACCATCTTTTTGGCGCCCGCAACCTGTTGCGCAGGCATCGACAACGATTTGAAGCCACACCCTATCAACGCCATGGCTTCTATTGGTTGACCGGCCATATCCCCACAAAGAGAAAGATCAATCCCAGCCCGGTGTGTGGTTTCCGCAATATTGCGCATCATCTTTAAAACACCGGGGTTTAAAGCATCGTATCGACGTGCCAACCGGGTATTGCCGCGGTCTGTTGCAAAAACAAACTGTAACAGATCATTACTACCAACCGAGAGGAAATCTACCTCTCTACACAAGGGAGCCAGTTGCCAAATCAAAGCCGGAACTTCCAACATCGCCCCCACTCGAATCTTTTCTGGTAACATACCGCCGATTGTTTTTTCGCGTTCAAGTTCACGATCTAGCAATGCACGCGCAGCTTTAAATTCTGCTGTTTCAGAAATCATCGGGAACATGACATCAAGATTACGTCCCGCACAGGCACGAATAAGCGCACGTAGCTGCTGACGTAACAAAGCCGGTCGATCCAACCCGATACGAATCGCCCGCCAGCCCATTGCCGGATTTTCTTCAGCCACGCTTGACCAATAGGGCAGAACTTTGTCTCCCCCCACATCCAATGTCCGAAAGACAACAGGTTTTCCTTCGGCCCGATCCATGGCTTTACGGTACAATTCAGCTTGCTCGGCAACATCAGGAAAAGACTTGCGCACCATAAAGGGTACTTCAGTTCGGTATAACCCGACACCATCCGCACCCGCCGCATGCATATGCGGTAGATCCATCAACATACCCACATTGACGTTTAGCGAAATACGCTGATTATCCAGACTAACCGGTGCTAGATCCCGTGCCGCAGAAACTTCTTCCCAACGAAGCTTTTTATCCTTAACGCTCGTCCGCAAAGTTCTGAGCACATCATCTTTTGGGCGAACAAAAACCTGATCATGAGACGCATCCAGAACAACCATGTCCCCTTCGCGGACACGGGTCAAAACATCCCGACAACGTCCAATTATGGGCAATTCAAGGGCTTGCGCAACCAACGCAACATGGGCTGTTGGCGAACCTTCTTCCAAAACAACGCCCTTTAGACGATCCCAGTCGTAATCCAGAAGTTCAGCCGGACCAAGCGTCCGCGCCAAAAGGACAAATTCATCAGGCAGTTCTGGCTTGTCTTCGTCCAAGTCCAGTAGGTGGTGCAACAGGCGATTGGCAAGGTCATCCAAATCAGCAAGGCGTTCACGCAGATAGGGGTCACTGATTTTGCTCATCCGCGAGCGGGTTTCATTTTGAATCTTCTGAACGGCTGCCTCAGCAGTCATCCCCCCGACACGAATGGCCTCGGTAATTTTTCCGACCCACCCCCGGTCTTCAGCGAACATCCTGTAAGTCTCAAGAACCTCTCGCTGTTCGCCCATCGCCGCGATATCAGTTCTGGTGAGCATCTCATCAATTGATGAGCGCATTTCCTTAACCGTCTTTTCCAAACGCACGACTTCTTCGTCGATATCATCGGCAATAATGCGATTAATAACGATGCCACGATTGTGAAAGACAGCTTGCCCAATCCCCATACCTTCGTTCAGACAAAGGCCTTTGATTCGATCCGGTTTTTCTAGCTCTTCTTTCGAGCTTTTTGATTCGAGAGCAGAAACCGACAGCGCCCCACCAGCGATAAGTTCAGCCAGAACCATGGCGATGGTTTCCAGGGCTTCAACTTCTTCTTCGTCATAGTGCCTGTGGGTAACATTCTGAACGGCAATAACACCAAGAACCCGGCCACTTCGCAGGATTGGAACCCCCAACATGGATTGGTACGGCTCTTCCCCTGTTTCAGGACGGTAGGCAAAATTAGGGTGGCGTGGCGCATCAGAGACAGCCATAGGCAGAGCCAGAGCTGCGCACTGCCCTACGATACCTTCGCCTTTGTGTAACCGTGTTTGGTATACAGCTTCGGGTTTTAGCCCCATCGTCGCAGCAAGCTCGAGATATTCACCTCGACGCATGACGTAGATCGAGCAAACCTCGGCATTCATATCCCGCGCGATCAGATTAACTGTTTGCGCCAGACGCTCCTGATTGGTGGACTTGCCCTTCATCTGATCGCGCAAGAGTTTCAACAAACGACGAGACCCACCCCAAGCCGATGTTTTTTCATTCTTGCCTGTCATCAGATCCAGCGTCCTCGCAACCAGTGAAAAATTCAGGTTCTTATAAATATTGGGTTATTGGCACAGAGCCTATAGCTCGGGGCCAATAACCCAACAAAATAAATCCTATGTCGGCTTTAAAGTACTGCTTATCTACGAAAACCGATTACAGAATTAATACTATAATATTAATCTTCTGAATCAAGACCGTATGCAGTATGCAAGCTCCGCAGAGCCAGCTCTGTATATTCCTCGGCAACAAGAACAGAAATTTTAATTTCAGAGGTGGAAATCACTTCAATGTTGATCCCCTTCTCAGCCAAAGCCGAGAACATCTTTTGAGCAACGCCTGCATGAGAGCGCATACCAACACCAATGACAGAAATCTTAGCAACAGCAGGATCTGAATCCAGACTGTCGTATTTCAATCCATTGCTGCTGTCTTCCAGAACTTTAATTGCTCTGTCCAGTTCAGCCTTGGCAACGGTGAAAGTCATATCTGTAGTTTTTTTATCGGCGGAAATATTTTGAACAATCATGTCCACATTAATCGCATTATCAGTCAAAGGACCAAAGATACTTGCCGCAACACCCGGCGTATCCCTTACGCTACGGAGTGTAATTTTCGCTTCATCACGATTATAGGCGATGCCACTTACGATTGCCTGTTCCACGATTTCCTCCTCGTCTACAACTAAAGTTCCGGGCTTGTCTTCGAAGCTGGAAAGAACTTGAACGCGTACCCCGTGCTTCATGGCCATTTCGACCGAGCGGGTCTGCAAAACTTTTGCTCCTTGAGAAGCAAGCTCTAACATTTCCTCATAGGTGATTTTTTCCATCTTACGGGCCTTGGCAACAATACGAGGATCAGTCGTATAAATACCGTCAACATCCGTATAGATATCACAACGATCAGCTTTCAAAGCTGCCGCAATCGCCACCGCAGAAGTATCAGAACCGCCACGACCCAACGTCGAAATTCGACCATCAGGTCCAACTCCTTGGAACCCGGCAAAGACAGCAACTTGACCTTCTCCAAAACGGCGAATGATATCGTCGACCTCAATGCGCTCAATTCGGGCACTTCCATGCGCCGCATTGGTCACAATCGGGCTCTGCCAACCGAGCCAAGATCGGGCGTTGATCCCCATATCCTGCAACACGATAGAAAGTAAACCTGACGTCACCTGCTCACCAGATGATACAACGGTATCATACTCGCGCAGATCATAGAGCGAACCAGCATCTTGAACATAATTGACTAGCTGGTTGGTCACACCAGCCATTGCGGATACAACTACCGCAACCTCGTTTCCCGCCTCAACCTCTCGCTTAACACGCTTTGCAGCGTTGCGGATTCGGTCAAGATCAGCAACCGAGGTGCCACCGAATTTCATAACGACTCGGGCCATCGGAACTCATCCTGTGAGGAAAATATAAATTTAATATCGCTGCCCTGAATACCACCGTCAAAAAACAGCTTTCAAACGGTTGCTCTCTGGGCTCGACATATCCATACTCTGCACGGCACAGCGACGCAAGAAAATGCGTGTGAAAAACGAACACAATCACATATGTAAAATGTAAAATAGCGTCAGATTTAAAGTAAATTTCTCGTCCTCTCATGCAGGGGACCCCGGCAAAATGATGGTTTAGAATACAATGAATGCGACCCAGATCCCCGAAAAAGACGAAGCGTCCGGCATTACCGTTGACCCCTTGGAAATATCAAAATTTGCGGCCATGGCAGATGAGTGGTGGGATCCATTGGGCAAATTCAAACCACTTCACCAACTGAATCCTGTCCGCATTAGTTATATACGGGACCACCTTGCCCAAAAACACGACCGCGACATCACAACCCTAACCCCACTCAAAGGATTAACGATTCTGGACATCGGGTGTGGCGGGGGCTTGTTATCGGAACCTCTCACCCGGTTGGGGGCAAAAGTCACAAGCATTGACGCTTCACATCGCAACATTGAAATTGCACAAATTCATGCCGAAGAAAGCGGCCTTGAAATGGACTATCGGCATATGACAGCCGAAGAGCTTGTCGAACAAGGAGCTCAATTCGATGCGGTTATCAATATGGAAGTTATTGAACACGTCGCCGATGTCGAGGCTTATAGCCGGGATTGTGCTGCCCTTGTAAAACCCGGCGGCACTATGTTTGGCTCAACTTTAAATCGTACAAAAAAATCTTATCTTCTTGCCATTGTTGGTGCTGAATATCTGTTACGTTGGGTCCCCCGAGGAACCCACGAGTGGAATAAGTTTTTGCGCCCGTCAGAGTTTGTCGACCTACTGCGTCGTAATGGGCTAGAGACCGAAGATCTTATGGGAATAGTATATAATCCGGTGCAGGATAAATGGTCTCAGGACGCCAGTGATCTGGGTGTAAACTATATGCTAATCGCGGAAAAACCGTCGTAAAACTATATCAAGACACAAGTTGCTCTAATCTAAAAGCCGCTACGCGTTGATCAAAAGGATGTATTCGAAGGGCATGACCGTTCATGCCTGTTAAGCATCTGCTTTTTGCTTCCAAGGAATTGTTGCAAAGGCAACGCCCTCTTCCTTTAGGCTTTTGGCATCAGTTTCACTTGCCTCACCATAGATATTCTTTTTGTCTGATTCGCCGTAATGAATTTTACGGGCTTCCGCGGCAAAGTCTTTACCAACATAATCAAAGTTATTCTCAACGGCTTTTTGAGCTTCAGAGATAAATTTTTGCGCCTTGGCCAGCTCTGTGGCCGAGACCTGCTTCTTCTCACTATTGGCCAGACTGACATTCGGTGCCATCAAAGCTTTTTTGACTTCTTTAGAAGAACAGTTGGGGCACAGAACAATCCCTCTTTCGGATTGCTCCTTGAAGGCCGCACTATCTTTAAACCAAGCTTCAAAAACGTGATCGTTTTCGCATTTCAAATCGAAAAGAATCATTCTAATCCTGCTTTATTCGTACTGTCAGTTATGTAAAGAATATGGTTATGACTGATGATCTCTGCAATGGTCAAGCTTCTGATACCAGAAGTTATGGCATTAAAAGCACCTGCCAGTAGTGAATGTAACTAGGCCTCAACATTAAGGCAAAACTCATTAATAGATTGTTCCATTCGATTGGAAACAGAAGGCAAAGATAATGAACGAACCATCTTCGTGGGTGCTTAGACATGCGGGATATATTCCCGAAAGTAGTGACATATTGGACCTTGCCTGTGGGACAGGCCGACATGCACGACTATTTTTAATGTCAGGACACTACGTTACAGCCCTTGATAAAAATACGGATGCCCTTACTGATCTTGAAAACCATCCCGGGGCCGAGATTATTCTTGCTGATCTGGAAGACGGAAGCCCCTTTCCCCTCTCGAACAAAAAATTTGGCGGTATTATTGTTACCAACTATCTCTACCGAGCTCTCTTGCCTTTACTTCCCGAATTACTGCTACCAAACGGCGTTTTGATCTATGAGACATTTATGGTGGGGAATGAAAAATTCGGACGGCCCAAAAGCCCAGACTTCCTGTTAAAGCCCCAAGAACTTTTAGACGAATATTACACACGACTAAAAATTCAAAGTTATGAAGAAACAACAATCGCGGAACCTAATCCCGCCGTTGTGCAACGTATCTGCGCGGTAAATTCAGTATGAAGACGATCAACTGATGGTAAAGTCCCTATCATGATCTATTGATGGCACCATATCACGGGCTTGTTTCACGCGATCAAGATCAATATCAGCAACGATAATCCCCGGTTGATCACCGCCATCAGCAAGGACTTCCCCCCATGGCGCAATAATAAGGGAATGACCATACGTTTCACGCCCCTCAGCGTGAATACCACATTGTCCGGCCGCAATGACAAAACATCCATTTTCAATTGCACGCGCTTTTAAAAGCGTGTGCCAGTGTGCTTCCCCCGTGAACTTGGTAAAAGCAGCCGGCGCCGTCAAAATTGTTGCGCCCTTTTTCGCCTGAGCCCGGAACAAATAAGGGAAACGAACATCATAGCAAATCGCCATACCTAATTCAGCCCACGGAAGCTTAGCGACAACCGCCTGATCTCCGGGGCGAAATGTTGCTGATTCACGATAAGACTGGCCGTCGGGAATAACGACATCAAACATATGAATTTTATCATATCGGGCCGCAATATCACCTTCCGGTGAGAAAAGAAACGCACGGTTAGCCGCACGGCTCTCTTCTGTACCAACAATCAAAGAACCTATGTGCAACCAAACCCCAAGTTCCGCAGCGAGTGCAGAAAAAGCCTTCACCGAGAGATGATCACTCTCGGGAAGTGCTTTTTCCAGCGTCAGCTTTTTATTGGGTTCCATCATCGTCGTGCATTCGGGCGTTTGAATGTAGTCTGCGCCCAAGGCATGCGCCTGACGAATAAGATCGCAAGCAGGACCTAACGTAACGCTGTCATCCCGATCTGCTGTTAGCTGCACACAAGCTGCTTTGAATTTATTCAAGAGGCAATCCTGTTTTCGAGTTTGCTATCCAGTTTACCATGACTTTCAAGTTCCATGAGTTCATCACACCCGCCAATATGCTCACCATTAATGAAAATTTGTGGCACAGATGTACGCCCGCCAGCCTTCTCAACCATTTCTGGTTTACGACGTGGTTCCATCATTACGTCAATCTCGTTAAAAGCAACGCCTTTGCTTTTCAGCAGTTTTTTTGCACGGATGCAATAAGGGCAAAGCATACTGGAATAAACAACAACTTCAGCCATAGACAACATTCCTAATTTCGCTGTGGTTACACAAACAGGTACTTGATCACAGAACCTGCGAGTAACTTTATGTAAGGCACTTACTAATAAATTACAGTATCTGGCAATAAAATTTTATGCCCATAGCTCTATCACTCTTTTGTTACTCGGGCTAAAACTATCCCGCTAACAAAGGCTGCACCACTTGTTTTAAGCACCCGAGCACATGCATCTAATGTTGCACCCGTGGTAAAGACATCATCAATCAAAACAACATGTTTACCGCGAACTTCATCTTGGTACTTGTGGTTTAATTCAAACGCATTGCGTACATTACGCCACCGCCCTGACATGGAAAACTGTCCTTGGGAAGATGTGTTTTTTGTTCGGCTAAGTAAATTCGGCACATATCTTTTACGATGAACACGCGCTACACGCTGTGCCAATAGTGCAGATTGATTATATCTTCGCCTCAATAAGCGTCTTCGATGTAACGGTACAGGTACAACGAAATCAGCTTTATCTAATATGCCTTTTCCACAAGATGACAGCCACTGTGTAAAAAGAGCAACCAAATGCGTTTTATCGGCATGTTTAAAGCCGATAATCATATCCTTACTATGTTCATCATAAACCAAAGCCGCTCTGCATTGATCAAAACTTTTGGGCATCTGAAGACATCCACCACAAAGCAAGCCATCCCCAGAAGATAGCTCAAAGGGGTAACCACAGGACCTACAGCACGCATCGGAAATAAACGTCAAATCCTTCCAGCATGCCGAGCAGATCCCCGTATTATCCCAAATGGCCTCATCACAGTTCCCGCAAACAGGCGGGAACAGGTAATTTACGCCCTTGGTAAAAAGATCTGGTACCAATTCTTTCATCATACGCATATTGCCATGCTAATTGATCTGGTCATCAAGAAGCAATCTGCTATAACCAGAAAATTATCTCGCGTTTATTGGGTTCCAGCATGACTGATATCTATATTTTCGATCGTAAATCTGTAAACCAGCACTATAGACGCTCCCAAAAGGAAATTGACGCCCATGACTTCCTTTTCCGAGAAATCGCTGATCGGTTGGGAGACAGGCTCATGGATATCGCCCGCGACTTCCCCAAAGCATTAGATCTGGGGTCAAACCATACGATTCTAAAGGAAACTCTTGGCTCCAGAGGCGGGATACAAGACTTCACATCTGCTAGATTCCGATCAGAAGAGCCTTCCTTGCCTTCGGAAAGTGCCCTTCTGGGATCAAAAGAGATCGAAATATCAACAGAAATATTACCTCGGGCCCCACACACCTATGATCTGATTATCAGCAACCTTTGTCTTCATTGGGTTAACGACTTACCTGGTATTCTTTTACAAGCACATCAATGCCTGAAAGCTGATGGCTTATTCATTGCTTCTATGATTGGGGGTGAAACCCTAAAAGAGCTACGCACATGCCTTATGGAAGCTGAAATGGAAGTAGAAGGTGGGGTAAGTCCTAGGGTATCACCGCTTATTGATGTCAAAGATGCAGGTGCTCTCCTCCAGAGAGCGGGGTTTGCTTTACCTGTTTCAGATTTTGATCGCATTGAAGTCAGCTATGCCAACGCGTTTGATTTAATGAAAGAACTCAGAGGTATGGGCGAAACGAATGCTATTCATAACAGAAGGAAATCCTTCACCCGCAGGGAAACACTCTTAAAAGCAGCTCAACTTTATCAGGAAAAATTTTCTGATTCAGAAGGGCGAATTAATACTACTTTTGATGTCGTTTACCTTGCTGGTTGGGCACCACACACGTCCCAGCAACAACCGTTAAGACCCGGGAGTGCAACAGAACGTCTTTCAGACTTTCTGGATACGGAAGAAACCAAGATTAATTAAAAAATTCTCTTCTATTAAATAGCTTTACCCACAACCCCTTGCGGTTTCACAGGCCGCTCAGAAGCAGCTGCATTCCGAAAGTATATCAAGATATAAACACGGATTGCTGCAGTTAGTGAAGAGTCCTCTTTGGATTCATCAATCTGTGTACACAGTTCACCGATCGGACAATTCTCGCGCACGCAAATTTCAAAAAGCGCTTCCCACATATCCGGTTCCAAACGCAAAGAGGTTCTCCGCCCCTTCAGCGTTATATTTCGGTTTACTAATGTTGACATCAACCCCAATTGCGCCCGTGTTTTACACTTGGACACACCCCACAATAAAAAGCCTGTTATTCCCCTCGCGCTCCAAAAGTCAGACTTATTAACCAATTAGTAAGACTCGTCATTGGAACTACGGCACCAAAGCTTATAGTAAATCCCGTAACAATGCCACCAATGGCTCATCAGCTGGTGGCATTGGATAATCCCGTAATCGAACGGGTCGGACCCATGTAAATTCCTGCCCTTCGAGGGCGGTAATATTCCCTTCCCAGATACGACATACAAACAATGGCATCAACAAATGAAAATCGTTGTAACTATGCGATGCAAAGGCGATAGGCGCAAGACAGGATGAACGTGTATCAATGCCTAACTCTTCCTTAAGCTCACGTGCAAGTGCTTGTTCCGGGGTTTCGCCGGGATCAACTTTCCCCCCAGGGAATTCCCATAAACCGGCCATCGATTTACCTTCAGGACGCTGCGCAAGCAGTACACGTCCATCACTATCAACCAACGCAGCAGCCGCGACCAGAACAATAGGTTTCGCCGCTTGGTCCCGCTTTTCAGCGGCCCAACACCCCTGCTCGTTTTCAGAAGAATCCATAAATTTTATCCTGGAATTTCTATCGTATCATTAAGGCACTACTAACTGCGATAATCGGCATTGATTTCTATGTAGCCATGCGTCAAATCACAGGTCCAGACAGTTGCCTGCCCATCGGCAATACCAACATCAACAGCGATAGAAATTTCCTGGCCCTTCATGTGTTTGGCAACAGGAGCCTCATCAAAGCCATCTACCCGTTGACCATCTTTGGCAATCGTAACCCCGCCCATGGCTATAGAGAGTTTATCACGATCAGCCCGCTCACCAGACTTACCAACAGCCATAACAACCCGGCCCCAGTTGGCGTCTTCTCCGGCAACTGCTGTCTTGACCAAAGGCGAATTTGCGATGGCTAAACCTACACGACGGGCAGCTTGGTCCGTTTCAGCACCGGTCACCTCAATAGCGACAAACTTGCTTGCTCCCTCACCATCCCGAACAACTTGATGCGCTAAATCTATCAGTACTGTATTTAAAGCTCGAATAAAGTCAGTAAGCTCTGGCGCATTAATATCATTATAGATCGTGTTTCCAGCTTTTCCTGTCGCACAAAGAAGTACCGTATCGCTGGTAGAGGTATCACTATCAACCGTGATTGAGTTAAAGGACAAGTCCGCACCGCTTGAGATTAAATTCTGGATCATCGCCGGGGACAGAGCTGCATCTGTTGCGACAAAACTAAGCATTGTCGCCATATCAGGAGCAATCATTCCTGATCCTTTGGCAATACCATTAATTGTGACCGTTTTCCCATCAATCTGAGTTGTGATTGTGGCTCCCTTGGCAAAAGTGTCTGTCGTCATAATGGCTTCGGCGGCGTCTTGCCAGCTATCGGGACATAGATCCGTTTTCAAATCACCCAGGGCTGATGTTATTTTTTCATCGGGCAGTGGCTCACCAATCACACCGGTCGAAGCTACAAAAACAGCATTTTCAGGACAATCCAGCTCTCTGGCAGTTGCCTCGACCGTTCGCCGAACAGATGCTTTACCCAAGCGCCCCGTAAAAGCGTTTGCATTACCAGAGTTCACGACAATCGCTCTGGCCTCGCCAAATTTCAAATGATCGCGGCAGCATTCAACTGGCGCTGAACAGGTAAGCGAACGGGTTAAAACTCCGCCAATTGTTGTTCCTTTGTCAAAGCTCATCAAAAGAACATCGGCACGACCTTTATACTTCACGCCACAAGCTTTTGTTGAGAGTGACACGCCACTTATTTCTGGCATTTCTGGAAACCCCACGGGGGCGAGTGGAGATTTTTGCAATTCCATAAAACAAATCCTACCTATTCACAGCCAGATTCCAACAGCCATTAAAAAGCCCGGTAAAACCGGGCTTTTTTCATTATTCGCTGGCAGGTTGTTCTTCGCCTTCTGGCTTTTCTTCACCTTCTACCGGCGTGGCTTCTTCAGCCTTAGCACCAATTATTTCAATCTCTACCCCATTTTTGAGGTTCTCGACAATACCTTCATATGCACTTCTTGAAAGTTCAGAACGGAGCTGGCCATCAAGCTGCTCTTTTTTGGGTTGTTCAGAATCGCGCTCGGCATCAACCTTAATGACATGCCAACCAAACCGGGTCTGTACCGGGGCAGCAGAATGTTCCCCAACTTTCATACCAAAAGCAGCATCAGAGAAAGGTTTAACCATCTGCTCAGCCTGAAAGAAACCAAGATCACCGCCACCAGGACCACTTGGGCCAGTAGAATGTTCTTTGGCCAAAGCCGCAAAATCAGCACCTTCGTCCAACTGTTTGATCAAGTCTTTTCCAGTTTCTTCTTTTTCGACAAGAATATGGCGGGCAGACACTTCTCGAACCGGTGGATTCTCCGTCAAATAATCCTGATAGGCTTTTTCAACAGCTTCATCAGTAACTTCTTTTTCAAGAGCTCTGTTCAAGAAGATTTCGACAAGAATTCTCTCTTTAACTTCACTCACACGTTTTTGAACTTCGGGATCATTGCCCAAACCACTCGTCGTAGCTTCTTTTGTAATCAATTTAAGGTCAACGACCTGGCCAACGAGTTCTGGTAAAATAAGCTCGATCTGTTCCTGAGGAATATTTGGAATGCTTTCTGCAAACTTCACGACCTCTGAACGGCGAATTTCAATATCACCGACTTTGGCCATAATCGGATCATCCGCAGCAGGAGCATCTGATACGACCTCAGCAGCCTGATCACCACCAAGGAAAGGTAGCGTTCCCCCTTTTATTCCATAGGAATAACCAGCATACGCTGCACCAGCAAGGGCAACGATACCGACAAGAGGAAAAATAATCTGTTTCGCAGACATCTAAAGATAACTCCTTATTTATATCATTTAGAGAATTATGGCTTTTTGACCATTCTCTTTTAATCGATCAGCACCAAATCCCATGACTGTGTCAAGAGAAAGGCAATATGTTCATTTTTAATTAGTTAGCGAGGGAAAACGGATATATCCGCATCTTGTCTTAAATCCCGCACCATCCGTGCAACCAACTCGCGACTAATTTGGTCTCTAATTTCAGACCTCATAGATTCAAAGGTTGGCTGTTTTACATCCCGCTTATCTTCCAACTGAATAACATGCCAGCCAAATTCAGTGGCTACTGGTGCTTTTGTGTAGGTTCCCGGTGCCAGAGAAAAAGCAGCCGATGCAAAGTTTGGATCCATATCCTTTTGCTTGAACCACCCCAAATCACCACCTTTATCAGCCGAAGGGCCTTTGGAGAATTTTTTTGCCAACAGATGAAATTCCGCACCATTATCCAAAGCGATAACCAAAGCGAGCGCTTCATTACGTGTTTCAACCAGAATATGACGCGCCCGGATTTCTGCATTGACAATATTCTCTCTCAGCAAAGAAAAATACCTGTCCTTAAGCATACTCTCAGTGATCATTTCTCCTAGCTGCTCTTCTAGATAGGCATCGCGGATAATTTTTTCCTCTGCAATGGCCAGCTTCCTTTTTACATCTTCCTTTTCATCCATATCCGCATCGGCACCAGCGTGCGCCAAAAGCTTCAGGTCAATGGCACGATCCAGAAGTATAGGAAACATTGTTTCCAACTGCCCTTGATATTGCTCGGGCAATTTTTTAGCCGCTTGCGTTATGTCCTGCCAATAAATCTCATCGCCTTCGACAACAGCTACGACAGGATTTTCCCGATCGAGGCGATCCAATTCACTTTCCGTTTTGCTCGGGGCGGCTTTAGGGGATGCGGTCGGTGCGATCTGGGTACTTTCCAGATCCTCAACTTTTTCTGAATTTGTATTTTTAGAAATTGGTGCGGTTGACAGATCTTCTACGACGATACCATTTCCAGAAGTATCTTCTGACCTCTTCTCGACTTCTTCTGTAAATCCGGGCGGTGGAGCCAGCCCTTCTCTTTCCTCTCCGGGGACAACTTCGACCTCTGGGGTTACCGTCTCAGGGGTATCGAGCACAGACTCCACAACAACAGGTTCTGTTGTCTTTGTCTCGATAACACTGTCATCAACAGTGTTTGTATTTTCCTCAGGTGCAGGATCAGAAATAGTGTCCGTCTCTTCTTCTGTAACTTTTTCTTCCTCTGGCGATGTTTCTTCGTCATCACTATCACCAAAAAGAAACTTCAAAAGTTTACCACCACTTTCGCGCTGTTCTTTTTTCCATTCGTCATCAGAGCTTTGCTGTGCATTACTGTCTTGCGCGAAACTAACAATCATCAACACGGTGGAAAGGACAATAACTTTACGAAAATTCATTTAAACTCTGGCTCCAGCTCAGAAGAAATAAAAAGTTTATCCTTACTACAACAAAGTCACTGCAACCTAAAGCAAGTATCACGGAAATAAACACATTCAATAAAATCAAGCAATCAAGGCAGACTCCGTTCGTTATTTTATACCTACTGAATCCAGCTTCACATTGACATCCGCCAACCTGCGCCCTATGTCTCACAGTGACTTTTTATAACCAAATCTTGAACTGCGTTTTCACGCAAGGGGTACTCTATGCTCGGCGCGCTTGTGAAGCGGATGTTTGGCTCTGCCAATGACCGTTACCTTAAAGGCCTTAACTCTATTGTCCTCTCTATCAATAGCTTTGAATCAGAGCTGGAAAAGCTATCTGACGATGATCTCAAAGGACAAACAGAGAAATTACGTAACCGCCTGAAGCAAGGGGAAACACTCGACGATATTCTTCCGGAAGCTTTTGCGACCGTTCGTGAAGCATCCCGCAGAACTCTTGGTTTGAGACACTTTGACGTTCAAATGATGGGCGGCATTGTCCTTCATCGTGGCATGATCAGTGAGATGGCAACAGGTGAAGGTAAAACACTTGTTGCAACCTTGCCTGTTTATCTCAACGCAATTGAAGGCAAGGGTGTTCACGTCGTTACCGTCAACGATTACCTCGCCAAGCGTGATGCCGAATGGATGGGGCAGATTTATCGTTTCTTAGGCCTGACTGTTGGTTGTGTATTCCCTGGTCAAGGCGAAGAAGAACGAGCTTTTGCCTATACTTGTGACATTACCTATGCCACAAACAATGAACTCGGGTTTGATTATCTTCGCGACAATATGAAGTTCGAAATCGACCAGATGGTTCAAAGAGAATTTAACTATGCGATTGTCGATGAAGTAGATTCGATCCTCATTGATGAAGCTAGGACCCCGCTTATTATCTCTGGTCCTGCAGAAAACTCATCAGAGAGCTATATTACCATAAACAAGTATGTTCCCTTCTTAACCGAAGAGCATTACGAACTTGATGAAAAAACGCGCTCAGTAACTTTGACTGACGAAGGCGTTGACTTCATAGAGAAAAAACTCATGGATGATGGGGTTATGCAGGGCTCGCTCTATGAAATAGAGAACGTCAGCACACTTCATCACATCAATCAGGCCCTCAAAGCGCACAAGCTATTCCAGCGCGATAAGGACTACATCGTCAAAGACAATAAAGTCGTTATCATTGACGAATTCACGGGCCGCATGATGGAAGGGCGTCGCTTCTCAGAAGGCCTTCATCAGGCACTTGAGGCGAAAGAGAATGCTGAAATCCAAAACGAAAATCAGACGTTAGCATCGATCACCTTCCAAAACTACTTCCGACTTTATCCGAAGTTGGCAGGGATGACGGGTACAGCAATGACCGAAGCCGAAGAATTTTCGGCGATCTATGGGCTAGACGTTATTTCCATGACGACCAACTTGCCTTGTATTCGTATTGACCACGATGACGAAGTCTATCGTACAGGACAAGAACGTGACGCCGCGATTATCAAGCAGATCAAAGAATGTCATGAACGTCAGCAGCCAGTTCTTGTTGGTACGGTAACAATTGAAAAATCAGAATATCTTGCCGCCCTTCTCAAGAAAGAGAAGATTGAGCACAAGGTTCTAAACGCCCGTTATCACGAGCAAGAAGCGATGATTGTTGCCCAGGCGGGTTCACCCGGCGCAGTAACAATTGCCACAAACATGGCGGGTCGCGGAACAGACATTAAGCTCGGCGGTAACGAGGAAATGCGTATAGAGCATGAAACCCTCGGCATTTCTGATGATGCGCAAAAGCAAGCGAAAGCGGCAGAAATTTCTGCTGAAGTAGCTGCCAACAAAGAAATTGTGAACAAGGCTGGTGGCCTGTTTATGATTGGTAGTGAGCGTCATGAAAGCCGTCGTATCGACAATCAGCTTCGTGGACGTTCAGGCCGTCAGTCTGACCCTGGTGCATCAAAATTCTTCCTTAGCCTCGAAGATGATCTGATGCGTATTTTTGGATCTGAGCGCATGGATTCAATGCTCCAGAAGCTTGGCCTCGAAGACGGTGAAGCTATTATTCATCCATGGGTGAATAAAGCACTGGAAAAAGCGCAGAAAAAAGTCGAAGCCAGAAACTTTGAAATTCGTAAAAACATCCTCAAGTTTGATGATGTGATGAATGACCAGCGTAAGGTTATTTACGAACAACGCAAAGAAGTGATGTCTGCAGAAGAAGTCAAAGACACTGTGGCTTCCATGCGCCATGAAGTTCTTGAAGACCTCGTAACACGTACAATCCCTGCCAATGCCTATTCAGAACAATGGGAATTGGACAGCCTGCACGAAGAGTGCGTACGCCTTGTTGCCATGGATCTGCCCGTTAAAGACTGGGCCGAAGAAGAAGGCATTGCCGATCAGGAAATTCTGGATCGTATTCTTCAAGCCAGTAACGAGAAAATGGCCGCCAAGACTGCGAACTATGGCCCAGAGGTTATGCGTTCTCTGGAAAAACAATTGCTGCTTATGGTTCTCGACAAGCAGTGGAAAGAGCATCTGCTGTCACTTGATCATCTGAAACAAGCTGTTGGTCTTCGTGCATACGGACAAAAAAATCCGCTGGATGAATATAAGCGTGAAGCTTTTGAAATGTTCGAGAGCATGCTCGATTCCGTACGTGACGAGCTCACAATGCTTATGCATCGTTTCGAACTACAGACCCCTGAAGATGCAACTGTTCCGCGCCAAGAACAAGAAATGCACGAGTCTCGGCAAGACCCAGCAGTACAACAAGCTGGCGCAACAACCGTACAAGTAAAAGAGTTTGATCAAAACGATCCGTCAACTTGGGGTAAAACCAGCCGTAATGCTCCCTGCCCTTGTGGATCAGGCAAAAAATATAAACATTGCCACGGAAAGCTTAGCTAAAATCAGTTAGTAGATTTTCCGAATTTTTTACACAATAAAGGCGGCTCTATGGCCGCCTTTATTATTTTCGATGGGTACCTAACATCTAAAGGCCTGACCCTAGGCTGGATCAGAAGATCAGAACTTCCCGTCGTAAGACTCACGTTCAATATGAGCCGCGATCAATGTGAATTTGTCGCCGTCAAATGCTGAACTCAGTGCAGTTTGTAACTCTTTACGGTTTCGAGCATTAATACCAATTCCCCCCATGGCATCAGCCAAGGCTGCGAAATCAGTTCCACCAAAATCAACGGCAAGGTTTTCCCGGCCGCTTCCGCGTTGCTTCAATTCTATCAACGCAAGCGATGCATCCACAAAGACAACAACAACAACTGGGAGCTTCAAATCCCTGAGCGTTGATAACTCACCAAGGATCATCTCGAGTCCTGCATCACCCGTAAAGGCTACGACGGGTAAATCTGGTGACGCGACTTTAGCCCCCATTGCCAAAGGCAAAGCACAGCCCATCGTGCACAAACCACTGGATTGAATAAGCGTATGCGGCTCGCGACAGACCCATTGCTGACTTTGCAAAATTCTATGTGCCCCGGAATCCACAGATGCAAGCCCATGATCAGGCAAAGCCTTACGCACTTCATCAACAATCGCAGATGGCCCCCATTCTTCATCCCTAGGGAATGCAGCGCAGATCTCTTCTTTTGCCTTTGCAAAGTCGCCGTTACGCCAAACAGCTCCAAGCTCTAATCCTTGGTCCAACACCTGTAGCGCAGGCACTAAAGAACCAACAAAAGTACAGCTAGCCCGATGCATACCGTGCAAATTTGGCTCAAGCGTAAACTCCGCGACAAACTGTTTTTCTGGTTGCCAAACATCCTGCCAGCCATGTCGCATCTCGATAGGGTCGTAGCCGATCAGCAAAATACAGTCACTTTTCTCGATCAGCGGCAGAACCGTTTTATCCGCTTTAGGGGAAAGCCCTGCGCCACCGAGAGAAAGCGAGTGATCATCGGGGACAACGCCTTTCGCCTTATAGGTCGCAACGGACGGAATACCATGCTTGAGAAGAAAGTCTTTTACTTCTATCTCACAGCACTCACTTAGGATCTCCAACCCCAAAACAGCCAAAGGTCTTTCTGCCTTGGACAAGCGTTCTCTCAGGTCGGCAAAGTCAGCGCTCTCGGCTGGGGCTGTTGGCAAATACTTTGGTTGCCATAGCTTCGGTGTAGCATCCTGAAGCTTTGCTGCCAAAGAAATCGGCACATCAATATGTACAGGCCCCGGACGACCTGATTGAGCCAAAGACATGGCCTTATCAATGACACGATCAACAGCACCATCAATAAGTGTAAAGCTGCCCTTCACCACGGGTTCTAGCGCCTTGCAATGATCAAAAACCTGATGCGTATAACTGGCCATATCATAGTCATCGACCCTACCTGTCAGAAAGATCAACGGCACTCGATCCTGATGCGCGTTAGCTATGACGTTAAAAGCATTTGCCATGCCCGGCCCCAGCGTCGCAAAAAGAACCCCCGGTGCGCCCGTGCGGTGGTAAGTACCTTCGGCCATAAAGCCCGCACCATTTTCATGCTTGGTCAATACAATCTCGAGCCCGGCCCGATCAAGTGCATGCATCACACTTAGAACCTCACCGCCCGGAATACCGAATGCATGGCGGCATCCTGCATCAAAAAGACGTTGGGCAAGAATATCAGCGCTGGTCAAGCTCATCTCGGCTTCTTTCAAATTAGTCAATTACACACAACACTAGCTACCCACTTCAAAAAGCGAGTTACCTAAAATCAGTTGTTTAGCAGTACCTTATCACCCAGTATTTTAGCACTCGGGACTACGGTCAACAACAGATCGCAGATCTTCCATGGAAGATTTATCAGCGGTACGCGCCAGATAACCATCTCTTGTCTGGGGAAACTTGCGTTTTAGCAAATCAGAAGCGATCACATTTCTGAGAACCTGTGCGGTACCACCGCCAATGGTAAACATACGTGCATCACGAACCATACGCTCAACCGGGTTGCGTCTTGAATAACCCGCAGCTCCATGCATTTGCAGTGCGTTATTGGTCACGGTGACAGCCATCTCAGATGTAAAGAGCTTTGCCTGTGCAGCCTTCATTTTATCGGGGAACCCTTCCCCAGAGACAGCTTCATTGATTAAAGCCCGTGCTGCGCTAATTTGTACGGACATATCGGCAAGCATCCACTGTAACCCCTGAAACTCGCAGATCGGGCGACCAAATTGTTCTCGCTTTTGGATGAATTTTTCTGCCTGTTCATAGGCCCCAACTGCAATCCCAAGTGCCACAGCCGCAGCCCCCACACGTTGCCCGTTATAAGCCGTCATCAAATCACCAAAACCCTTTCGAAGACCAGAAGGAGGCTGTAGCATCATGCCAGATGGAACGTGTAAGTCTTTCAAATGAACTTCGGTTTCTGGAATTCCCCGCAATCCCATTGTTGGTTCACGCCGTCCAATGGATAGCCCTTCAGCACCGGGTTCCCCCCGGACGACAAGAAAACCAGCTATTCCCTGTGGCTCATCATTTTCATAAACCCGTGCAAAGATAAGATGTAATCGTGAAACACCCCCACCAGTAATCCAGTGTTTTATTCCGTTCAAGACATAACCATTCCCGACCTTATCAGCACGGGTTGTCATTTCCGTGGCCGCAGAACCGCTTTCTGGCTCGGTAATACAAATCGCAGGCTTATCACCATCAAGAACTAATTCAGCCGCGAGCTTCTTTTGCTTTTCCGAACCATAGGCCATGATAGCTCCAATAGCCCCCATGTTGGCTTCAACAGCGATGCGTCCGGTAACACCACACACTTTGGCAACTTCTTCGACTAGGACAACAGCTTCCCGATATCCGGCCCCGGCGCCCCCGTAAGCCTTAGGGAGTGTCATGCCCATGAAACCAGCATCCCGCAAAGCAAAACAGTTTTCCCAAGGATACATCTCTGCAGAATCAATTGACGCGGCCCGAGGCGCAAAAACGTCCTGCGCAAGGCTTCTTGCACGCCGTCGGATGTCTTCAATAGTGAACAGGCGAGATTTCTCTGTTTTATCAGAAGCATCTAGTCGATCAAGATCAGCAAGCATTTGGTCTCTCCATCCGGGCTCTCGTGGCAAAAGGCATGGGTTCTTTATTGACGTTATTATCTCGCGCTTGCTTTCTTCAAATCAAACGAATTAAAATAACTTCTTACTTCAATTATTTTGATGTTATTTTATGGGTATTCGCCAACTTCGTACTTTAATAGAGATTGCTGAAACTGGTAGCTTTCAAGCTGCGGCAGAAAAGCTGGGTTTAACCCATTCAGCGATCAGCATGCAGATCAAATCGCTAGAGGATGAACTGCAGACTGAGCTTTTTGACAGGACCCGTCGCCCACCTGACCTAAACCCGACCGGCATTCGGTTACTAGGGAAAGCGCAAGAGATTATCAATCTGTATGATTCTCTATCCGAAGCAGGATCAAAAGCGGGAGATCTATCCGGCCTCTTACGCTTGGGTGCCATTCCCAGCGCAACATCATCCTTCTTGCCAGAGGTTCTTGCTCGGCTTGGTCAGGGACATCCACGTTTAAATGTGCGACTAGAAAGCGGGTTAAGCACAGAGCTAACCCGAGAACTGATACAAGGAAAATTGGATTGTATCATCATCACAGAAGCCCAGCGTCTAGACGAAGCACTGAAGATAACAAAACTCAGGGAAGAACGCCTTGTTGTCATAGCCCAGAAAAATAGTGGAAACGAAAAAATCTCTAGAAAAAAAGATGGTGATATCGCGCTATTAAGCCAGCTCCCCTTTGTACGCTTCAATCACCTGACAGGCGTCGGTCGCGTTATTGAACAAAGCCTTAAAAACAGAGGTGCAAATTTGAGAGAAGCCATGGAACTTGATTCTCTCGAAGCAATCCAACGTATGGTCGCCAAAGGCCTAGGTGCTGCAATTGTGCCCGAAAACAGCCTAGAAGACAGAACAAACCTGCTGGTTCGTCCCTTTGGTAAACCGAGTGCAACACGAACAGTCTCACTTGTTGAAAAACATCGTGGGCAACGCCCGGATCTGACTGGGCTTCTAGCGACCACACTCAATGACGTATTACACAGCTAAATCACACAAAATCGGCACCACACCATTCTAATAAATGGACCTACAGGAACCCCAAATTGGCCCTATGCTACGAAACGTAATCATCAACAAAAAGATTACATCAGGAAAGATAATACAAAGCGCTATTTACGCGTATGGAGCCAAAGAAAATGTCCTTGGATACAACATCCACTGCAACAGACCTGCAGACCAAACCTAGTGTTTGTCCCCTAGACTGCCCGGATACCTGTAGCCTGTCTGTTGTCACAGACGGCAAGCATATCATTCAGGTACGCGGTTCAAATGCCAATCCCTATACCGCCGGTGCCATATGCAAGAAAGTATCAAATTACTACCCTGATTTCATTCATGGCGAGCGCCGCTTAACGCAGCCTCTCTTACGAACAGGCCCCAGAGGGTCATTGAAATATAAAACCATCAGCTGGGAAGAAGCCCTTGATCGTATATATGACGGTTTGACTTCTACCATTGAAAAACATGGGCCTCAATCCGTGCTTCCCTTTAACTACGCTGGCCCTCATGGGCAATTAGCTGGCGGATCAATTGACTTTCGTTTTTTTTATAAATTAGGCGCAACCCAACTCGACAGAGGTCCCCTCTGTGGGGCTGTGCGGGGAACCGCCTACACCAGCCTGTTCGGGAACACCCCCGGTATGGAACCAGAACAGGCCGTTAAATCTGACCTGATTGTTGTGGCGAGCAATAACGTAACGGTTTCAAATCTTCATTTAGCGCGGACAATCAAAACGGCTAAAAAGAATGGTGCAAAATTGATCGTCATTGATCCCAAAAGGGTAAAGATTGCTGATCAAGCTGATCTCTATATTCAGATTAAACCCGGTACAGATATTGTTCTCTTTTTGGCACTGGCTACTGAGTTAGAAAAGCGTTCCGCGCTCGATACAGAATTTATTGACCGTTGGATATATGGCATCGAAGAATACCTGAACGCCGCCCAGAAATACTCTTTGCAAGATGCCGCAAAGATTTGCGAAATCCCCCCGGAACAGATTCAAGAATTCCTGAGCATCTATACCGCTGCAAAAAATGTTTCCATGTCGGTTGGAAATGGAGCAGAACGCGGACATTCCGGTGGATCTTCTATTCGTGCAGCTATGGCACTTCAGGCTATCACTGGTAATATGGGACGGTCCGGAGCTGGTATCATTGCCAAACAAGGCCTCGCGTTCCCTGCGACAACAGCCAAGCTCCGACGCCCGGACCTTATGCCAGAAGGAACAAGAATGCTGAACATCGTCGATGTGGCTAAACACATTCTCGACGATAGTCTCTCCCCACCAATCAAGGCCGTCTTTATCTATAACCATAACCCGGTTTGCACTCACCCGGACCAAAACAGAATGCGCCGCGCGCTCAACCGGGAAGATCTCTTTATCGTTGGCTGCGATGTCGAGATGAACGACAGCATGGCCTATGCAGATGTTATTTTACCCGCCTCAAGTCATTTTGAGTTCCCGGACATCTATGCGGCCTATGGACAAGCCCACTTGCAAAGGGCTGAACCTGTTATTCCGACAGTGGGGAATTCCCTCCCCAATACCGAAATTTTCCGCCGATTGGCCGCCCGGTTTGGATTTAACGATGATCTGTTTAAAGCAGACGATTACCAATTGATGGATGAAGCTTATGATCCATCAGCCCTACAAATGAAGGGCATACGCCCCAGTGAAGTACCTCTTGATCGTTCTTTGCCTATGTTGGCAGAGAATGATCAGGAACTCATCATGTGCCAAACCGTTTTTCCGGCAACAAAGTCTGGTAAAATCGAGCTTTACTCTGAAGATATGGAACAACAGTTCGGGTATGGGCTTCCTCGCTACGAAGAAGTCCCACAGGACCTTCCCTTTGCCTTGATCTCCCCTTCATCAAACAAACGGACAAATGCAACCTTTGGCGGGCACAAAGAATCAATCGGCATAGAGCAACTCGAAATCCATCCGCAAGATGCACTGGCAAAGGGTATTTCAGACAATACAAAAGTGAAAATATGGAATACTTTGGGAGAAGTTATTCTTCTGACCAAGATCACCGAAAAGGTCAAACTCGGTGTTTTCTACTCACCTAAGGGGACTTGGTTAAAATCCAGCGGTTCAAATCAAACAGTTAATGCCTTGATCAATTCCGAGACAAGAACTGATATTATGTCAGGAGCCTGTTACAACGACACATTTGTTGATATTGCTCCGGCTTGAGAATGCTCTATCTTTGAATTTCTACCACGCACAAAAAAGGCCGCTAAAAGCGGCCTTTCACATAACTTGTGGCAAAAATCAGAGACCTTTTTGTCCCATCTCTAGGAACTTGTCCCGACGCTTTTGGCGAAGCTCTGCCCCCCCAAATTGGGATAGCTCTTGCAAATACTTTTCAATACTATCACCTAGTGCAGTCATACAGATCTCTTTTGCCCGGTGCGCCCCACCCATTGGCTCTGCGATGATTTCATCGATCACACCAAGCATTTTCAGGTCTTGAGCCGTCAGTCGAAGAGCTTCTGCAGCTTCTTTTGCTTGATCACCAGAACGCCAAAGAATAGAAGCACAGCCTTCAGGCGAGATCACAGAATAAATTGAATGTTCTAGCATCAAGACAGTGTTGGCTGCGGCTAAGGCAATCGCCCCGCCCGATCCGCCTTCGCCAATAACAGCAGAAACAAGGGGTACTTTGATCGTAAGGCATTTTTCGATACTCCGCGCAATCGCTTCGGATTGACCGCGTTCTTCAGCACCTACACCCGGATAGGCACCTGCCGTATCAACCAAAGTAATGACAGGCAAATCAAAACGCTCTGCCATGTCCATTAAACGCTGTGCTTTACGATAACCTTCGGGACGCGCCATGCCAAAATTGTGCTTCACACGGCTGTGCATGTCAGCACCTTTTTCCTGACCAATCACCACAACGGACTGACCACGGAAACGACCTAAACCACCCAAAATGGCGAAATCTTCTGCAAATGCACGATCCCCGGCCAAGGGTGTATAATCTTCGATTAGCGCCTCGATATAGTCCTTGCAATGCGGACGATCAGGATGGCGCGCGACAAGCGTTTTTTGCCAAGGGCTCAGCTTTGCGTATGTTTGGCGCAACAGCTTATCAGCCTTAGCTTCCAGTTTGGAAACTTCTTCAGCAATGTTTACATCACTGCTGCTGTCAGATAGGTGCCGCAGGCCTTCAATCTTACCAGCAAGCTCAGCAATCGGTTTTTCGAAATCTAGGAAATTTTGCATAAGGCGTTGTCTATCATATCGTGAAAATCAGTCAACAAATATAGTCGTGTATAGTACCTTTCAAGCGCACAATTTCAAGTTCTAGCTTTATTGCCCCTAATCCAATTAGTACAAAATCTTACTACCCGGAAAAATAAAGGCCGCCCCCTTTAAAAGTCGACCTTTGTCCAAAGTCAAATTTTGTTATGAGTACTAACTTGCAGAATTAGCGTCTGCTAGAGCAATTTCTTCTGCTTTTTCAACCATCACACTGGCCTGACGAATAGAGGCGATGTCTATGAGCCGCCCATCCAGAGAAACGGCGCCTTTACCTTCGCGTTGCGCCTGATCCATTGCTTCGAGAATACGATTGGCTTTGTTCACTTCGGCTTCCGATGGGCTGTTAACTTCGTTCGCGATACCAATTTGATTGGGATGGATCGCCCATTTCCCTTCACAGCCCAAAATTGTCGCTCTGTTAGCCTGGGCGCGATACCCTTCTGGATCTGAAAAATCCCCAAAAGGACCATCAATGGCGCGAAGACCGTTCGCACGTGCAGCAACAACCATGCGCGCAAGAGCATAATGCCACATATCTCCCCAATGGAAATCTCTTGGTGTATCACCATCAACATCTGTTAAAACACCATACATTGGGTTCGGACCACCGATACCAGTGGTTCTGGCTTTCGTTGATGCTGCATAGTCCGCGACACCAAAGTGCAAGCTCTCATTTCGCTTCGAAGCAGCCGCTATTTCGTGGATATTCTGCATACCCAAAGCCGTTTCGATAATCATTTCAAAGCCAACAGTTTTTTTACGACGTTTTGCTGTCTCAACCTGAGTACACAACATATCAAGTGCATAAATATCAGACGCGGTTCCCACCTTGGGAATCATGAACAGATCCAGCCTGTCTCCTGCTTGCTCCAGCACATCAATGACATCCCGATACATATAAGGTGTATCCAAGCCATTAACACGGACTGACAACGTTTTACTTCCCCAGTCGATATCATTTATGGCTTCAATAACATTCTTACGCGCCAGTTCCTTATCATCTGGGGCCACCGCATCTTCCAAGTCCAAGAAAATGACATCCGCCTTGGATGCTGCCGCTTTTTCAAACAGTACAGGATTGCTTCCCGGCACCGCGAGTTCGCTACGATTTAAACGTGAAGTGGTTTCTTCTGGAATTGTAAAGCTCATGTTTTACTCCCTGGGTTTCGGTCAGCTTTTTGAAAATAGCTAACTCTTATTGTGCACCGCAACATAAACTGTGACCTGACAAATTAATTCTGTCAACCTTGAGGAAAAATTTGAGGGAAAAGAATTTGTGCGCCTGACCAAGTAAGCGCAAGAACCATGCGGCCCATCAGGGTCGGAAGATATTCCTGAAACTATGATAATTTCATTTAACAAAAGAGATCAAGTTTTTGAGGACAGGGGGTGCTTTTCAAACACAAGCTTCTGCAAACGCTCTTGTAAAACATGCGTATAGATCTGTGTTGTCGAAATATCAGAATGTCCCAGCATTTTCTGAACAGATCTCAAATCAGCGCCGTTTTCCAACAAATGGGTCGCAAAAGCATGCCGCAAAACATGAGGAGAAACCTTCGACGGCATAATCCCACTCTTTATGGCTAGCTCTTTTAAGAGCTGCCCGACACGATGGCGGGTCAAATAGCCACTTTTCCCTCGGGAAGGAAAAACCCATCCTGTATCTTTGGCCTTATCCCGTTCCAGATTGGGTAGAAAGTTATCACGCACAAGAAGGTAACGATCCAGCGCTTCACGAGCTTGGGGACTAAGAGGTACAAGCCGCTCTTTATTTCCTTTACCCATCACGGTCAGAATACGCGGGTCACGCTGTGTTTGGGATACCTTCAAAGATACGAGTTCACTAACCCGCATCCCAGTTGCATATAACAATTCAATTAACGCACAAAGACGTAAGCCTTCATCTGTTCGGTTTTCCTGCGCAGCTTTTAGAAGAGCGCCAGTATCATCAACAGAAAGAAACTTTGGTAAAGACTGTGCCATACGCGGCGTACCAATTTCTGCAACCGGATTGTCTTGCCTTATATCTTCTTCCATAAGAAACAGATAAAACTGCTTCAAAGAAGACAGATGCCGCGCTTGCGTTCGTGCGCTGAGGCCCTCTGCAGTTAAATCAGCCAAATAGGTACGAATATCCGATGCCTCAACGTCGACAAGATCTTTACGAGTGCTCGACAAAAAATCGTCAAACCGTTCCAGATCTCGCTCGTATGCTTCTAAGGTATTTTGACTGGCGCCGCGTTCAGCAGACATCATCTCTAAAAAGATAGAGATTCTGGATGCAGCGGACATCAGGCACCAGCCATCAATTAAATACCACTAAGAACAGTTGCTTCAATTGCCAACGAACGGGCTTCGTCTTGTAAACCAACGGAATACAGCGCTTCCACAACACCACCAAGGGCAAGACTATGTGTATCACCTGGTCCTTCTTCGCCCAAAATGATAAGGCTAAGCAAAACAACCTCGGCCAAACGTCCACCGTTTTGTGCGTCTTTCAGAGCATAAAGCAGGGCTGCTGATGGAGCCAAACCAGGTGACGCAATTTCTAACGAAGCAAGCTCGCCCCAACTCAGGCGCGTGTTTTCACCCAGTGCCTGCATACATGAACGTAACATCACCAATTGTTGGTTCAGAACTTCGGGGCCAATGCCACTCTGTGCAGAAGCCCATCCCTTTAGAGTACCGTATCTTTCGCCGCCTTCCATACCGGAAAGACGTGCATAGGGCCAAAGGGCCGTCAGATTTGCAGCTGCGGTCTCTTCGCTCAACATATATTGACGCGCCAAAAGCAACCAAGCATCAGCCCGTTCACGCTGTCCCGCCAGATAGAGTGTTCGTCCGGCTGGCAAAGCAAACCAGGTCAAATCAGAAGAATGCGGAATTTCAGAGACGAGGTCTGCGATGACTCGTGACATCAGGAAACTGGTTCCATCTTTGCCGGCCTGATCCAGTGCTGCTTTGACAATCTCGGCTCTTGCCGCAGGAACGGCCTGTAGCTGGGAAGCTTGTAAGAACAAGGCGCGCAAAGCTGGCCCTTCGCGATTTATTTGACCACCGACAACAGCATCAATTTCTTCTGGTTCAAAGGCATAGCCACTATACAGATTAACAAGTTCATCAGATGACAAAACACCACTAGTCACAGCAGCTTCCGCAGCATAAACCCGTCGTTCCAGCGGATAGCCTTCGTCATGGATCAAAGCGTTCCGGACACCTGGGTTGAGAAAATTGTCCAATTCCTCAGAAAGTTGTGAGCCTGAAAGTGTCGCCAACGCCCAGTGAATAGGCTCAACTCGTCCAGCACTTTTCCCGGAAAACTTGATATTTGCACCAGATGCAGCAAGGGCAAGTTCTTCAAAAAGAGGATCCGATTCCTCGCCCGTCTCTCTTAGAAGGTCCAGACTCAATAGAGCCTGATCAACTTGTTTTTGCAGGAAGTGGCAATAAACCATGCCACGTATCCAGTAACTGTCCTTACCAGTCGCGGACATGCCCTGAATCACCTGACAAGCATCTCCGTTTTTCCCCGTCATCAACAAGCTATCGCTTCTATACCGGGCCTGTTGCTCGTTATCGGAACGTGTTGGGATTCGCTGGAACAGATTATCAAGGTCAATATAGGCACCCAGTTCTGCGAGCTTTTCCAAACGGAGAGACAAAAGGCTTTGTTCACTCTGCAAGGGCTTATCATCCAATGGCCGTCCGGCACTTGATAGTAAAAGCCGCTTAGCAAGATCGTTTCCAACAGCAGAACTGTAGCTGACAGGCATTTGCTTAATCAGGGAAAAAACATCCTGTAAGGAGCTTTGTCGCCACATATCATAGCCAAGACCGCCTTGCTCTGGACTAAGAGTTCCGATGCTATCTAAATCCAGACCACCAAGGCTATTAACCTGTATTCCACCAGAACTAATCGGTGTGCTCTCTACAACAGGCGAAACAGGAGCCTTGATCAAAGGTTCTCCCGTTACCGATGGGTTGGGTGTCGGTTGCTGCGGAATTAATTGCGTCTGGGCATACGCTGATGCCCCTACCCCGATAGACAGTGCCGCGACGGAAAGCCTCAACGCCGTTCCCGCAAGGGCCGATTTAGACAACTTAAATGGCATTTTAGTTTGTGAGGCGATCATTTGGAATGACCTTTTCCACGTTTGCAGAAGGCGCGGGAATATCCCACGTCAAAAGGAAAACTCCTCCTGCGAGTAAAGCACCGATCAGGATAACAAAGACAAAAAGGCCGAATTTCTTCATGGAGCGTAAGCTTCACTCTATCTGTTTGCGTCAATAAATTATTCATACCACCATATATCTATCAGCAGAGTATGGCGAGATTGGGACAGTCTAAAACCCGGTTTTGCTTCTGTAAACAACCTGTTGAGATACGAGGGCCTTTTATTTGGACCTTAGCTAACAGACAGACCCTCTGTATGCCCATCTACTGTCAAAATCTGCCCGGATATTTTGTTCCCCTTTGTTGAAGATGCAAAGAGTATCATATTTGCGATATCTTCGGGGGATACAAAAGTTCTCATCGACGTCTGTTTTTCGAACTGTTCGCGGACAACATCCGCAGAAACATCTTGGGTTTGTTCAGACGCTTCAATCACCCGATCCATTCGTAGCCCGGATACAGAACCAGGTGCTACGGCATTAACCCGTATACCAAAGGGCCCAAGTTCCATCGCCATCGTTTTGGTAATC
The DNA here is from genome assembly GCF_048259265.1 of Kiloniella sp. Taxonomy (NCBI): domain Bacteria; kingdom Pseudomonadati; phylum Pseudomonadota; class Alphaproteobacteria; order Rhodospirillales; family Kiloniellaceae; genus Kiloniella; species Kiloniella sp. The sequence goes on along the minus strand of NZ_JBLXHT010000012.1, from coordinate 73,689 downwards.
CCAACTACAGCCCACTTCGCAGCTGCATAAGGTGCCCGATAAGGAAAACCAAATAATCCTCCCGTAGAAGATAAATTAAATATTGCCCCACTTTTTTGCTTTTTCATCACAGGGATGGCCTCTCGGGAAAAGAGAAATTGCGAATCAATATTCACAGAAATACATTTTTGCCACGCACCATAATCCAGATTTTCAAGTTGGCCTGTTTGGCCGGCTGTGCCAGCATTATTCACCAACACATCCAAGCCATTGAAATTAACCTTTAGATCATCAAACAAACTTTTAACGCCTTGCTCATCCGTAACATCAAGAAGGCTTTTTGTTAACGTTCCTATTTTCTCGGAACGTCCCTCAAAACAAAAGCTATCTAAGGCCCCTTGATCAATATCACAGATATGAACATCAGCCCCTTCACACAAGAAAGCTTCTGCCATAGCTCGGCCAAGTCCAGCACCCCCAGCAGTAATCAACACACGATACCCATGAAGATTCAGGTCCATCTCTCAAGTCCCTCTACACTCTATTTTAATAGATAATCCTAGAGGCCCAGAAAGAAATCACCATACATATTGGCTGAATTTAAATACCAAATGCGTCAGAATAAGACACATGACTTTCAATTTGATGTGAGAGTTTAGCCCCCGCCCTCCCCCATTGATTCAACCACAAACTGAGCCATTGCCCGCGCCGAACAAGCACGGCTTGAATACGCAGCCACATAAGTACTTAGATCGGGATGAGATCTTAGCTCGTAATCGCTTCTGAGTGCACAAACCACCATCTTTCCCTTAGTTATATGGATCAGCTGGTTCAAACGTTCTTTTTGAAAATCAACATCGTAATCCATACCGGGAAGAGGGTAATCCTCGCTTACAGCAAGGATAATATCCCCCTCATCAAAGTGTTCTTTACCAGTAAGATAATCCTGAAGGTCCGGTTCTGATAAAAACTCAATATCGGCAGAAGAGTCTTTGAGTTCTTCGCAAAGGACATCAAAAGCCGCCTGAGGGTCATTCGGCCCAATACCCCGTGTGTTAATGACCATTTGATGGGCCTCGGCTCCACTAAGGCCAATCAGCTTCACCTTCCCCTTAAGCGGCAGTAAATCGTCCCGATCACGCACAACGCGAATGGCTTTATCTGCCGCACGGTCCGCTACGTCTTGATGACGCTCTGTTAAGACATCATCAGAATCCTTGTTGCGAAGATTTTCATTCCTAGCGAGTTGAAGCCTCAAGTTAAATATTCTTTCCAGAGCATTTTCAACGACATCAAGAGCCAAATCCCCTTTGTTAACAGCCTGTATCACGCCATCAATGGTCGCCATTTGTTTGGCAACATAGTTAGATGCATCGTGCTCGTAGTGCTCTTCAGACAGCATGACAATATCGCACCCCGCTTTCAGGGCCAGAATTGCGGATTCAGCCGGGTCATAATTTTTCCGCATCCCCCACATATTCATACTGTCGGTTACAATCACGCCCTCAAACCCCATTCTTTCCCGCAACAAATCGTGCATAATTTTTCGGGAAAGGGTTGCAGGATAATCAGGATCAATCTGCGGAAAATTAATGTGGGACGTCATGATCATAGGCAACCCGGCATCAATACCAACCTGGAAAGGAACAAGGTCTTGATCTAACAAATATGCCATACTTCTATCGACCGTTGGTAACAAACGATGACTGTCTTCGCCCGTATCCCCATGGCCAGGGAAATGTTTCCCACAACAAACAATATGGTTGCTCAAAGCCCCTTCAACAGCGGCTTTCACATGTCGGGAAACCTTATCTCTATCCTCCCCGAACGAACGGGTTCCAATAATCGGGTTATCAGGATTACTATTGATATCAGAACAAGGGGACAAAATAACGTTATAACCACACGCCATCATTTCTTGTGCGTATATGCCGTACATATCGTGTGTTAAGGACGTATCATCCGCAGATCCCAAAGCAAGATTTCCCGGCCCTGTTGTGGTCTCTGAAACAGCAACACCCCATGCTCCCTCTTGGTCCACTCCAAGAATCAGGGGTAAATCAAGTTCTGTAGAACATACAGCTTCTTGAAGGGTTTTCGTCAGATTTTTTGCTTCTAATATAGTCTCGGCATTATCTTGAGAAATATAGAACCCGGATACAAAACGTTGCTGAATAAGCTCTTTTGCATAGGACAAATCTTTGCCACCGAAAGCCAACATAAAAAGCTGACCGACCTTTTGTTCCAACGTAAGCTTCGCTATTAACCCACGCGCTTCCGCACGTGCATTTTCCAGTACACCCATTGTTCTTTTACCTTCTATTTTGGTAATTAGACGACGCCAATTACCTTGCGTGATTTTGCTTTAAAGGTTCATTCACCACACAGCTTTGACCAAAACTGGATTAAGCCGCACGCTTAGCCCCGGTGATAAGCCCGACGAGATCATCTGGCGTTATATCGTCGATCCTAACATTTGCAGCGGCACGACCATGACGCAAAACAACCGCACGGTGGCAAACTTCCATGACATGCTGAATGTTATGACTAATCAACAACACAGCAATTCCCTGAGAACTAATCAGCTTAATCAGATTATTCACCTGCGCCGCCTGCTCGACCCCCAGTGCAGCGGTGGGTTCATCCATAATAACAATATCGGCCCCCCAATTCACGGCTCGGGCAATGGACACAGCCTGTCGCTGTCCACCAGATAGGTTTTTGATTTCTTCACTGAAAGACGGAATACGAGAATTAAGACGCTTCAGGGCAATTTCACTTTGCCTGTTCATTTCCTTATGATCCAACCATCCAAAAAACTTCAGAACAGGATTGGATGAAAGAATTTCACGGTTTAAAAACAAATTCTTTGAAACATCAAAATTTGGAATAACAGCCAAGTCCTGAAATACGGTCTCAATCCCTTGATCTCTAGCATCTTGTGGGGATTTTATATCAACTTCTTGACCGTTTATAATAATCTCTCCGCTATCTTGGGGGTGCACCCCGGATATGCAGCGAACCAATGTCGATTTACCTGCGCCGTTATCCCCCAAAAGACCAACTACTTCACCTTTCAAGATCGAAAAGCTCACCCCTTTCAAGGCTTGCACACCGCCAAAGGATTTATGAATTTCTCTAACTTCCAGCGCAATATCCGGCACATGATATTCAGCAGTCATTTTCTGTCCTCCTTCACACCAATAGCAACGGCAACGATCAGAATAAGCCCTCTGGCAATAATCTGTTCGTTTGTAGAGAAGCCCCACAAAATAAGACCGTTATTAATTACGCCCATGAGCCAAGAACCAACCACAGCACCTGCGACAGATGCACGCCCGCCAAAAAGACTTGTACCGCCAATTGCTACCGCCGCAATAACAGTAAGGAGATCGGCTTCTCCAAGGCTATACCTAGCCCCATGCAATCGCCCGGCATAAAGCATTCCCGCCATTGCCGCCGCTCCACCTGCAATGACCATTGCTGTAATTTTCACCTTAACAACATTAATGCCCAAAGCACGTGATGCCGTTGGATTTCCGCCGACTGCCAACAGATGGCTGCCAAACCTAGTTTTCGACAGAAAAACCCATCCCAGCACAAGCGCCAATAGTGTCCAAATGAACATGACAGATATCGGCCCCAAACTTCCCGAGCCAAAAACAAATGTGAAGGTATCATTGGTAACCGGGATTGATTCCAGATTGGTAATCACACGAGCAACACCCGAAATTACCCCCATTGAACCAAGCGTGATTAATAAGGACGAAACTTTAAGCCATTCCGTTAGAACGCCGTTAATCAAGCCCACCAGCATTCCGGCACACAAGCCTGCAAAAACAGCAAATGGCCATGGCACCACATCAACCAACAAACTACAGACAAGGGCTGAGAGAGCGACAACCGACCCGACCGAAAGATCAATATGCCCAACGGCCAGCGCGAATGTCATCCCCACAGCCATAACAGTAATGGGTGTCGTCTGCCGTATGATGTTCATAAAATTTGGTGTGGATAAAAAGGCTGTGTCAGCAAGAACGACAGCAAAAAAAACAATCACAAGTATCAGTGCGTAATAAACAAAATATTCGCGATTAAGGATTCTATGAAACACCGTAGATCGGGTTTCAGACAGTAAAGTCATGTCAGCACCTTGGTCAATTCCGTAAGTTCTCTTTGTGCTCACCGAAAAAAAAGCAAAAGCTTAGCAAATCGAAAACAAAAAAGAGAGGAATGGGCAATGTTTCCATCCCCCATTCCCCAGAGGATAAGTCAGAATAAATGATCGTAAAGCAGGAGTATAACGACCTTACTACTTAAGAGCTTCACTCAGTTTTTCCGGGATAGGCCGACGTAAAGATTTTTCCCACGTAATCGCCAGGTTTTCTTTCGTCACCTTATCATACCCAACGACAGAAAAGGCAGGTGATTCTTTATCTAAAAGCCCATAAACACCAAGCATTGCCATGGCTTGACCAATCTCAAAGGGTCTGTCAGCAACCGTGCCATACATATTCCCCTTCTTTATCATATCTAGCGCATTATTTTGCCCCAGATCGTGTGTAATTACTTTTACGTCACGACGACCTTGTGCGCGCAAAGCTTCAATAACGCCCTCGGCAGCGACATCCCAAGCAACATAAATCCCCTTCAGGTCCGGGTTCTGAAGAATCATCGCTGAAGCCAGCTCAAAGGTCTGTCCTTCTTCAGTAAATCCCTTTTCAGAGACAATTTTTATGTCGTTGTGCTTTTCCTGAATAGCTGTTCGAAAGGCATTATCACGATTATTCGTTATAAAGTAGCTAGCATCATGATAAATAAAACCAATATTTCCTTCACCGCCTATCCCATCGCTCATCATTTCAGCTGCGGCAACACCCATACCGTACATGTCATCTGTTACAATACCTGTATACTCACTATTTGGTTTGTAACCTGCTATAGGGTTTGAAAGCAAAACAAGCTCTGTCCCTTTATCAACAGCGGGTTTGAAGGCGGCCCCACCACTCACCGGGTCGACAACCAGTGTCAGAATGATATCAGGGTTCAAAGCCATTACATTCTCAACATCGCTTGCTTGCCTAGCGGAATCAAATTGCGCATCTGTTGTTGCAACAACTTCAATGCCCAGCTCTTCAAACTTTGTCTTAGCACCTTTTGTTACCGCATTCACCCAATCACCAGAAGCATGCCAAACAAGAGCTGCTTTATATTTTTTTCCTTTAACCGCTGCGGCTTCACTTGAACTAATCGAAATCTCATCCACTGATTGAGCTGCATTTCCATTCGGCCCTTCGGGTGATTTATTTAAATCAATCGTTTCAAGCGGGCCCGCTTGAACTGCAGAAGCAGCCATTGCAAATCCAGCAGCAATCGCAGTTGTCATTGTTAATTTCTTAAATTTATTGACACCAAGCACGTTAAGACTCCCATTTGTTTTTTTATTTTGTTTGTTTAATCGTAAGTAAAAATATTTATTTGTCAATTATTTTGACATATCTAATTTTTACCATTTATTTCATTATGTTAATTATTAAATTTTGCATTTCATCTTTATCCGAGTAGATTAATCCAACTGTTTTACAAACAAGGCCTTTAGCTCCATGCCCCCCAAAGGGACCAACCTAGAACAAACAAAAGCCCACAATCTGCGTCTGGTTCTAAGTGAGATACTTTCTAACGATGAAATTTCACGCGCAGATATTGCCAAGCGCACAGGCCTGACCCGCCAGACAATTTCTAATCTGGTCGAAAAGCTTCTTGATGCCAGCATGTTAGTCGAGGGAAAATATAAAAAGGGCGGCGCAGGGAAACCGTCACGCATACTCCAGATATCCTCTGCAGCAGCCTTTAGCGTCGGCATTCGAATTGAGTTAAACAAAATTGCACTCAGTCTTATTGATTTGTCAGGGAACTTGATCCATTCAACGCAAATCAGTGCTACTTACACCACAGATGAAGACGTTATCCGCTTAATTGAGCCTCTTTGCCTTGATGTCCTCAGAGAAACAAACACAGATATAAGACGCGTGCTTGGTATTGGGATCATTATGGCTGAAAAAGATGATCGTAATCATCGCCACGCGATCAGTGATGTTACTGCTGATCCTAAAAACATTGCGGAACTTCTCTATAAAGAACTGGACATACCAACGTTTCTTGAAACCGCCGCAGCAGCGGCAGCTTTGGCCGAGTTCCTTCAGGGAAGCGCCCGGAACTTCAGAAATTTTATCTATCTCTTTATCGGACCTGATTTATCAGCAGGTCTTATGGTTGACGGCAAAATCTATGGCGGTAGATCAGCCCGTGCAGGATCAATCGGTCACCTTGTTGTAAATATAAATGGCCCGATCTGTGCCTGTGGAAATCCTGGATGTTTAAACGGGTATATATCATTGGAATCAATGGCTTCCCACCTGCAAAAGCTAGATAAAAAATCCAGAAATCCCTATGATGTTTTTACGGACATACAGCCAAACGACCAGAAGGTTGTATCCTGGCTGGAACAACAGGCGGAATATTTCAGAATAGGCATAAACTCTCTGGAAAACCTGTACGATCCCGAAACCATCATCCTCGGAGGAGACTGCCCGGATTGGTTCCTCGAAACTGTTATTCGCGTATCTAGACCCTTTATGCGCTCTATCAGTGAAAAAGGCGACCGGGACCTTCCCCGTGTCATCAAATCACCGCACGCTGACCAGATGGTTCAAAAGGGGGCTGCAACCCTGCCTATTCACGCCGCGCTTGGCGAGGAAAATGCAGCTTACAAATCACAAGCACAGTTCGGCGCGTCCTTTAATCGACTTTCCGAATTGCTAGGGCATTACATAAACGAAAAATAATCTTCCCTACCCAAAACACCGCCGAACGTCACAAAGATTCAATTTCGCCCTGAAATCTTTTCCCTAGAGCGTTCTTTTCCTTTTGTTTCAGGGAAATCCTTTCTATAGGCTAGGGTTAAGTGATTAATATGAATCGGTAAAAGGTACGATGTCATCAAACGGGAACTTTACTCCCCCAAAAACTGTTGTTCTCGTTGGCTTAATGGGCGCAGGAAAAACATGTATAGGAAAGAAGCTGGCACACACCCTACAGCTACCTTTCGTAGATGCTGACGTCGAAATAGAAAAAGCTGCTGGTTGCACAATTTCTGAAATATTCGAAGAGCATGGAGAAAGCTATTTCCGTGACAGAGAGCGAATGGTCATCCAGCGCCTATTGGAGGGACCTGTTCAGATTTTATCCACGGGGGGTGGTGCCTTTATGGACGAACGAACCAGAAGCACCATCACAGAAAAAGGTATTTCCCTCTGGCTAAAAGCAGACTTGGATATTCTCGTCGAACGAACATCGCGCCGGAATCATCGCCCTCTTTTGCGGAACGGTAACCACCGTGAAATTTTGTCTGGACTGATCGAAGCACGTTATCCTGTCTATGAACAAGCAGATATCACAACTCAATCAGAAGAAGGTTCTGCTGATCTGACAACCCGCAATGCCCTCAAAGGTCTTGAGGAATTTTGCGGCAGGTCACAAACCTCGTGAAAACATCCGTTATAAAGATAAATGTAGATGAATAAAGAAACGTATGAGCGCCTCACACTCGACTTAGGGGAACGTAGTTACGATATACTGGTTGGTGAAAACCTAGTAGTAAATGCTGGCCCGCTTGTTCGTCCATTTATCAAACAAGATCGTACTTTCATCATTACAGATGAAAACGTGGCCCAACACCACCTTACAAAACTGGAAACAGCCCTTAAATCAGAAGGGATTGAAAGCAATGCCTTAGTTTTACCCTTTGGTGAGCAGACAAAAAGTTTTGCACAGCTAGATAGGGTTATTGATTTTCTTCTGGAACATAACGTTGATAGGAAATCAACGCTTATTGCTTTTGGTGGGGGCGTTATAGGGGATTTAGCTGGATTTGCCGCGGCCGTCGTAATGCGCGGGATAGATTTTATACAGATCCCAACAACCTTGTTGTCACAGGTTGATAGTTCTGTCGGCGGCAAAACGGGGATCAACACTGCCCGCGGGAAAAACCTTGTTGGTAGTTTTCACCAGCCCAAGCTGGTCCTTGCTGATACAGGTTTGCTAGAAACCCTCCCCAACAGAGAGCTTCTTGCTGGCTATGCAGAGGTTGTCAAATACGGCCTGATCAATGATCCAGATTTCTTTAACTGGTTAGAAGACAAAGCTCACAAAGTCATTACAGGAGATATTTCAGCGCGAACACACGCTGTGTTGATTTCCTGTGCGGCTAAGGCAAAAATTGTAGCGCAGGACGAAAAAGAATCTGGGGCACGCGGCCTTCTAAATTTAGGACACACCTTTGGGCATGCTTTAGAAGCTGAAGCCGGATACAATGGATCTTTACTTCACGGAGAGGCCATCTCTATCGGCATGGTGATGGCGCATGATTTATCTGCTGAGCTCGGCTTGTGCTCTGAAATGGACGCACAAACAGTTCGCGATCACTTTGAAAAAATTGGTCTCCCTGTCTCAACAGATTATGTATCCTCTAACGCACTAGGTGGGAAAAAGCTTGAAGTTTCCCGGTTGATGGATCACATGAGCAGAGATAAAAAAGTAAGTAACGGACGCCTGACCTTTGTAATGACAAAAGGTATTGGTCAGGCTTATCTGGATAACGCGGTAGATATGGCTGTCGTTTCTGACTTTATGAAACGCTTTATTGCTTAGATGATCGTACCGCCTTATTCACAACCCCTGAAAGGGCCATGGAAACAGAGTTAATTCTCGCTATTAGTGCCATTGTGGTACTACTCGCAATCTCCGCCTTCTTTTCTGGCGCAGAGACATCAATGACGGCGTCTTCAAAGCCACGCATGCATACGCTTGAGCAAAGTGGAGACAAAAAAGCACAGATCGTAAACAAGCTTTGGTCAGCAAAAGAACATCTGATTGGCTCTATTCTTCTGGGTAACAACCTCGTCAACATCTTGGCTTCCGCATTGGCGACGTCAGTATTCCTCAAGATATTTGGGGAGACTGGGGTTATCTATGCGACTCTGACGATGACCGCACTTGTCCTTGTCTTTGCCGAGGTTCTACCCAAAACCTACGCCCTGAGACACTCTGACAAAGCTGCGCTGGCATCAGCGCCTGTGTTACGTCCAATCGTCTTCATATTTGGTCCAATTGCCCTCACCGTTGAGAGCATTGTCAAAATTATCTTGGCCATTTTTACACGCTCTGACACCGCAGACGAAATGAACGAATTCGCCGAAGAAGAATTGCGGGGTGCGATTGATCTCCACGAAGGTGAAGGCGAAGAGGTCCGTCATGAACGCGAGATGCTCAAATCGATTTTGGATTTGGACGATGTCGAAGTTGATGAAATCATGACCCATCGGCAGGATGTGAATTCCAGTGATATTGATCAATCACCCGCCCAGGTCATCGAAGACGTCCTGTCCAGCTCTTACACCAGAATTCCGTTATGGCAGGACAAGCCCGACAACATCGTCGGCGTTTTACATGCGAAAGCACTTTTACGGGCAATTCGTACACATGATGGCGAGCTTGATCGGGAAACCTTGATTTCTATCGCCAGCACGCCTTGGTTTATTCCAGAATCAACAAGCCTCTTGGCCCAACTTCACGCTTTCCGTGATCGCCACGCGCACTTTGCTATCGTTGTCGATGAGTATGGTGAAATGCAGGGAATTGTTACCCTTGAAGATATTCTGGAAGAAATTGTTGGTGACATCACTGATGAACACGACATTGATATCGAAGGCGTTCAAACCGTTACCGAAAATGAATTTATCATCAACGGCACGGTAACCATCCGGGATTTGAACCGCCAATTTGAATGGCGGCTTCCGGATGACGAAGCCTCAACGATCGCGGGTCTTATTTTACACGAGGCACGGCAGATTCCAAAAGTCGGGCAGGCCTTTGTCTTTCATGACATGCGTTTCGAAATTTTGGAGAGAAAGCGTCACCAGATCACATCTATACGTGTGTCCCCCCTTGCGGAACAGATCACTGCATGATCCAACAGAAATACGCTAAGGATTAGATATGCCCCTATCCCCGGCAACCCGTCGAAAAAACCTTCATCAACGACGTTACGACTTTCAAGGGTACGAACGCGAAGATGGACAGTGGGATATTGAAGGTCGCATTACAGACGTCAAATCATATCCGTTTGACAATCAGTTCAGAGGAACGATTGAAGCAGGTGAAGCTCTGCATGATATGTGGATACGCCTGACCGTTGATATAAACTTCGTTGTTCAAGACATAGAGGCATGTATTGATGATAGTCCCTATTCAGTTTGCCCTTCAATCACACCGAACTTTCAAAAGATCATCGGCCTGAAAGTTGGTCCGGGATGGCGGGCTGCTATTCGTCGGGCAGTTGGCGGCACCGAAGGCTGCACTCATCTCGTTGAAATGCTGGGCGCAATGGCCACTGTTACATTTCAAACCCTTTATCCCGCAATGATAAAACATCAAGAGAAACTCAAAGAAAACCAAGAGAGCGCACCCCCGAAGAACAAAGGCCAAGAGAGCGAAGGCGAACCTAGGAAACGCCCAGGTATCATCGATACTTGCCACGCTTATAGTTCTGATGGAGAGATCGTCAAACAGGAATGGCCCGATTTTTACACGGGCAGATCGTAACAGATTTCTTTAATAAATCAGTTACTTATTCTTTGGCATGGTAGGATACTGCGATGCAGGGATTGGCTTCCAGCCTCTTTTTTCCTGTGCTGCTGTACGGAAATAAGAAAGAGTAAAAACTCTAATTGCAGCCGTCAGGCTTGATTGAACCCGTCTGCCTTCAACAAGATTGCATACCTCATTCAATGCCAGACCTTCACGCTCACAAATCTCAGTCAAACCGCGCCACATCATTGGCTCTAGACGCAGTGACGTGCGATGCCCGCGAACAGTAACGTTTTTCAGAACTAGTCCGTTTTCTCCCGCAAGTCGCTTCATCTCTTTTTGGAGATCCCGTCGACTTTGCGAAAGAAATGAAACGTTATCATCTTCTTTCGCCATTCAGAAACCACCTGTGCCCAGAGCTTTGATTTCGTCAGGAGTATTAGCCTTGATTTGCAAAGCATGAATTGTGGAAACGAGTTCAGCTTTTAACAAGTCATGAATCATTCGCTGCCTGTTAACCCGATTAACACCAATAAATTTTTCAGAAACGATCTCAACAGAAAAATGGCTCTCGCCACCTTCGCGATACCCAGCGTGACCGACATGATGATGAGAATCATCTGTTACCGCCAAATGAGAAGGCGATAATCCTTCGCGCAAGCGCGCGTCTATTGTTTCTGTCATCCCCATGGCACTACACCCTACAATCCATAGATATTCGCTTTAAAGGCAGCATAGTACCGACCAATATGCCCCGTTTTCAATGTAATTTAAAAAATTTCCATTAAAATGACGTTAATTCACATTAAATTCACGCAACGACTGACAACCTAATCAATCAAACACGTTCATCTATATGTCCTGATTTAGAAATAAAATGTAAGCATACAAAGCCCTTACAAGAAGCGATTCTCCTAGGCTGGGACTTGTATCCATAAGTAATAAACACCATAATTCGGGTATGAAAAGATCAATGCACGATGCTTCATTGCAAACACCTTGGGACCCGGCTGAAATCAAAAACTGCTGCGAGGCCGAAGGCTGCACAAATGAAGGTACGTATCGAGCGCCAAAATCCAGAGTAAAATTAAACAGCTACTATTGGTTCTGTCTTGATCACGTGCGCGAATACAACACTGCCTGGAATTATTGCAAAGATATGGATGTCGCCGACGTAGATCGATTGCGTCGGCAGGATGCCGTCTGGGGCAAACCAAGCTGGCCATTGAATGGCGCGGGCAAAGAAAATTACGCAAAAAAATTGGATGACCTCGGTAAAGCCTGGCGATCATTTGCCGGGTACGACAACAAACAACCAGACCAGACACAAAAGTTCATGCCCGAAGAAGAAAGAAAAGCTCTTCGAGTATTGGGACTCGAAACAATAGAATCCTTGAAACAGATCAAAAAACGCTATCTGGCCCTGGCAAAAGAGCTACATCCAGACACCAATGGTGGCGCAAAAGGAGCAGAAGACAGGCTCAAAAAGGTCAATCAAGCCTATAGCCTTTTAAAAAATAGCATTTTTATAAAAGAAACACTTCAAGAAACCGACCTGACGTCCTAGTGTAACGTCCGAGAAATGATAACACCCTAACAGAAGTATGGATGCAACGATGTCCTCTAAAGTAATTGGCCATGGCGAAATGATCATGGGCGGCCCAGATACAACAGTTTCAGCACGCGAAGCTTTTGGCATAGACAGTGATATGCAGGTACCTGCATTCAGTACACGTAACGAATACGTTCCTGAAGAAGATCCTACCTATCAGTTTGATCATGATACAACCCTCGCACTGCTTGCAGGTTTTGCTTTTAATCGTCGTGTGATGATTCAAGGTTATCACGGTACAGGTAAATCAACCCACATTGAACAAGTCGCATCCCGCCTGAACTGGCCTTGTATTCGTGTCAATCTGGATAGTCACATCAGCCGTATTGATCTCGTAGGTAAAGACGCCATCGTCCTGAAAGAAGGCAAGCAGGTTACTGAATTCCGCGAAGGCTTAATGCCTTGGGCGCTACAACGCCCTGTCGCTTTGGTTTTTGATGAATATGACGCAGGGCGTCCTGATGTTATGTTTGTTATTCAGCGTATTCTTGAAGTCGAAGGACGTCTAACGCTGCTTGATCAGAACCGTGTCATCACTCCACATTCATCATTCCGACTGTTTTCAACTGCGAATACAGTTGGCCTCGGCGATACCACAGGCCTTTACCACGGGACACAACAGTTGAACCAAGGCCAAATGGACAGATGGAATATCGTCTCCACATTGAACTATCTTCCGCACAAAGATGAAATGCGCATCGTTCTGGCCAAACATCCGGAATACGACACGGAAGAAGATCGCGATCTTATTGCGAACATGGTGTCCTTGGCTGATCTCACCCGTAGCGGCTTCATCAACGGTGATATATCTACTCTTATGAGTCCTCGTACTGTTCTATCGTGGGCTGAAAATGCCAAAATCTTTGATAACATTGATTTTGCGTTCCGCCTTACCTTTTTGAACAAGTGCGATGAAATGGAACGTCCCCTCGTGGCTGAGTACTTCCAAAGATGCTTTGGGCGTGAATTAGTAGATGGCAGTGAAAAATCTTCGTCTTAAATCGACAGAAGACCAAGACGGTAAGTAACAGGTATGAGTAAAGCTGAAACGCCTTTAGAACAGTTTAAACGCGCGACTTCATCCACTGTAAAAGCGATGGCGAAGAAAAGCGAACTAAGTGTCATTTTCTCTGCAAATGGTCGTGGTTTGAATGGGGATGAACTTCGGCTGCCCATACCTGTAAAGGATTTACCCGCAGATGATGTCCAGCGCATTCGGGGACGTGCAGATTCCTCGTCGTTGCGTCTGCGTTACCATGACACAAAAACACATCAAAAATTAAAACCCTCAGATAGTAAGGCTGCCGCTATCTTTGATTCTGTTGAACAGGCCCGGTGCGAAGCACTGGGTATGTCACGGATGGAAGGCGTTGCCCAAAATCTCGAAGCTCTTCACGAAGACACTCTTGATCAAATGGGGTATGGCAACGCCGTTACATCGGATGATGTGCCGCTGAACGAAGCCATGGCTGTCCTGGCCCGCGAAGCTCTGACAGGGCGACGGTTAGAAAAAACATCCGCTAAAATTGCTGAAATCTGGCGTCCGAACCTAAGCCAGGAAATTTTCGAGACACTGGATAGTCTTGGGGAACATGTTACAGATCAAGCACAGTTTGCCCGCGCCTTGCAGGATCTTCTTGGACAGCTAGATTTTGATGTCGAAGACAGCGAAGAATCAGAAACCGAAGAACAGGATGATCAAGATCAGCTAGACGATACGTCAGAGGATCAGGACCAACAGCAAACGTCGGAACAATCCGCCCCGATGGAAGCCGAAAGCAGTGACCAGGGTGACGCCGAAGGTGCTCCGGATGATGGCGGCGAAAGTGACGGGGAACAAATGGACGGGCAAGGCCAGGATTCTGCTGGCTCTCCCGATCAACAACCCGATTTTGATCAAAACCACAACTATTCTGCTATCCACGGGTATAAGTCTTTTACCTCTCAGTTTGATGAGATTATCGAAGCGCAGGACCTTTGCGAAGATGAAGAACTCTCACGCCTGAGAGAATTATTGGATAAACAGCTTTCCCACCTTCAAGGCGTAATATCCAAATTGGCAAACCGCTTGCAACGACGTCTGATGGCTCAACAAACCCGGAACTGGGAATTCAATCTGGAAGAAGGTTTGCTTGATACAGCTCGTTTAACCCGTGTTGTGACCAACCCCATGCATTCTCTTAGCTTCAAGCAGGAAAGTGATACCGAGTTCAAAGACACGGTTGTAACTCTCTTGATAGACAATTCCGGCTCTATGCGTGGGCGCCCAATCACTATCGCAGCAATGAGCGCCGATATACTTGCCAGAACCTTGGAAAGGTGCGGTGTCAAAGTTGAAATTCTCGGATTTACCACAAAGATGTGGAAAGGTGGACAATCTCGAGAGCGCTGGATTGAACAAGGAAAACCCGGAAATCCAGGACGATTAAACGACCTTCGGCACATCATCTATAAAAAAGCTGATGCCCCAATGCGCAGGTCCAGGAAAAATCTCGGCTTGATGTTGCGCGAAGGTATCCTAAAAGAAAATATAGATGGTGAGGCACTGTTATGGGCACATAATCGCTTACTCGCCAGAACAGAGCACAGACGAATTCTGATGGTTATCTCTGACGGTGCCCCTGTTGATGATTCCACCCTTTCCGTCAATAGCGGCAGCTATCTGGAAGACCATTTACGTGAAGCCATTGAGCTCATCGAAAAACGTTCTCCTGTTGAGCTTCTGGCCATCGGGATTGGGCATGATGTTACCCGCTACTACAAACGCGCCGTCACCATCAGCGATGCAGAGCAACTAGGCGGCATTATGATGGAAAAATTGGCTGAACTTTTTGCCGAAACGCCACGTGGTGGTGACAATTCACTAGAAAATTTCAAGCGATAACGCTTCATAAACTGATTTTATTTCGAAACCTCGCAGATTTTATCCAACTTGCGGGGTTTCTTTTTAAGAATTATTCGCAAATAAACTTGACACTTATCAAGAGCAGAACTAATAGTTGCGAATGATTTTCAGTATCGGTTAAAAATGAATGACACCTGATAACTCCACAAATATACGAGTCTCCATAGACGATCCCGTGAATGATCAGGGTAATTCTTCTCGCAAAATGCATCGAGTTTCTGCTGAAGCGCTGATGCAAAACACCCGGGAAATAGTCATTGAATACCAAGGTAGTGATTACCGCCTTCGTATTACGTCTAATAATAAACTGATACTTACAAAATAACGTCTCTCCGGTGCAGTAGAGAACGCCAGCCAGCTCGCCACCTTGTCTAAAAGACATATCAGCCAGCCAGCCAGCAATGTTCATAAACAACATTAATTGGTTTGCTTTTCGATAAGGTGTCTGACCTGTGCAATATAAATCTTACAAAGGGCTTTTGCTTGCAAGTGTTGCCCTGACTTTACTCTCCACGCCCCTTAAGGCCGAAGATAATACAGCAGAAAACAACAAGGAGGCTGAAACACCGTCCTCAACGAGTGAGCACAAAGTACAAACTCTGGACGCGATTTCTGTCACCGCATCACGAACAGAAAAATTGGCGATCGATAGCCCAGCTTCGATTTCTATTGTAACCGAAGAAGAGATTGAACGCCGACAAGCCGAAACAGTTCATGACCTATTAAAGGATTTACCGAGCGTCGAGTTAGAAGGTGGTACACGTAATACTGTTATGAAACCTTCCATACGCGGTTTGGGGGGACAACGCGTAGTAACCAGAATTGATGGTGCACGCCAGAACTTCAATGCAGGACACAAGGGAGGATTATTTGTTGATCCTACCCTATTGAAACAGGTCGAAGTTCTTCGTGGCCCCGCATCAACAATTCATGGCACAGGCGCCTTAGGGGGGGTCGTTGCTTTTGAAACAAAAAGTGCTGATGACTTCCTAGAAGTCGGCGAGAAATACGGTGCTCAGATTTCTACTGGCTTTAGCTCTGTTGATAACGGGGTACATGGTAATATCACGGGCTATGCACGCCCATTAGATAACATTGACCTTATGGCAAGCGTTACCCGCCGTAAAACGGATGATTATGATGCAGGGGACGGTAAAAAAAGGGCGTACACCGATGATGACCTAGCCTCGGGCCTAATCAAAGGCGGCATTGATATCGCTGATTTCCACCGTATAGGCCTTTCATACAGGCTTTATCGTGATGATCATAACCTCCCAGCCACACCTGACGGATTAAGCACGTCGTCTATTGTTGAACGCGAAAGTAAAGAAGACAGTTTTGTTTTCGATTACAATTATGACAACCCTGACAACCAATGGTTCGACACATCTATCAAGGCTTACTATGACACAACGGACATAGACGAGGTCAGAATATCTGACGGACGCCATGAAGAACGAAACTTGGAAACTATAGGATTAGAAGGCTTCAACACATCCTATCTTAACCTTCATGAAAATGCTGAACTTGCTGTGACAGTCGGCGGGGAAATTTTTCAGGACACCCAAGAGGGCGAGAGCAATGGTGCGCCGATTGGTGGTTATCCTGATGCCGAACGTAATATCTATGGTGTGTATCTAGACAACACCTTAACGCTATTTGAAAATCTGGAACTCACCGCGGGACTTCGATATGATTCTTATTCTCTCGAAGCAGATGGACAAGAAAATTCAGAAGAGACAGCAACATCTCCTCGTTTTGCCATCAGCTACAAAGTTCTCCCCTTCTTACAACCTTATGTAAGTTACGCTGAAGCTTTTAGAGCTCCCACACTCGGCGAGACATACGCATCCGGTCTTCATTTCCCGGGAGGAGGACCTACTCCAAACAACTTTTTTGTGGCAAATCCTAACCTGAAACCAGAAACAGCCAAAACATGGGAGATTGGGACAAACATCAAACAAGATGGTCTTTTTAGGAAAGATGATTCTCTTCGTGCCAAAGTTTCTTACTTTAGAAATAACGTCGATGATTTTATTGAACTAGATGTCGATGTACCCGGCGGAACAACGACCAGCAGCAATGTCACAAAAGCACGTATTCAAGGTTTTGAAGCCGAAATCCATTACGACACACCAACCGTATATGGCTCTTTAAGCGGCTCAAGAATTCGCGGCAAAAACACCGACACCTCTGAAGCATTATCAGGTATTGGAGGTGATAAAGCAGCCCTAATGCTGGGATATCACTTTCAAAGCATCAATCTTGATCTTGGCGGTCGCGCCCTTGCGGTCAGGGAACAAAATCGCGTCCCAGACGACAGCGATGCAATTGACGGCTATGCAACATTTGATGTCTTCACCTCTTGGGACGCTGATGATTACGTCCCTGGCCTGAAAATCAATGCGGGTATCGATAATATTCTCGATAAAAATTACAGACGCGGTGCGGCTGTTCTGGATGAACCCGGACGTAATTTCAAAGTAACAGCCAGCTTGAAATTCTAGAAATGGAATACCCCACAATAGATCGAGAAGTTCACACCAGTATCCACCACAACAAAAGCAAAAGTGCCTAAAAATACAAGTTACTAGGCACACCGAGATCTAAGTCAAAATAAGGTTATAAAATCAGGAGCATTATCATGCACAACACACTCTCTGTTGAATACAAATCGCCATCAGATGCCTGGGCAGATCTATGCGCTGGCACAGCTAAAGGTTACGCCCGAGATATCGCCCATGCGATGAATATCACAGAGGCAGAGGTTGTGGCGGCGGGTGTGGGTGATAATGTCATCCGGCTAGAGGCCGATTGGGGGCAACTTGTACAAGAGCTTGGTTCTCTTGGTGATGTTAAAATTATCACTCGGAATGAACACGCTGTTCATGAAAAAGTCGGCCTTTTCGACAAAATTAGTGCCAAAGGTCCTATGGGAATTGTACTCAACCGCGAAATTGATCTTAGATTATTTTTAACGAAATGGGCCTTCGGCTTTGCCGTGACAACGGATAACAACAAAGGCAGACGGAAAAGCCTTCAATTCTTTGATCACGAAGGCACAGCTATTCACAAAATTTTCCTGACCGAAAGTTCTGATGAAACAGCTTATGAAACACTTATTTCTCGATACGAAGCGACTGAACAATCATCTATACTTCGACTGAAGAACTACGACCCGGCGAATACTCCGGCTGCCGACGGCACGATTGATATTGAAGCCCTGAAAAACGAATGGGGTGCTCTCAAGGATGTGCACCAATTCCACGGCCTATTGAGAAAGCACAATTGTGACCGCCATCAAAGCTTTAGGTTAATTGGCAAGGAATTCGCCGAAAAGCTAACGCCTGAGGCTCTCAAAAATGTTTTGGATCAGTCCGTTGCCAATAACATCTCGATCATGGTCTTTGTTGGGAACAAAGGATGTATACAGATCCACACTGGGCACATTGAAAAAGTTAAAGAGATGGGCCCTTGGATCAACGTACTGGATCCAGGATTCAACCTGCACCTCAGACAAGATCACATTGCAGAAATTTGGCTTGTTAGAAAACCAACCAAAGACGGCATCATCACAACCCTTGAAGTATTCAACGACAAAGAAGAAAGCTTTGCTTTGCTTTGTGGGGAACGTGAAGTGGGACAACCGGAAAACATCGCTTGGCACAACATGCTCGAAAGTTTGGTTCGACACGACACTGTTTCTGCTGCGGCAGAGTAATGATCAAAGAAAAGTCGAAAAAATGATCTCTGATACACCGATGTCTTTTAACCTTACTTGCTTGCCTAAACTTTATAAAGCAATCGCCATATGCTTGGCCTTTGCTTTGATCCTTGTACTTAATAAACAGGCAAATGCTGATGCCCAACGAATAATCACCTTGGGCGGACCTGTAACTGAGATTGTCTATGCGCTTGAAGCTGGAGAAAAAGTTGCAGCAACGGATACCACCAGCAAATATCCAGCAGCGGCTGTGGCATTACCAAAAGTCGGCTATTTACGGCAACTTTCAGCCGAAGGCCTCTTAAGCCTGAAGCCTGATTTAATCCTCGCGTTAGAGGGATCAGGTCCGGCACATGTACTCGAAACCATTCAAGCCGCTGGGATCAAAGTCGTTAAAATACCAGAACTTGTAGATACCACATCAATAGTAACAGGCATTGAACTGATCGCGGCACATACCGATCGCCAAGAGTTGGGGAAAACACTCAGCTCACAGATCTCAACTCAACTGCAAAAACAACTTTCTGCTGTTGATACGAAAAAGGAAAAGCCGACAGTTCTTTTCCTTTTAAACACAGGCCATGGCGGCCCTATGACAGCGGGGAAGAATACCGCGATTGATGCAATCATTACCTATTCAGGTGCTAAAAATATCGCCTCAGATTTGGAAAGCTTTAAGCCATTGGCCAGTGAATACATTCTCGGGAATAACCCTGATTATATTTTAATGTCGAAAGGATCCTTGGCGAATAGCGGTGGTATAGAAGTCTTAGCCACAGATCCACTTTTGGGCAAACTATCCGCCGTACAAAAGGGCCGCATCGTAACACTGGATGGTACGCTTCTCTTTGGATTGGGACCACGCACCATAGATGCAGTAAAAACTTTGTCCGCTCAAATCAAACAACAGACACCCTGAACAGACAATGGTCCAGACTCTGACAGAAACATCCGCCCGCCGTCAGCAAAGAAGCATTAAAAAGCCCTACTATATTTTGGGGGGGCTTTTTTTGCTTCTTATCCTATCTTCAGTTATATCGCTGGGGATCGGGGGCGTGGCAATTTCTCCCTTATCAAATATAGAACACTTTGCTTCTTTTATCGGCCTAAGTGAAAGTAAGTTAGAGCTACATCAAGCACTGGTGATCGAATCAATTCGCCTTCCCAGAATTATTCTGGGACTGATTATTGGTGCATCCCTAGGCCTTTCCGGGGCCGTTTTGCAAAGCTTATTCCGAAATCCTCTAGCTGATCCCGGTTTAATCGGCGTCTCTTCGGGCGCAGCCCTCGCCGTGGTTTGCGTAATCGTATTGGGCGACACCTACTTTACTACTTTTTTAGAGCTAACCCGTAATTTTGCGCTTCCCATAGCCGCCTTTGCAGGAAGCTTGTTAACCACCGCTTTGATTTACCACCTATCCAGACGCGATGGCCTTACAGATGTCGCCATGATGGTACTGATGGGCATTGCGGTAAATGCCATTGTTGGCTCTCTTATCGGCTTACTAACTTACTTAGCCGATGATACAGAGCTTAGGTCTTTGACCTTTTGGTCCATGGGAAGTCTGGCTGGTGCGGGCCAAACAGCATGGTTCTCTATCTCGATAATGATTATCGCTTCGCTTTTTTTGCTTAAGCTTTCCAGCCCCCTTAATCTTTTCCTGCTGGGCGAAGCCGAAGCCAATCACCTTGGCATACCAACAGAACGGGTCAAGCAACAAGCAGCAGTTGCACCTGCCTGCGCAACCGGCGCCGCTGTTGCTGCGGCAGGGATGATTGGGTTTATTGGTTTGATAGCCCCGCACCTATCCCGCTTGATAGGTGGGGCAGATAACCGTTTTGTATTACCAGCAGCTGCCTTGATAGGTGCCAATCTTATTGTAATTGCCGATACCATTGCCCGAATTATTGTTTTACCTGCGGAACTTCCCATCGGACTGGTCACAAGCTTTATTGGCGGCCCTTTCTTCTTCGTCCTTCTGTTCCGTGAATTCAAAAAGAGACGCATGTGACACTCAAAGCAACCGCCATTAACGTAAAAATCAATTCAACCAAATTACTAGAGGATGTTTCTCTCGAGCTTATTCCCGGAAAACTCTTAGGTATCTTGGGTCCGAATGGTGCGGGGAAATCCACCCTTCTCAAAGTGCTATCTGGTGATCTTACACCAACAAATGGTACGATTACCCTCGATGATAGCCCCCTTCAGAAATGGGCAAGTATTGATCTCGCCAAACGGCGTGCCGTTATGCCACAGGCATCACAGTTGGCTTTTCCTTTTTCTGCACGCGATGTCGTTGGCATGGGACGTTGGCCATATGAAAAGTTATGCTCACCTTTCATCAACAGGCTCGCTGTCGAAAAAGCCATGAGCCTAGCCGACATAAAACATCTCGCTGATCGCCTTTACCCCGTACTGTCGGGCGGGGAAAAACAACGCGTCCAACTTGCCAGAGCCTTAACCCAAAGCATCGGATTAACTGGCGATACAGAATCAAAATTTCTGCTGCTGGACGAACCAACCGCAGGCCTAGATATTGCGCATCAACATGCGGTTCTTGCCGCAGCAAAAAAACAGTGTAAAGAACGGAATACGGCTGGCCTAGCCATTCTCCACGATCTCAATCAGGCCGCTCAATACTGCGATTCCATTGGGATCATTTCTAACGGCACATTAATATCCAACGGGCCAACGCTTGAGGTCATGGAGCCAGGGCTGTTATCTGATATTTTCAGTTGTAATATATCAAGATCTTTAGACATAGCCTCTTCGACACCGGTTTTTCTTTCCTCAATCTGAGCTTTCTTCTGAATAAGCAAAAATAACTTGCCTTACAAAAGTCACAGCCTATTCACCTTAAGTTCATAAAGAATGTCTAATAATTTTTATGAACTTAAGGAAGGTAGCGCAGAGACGAACATGATTATCAGAGTCCTATTTACCATAGCCGTTATCGCCATCAGCTTGTTGGGGTATACAGCCTATATGGACAGAAATCTGGAAGTCATAGAGGCTGCCAAAATCCCCCTCACGATCAAAGCCGTCCCAGTACCCAACCAACAGTTCGCTACCCGAGAAACAGAAATTAAAGAAGTACCTTCTCTCTATTGGCGGGGTGGTTTTAAAATTAACTCTCCCCATAAACGCTTTGGCGGCTTGTCTGGGCTTGAGGTTTCAACAGATGGGCGTTCTCTCTTAGCTATTGGGGACAAAGGTCTCTGGTTTACTGGGCGCTTGAATTACGATCTTAACGGCAACCTTCTTTCCCTCACAAATGGGCTCATATCAACAATGAAAGGTTCTTTGGGGGAAAACCTGGTTCGAAAAAAAGACAGAGATAGCGAATCAATCGCTTTGGCTGATAGTGGAGCAATTTTTGTTAGTTTTGAGCGAGATCACCGAATTTTAGAATACTCCGCGCCCTTAACCACGACCACCGGAGCCATCCCCCTTCCAAGCGAATTCACAGATATCGCGTCTAGTAACCGAGGGATTGAGGCTCTTACATGGTTATCTGGCGATTGCCTTTTGGCCATTCCCGAGCGAACGACTACGCCACCGACCACGACACGCTCCTCACAAGAGAGCGTCATAGAAGCGTATCTCTTGCACCAAGGAAGTTGGGACAAACTATATCTGGAACCGAATAAAAATTATCTACCCACAGGCTTAAGCAGCACAGCAGAGGGCGATTTACTCTTGCTGGAACGAGAGTTTTCTTTTTGGGAAGGGTTCAAGAGCAGCTTGAGATTATTTACTGCATCAGAAATTGAAAATGGACTTGCCACACAAGGCTACGTGATGCGCGGAGATATTCTAGCAACGTTCGAAGGCGCTCAATCCATCGATAACATGGAGGGCATCAGTAGCCGGATCGGTGCTAATGGCGAAACCCTGATCTATCTCTTATCTGATGACAATCTAAATTTTGCGCAGGATACATTACTATTAATGTTCGAACTGCAAAAACAAAGAAAGCCCGCTGGCCAAAGCACAGCGGGCTGTTCTAAGAATAAGACTTCTTATTCAGCTGCTTTGGAAACCAAAGCTTTCTGAACGCGCTTTTTCATTTCCCGAGCTTTTTTGCCCAGTTTTTCAGATGATGTTGACAGCAAGAATGCGTCAAGACCACCACGCTTTTCGATGGTGCGGATAGCTGCAGTGCTCAGACGGAACTGAACAGTCTGACCTAGAGCATCGCTCAACATCGAAGTCTTTTGAAGATTTGGCAAGAAGCGACGCCGTGTTCTATTCTTAGCGTGGCTCACATTGTTGCCAGTCTGTACCTCTTTGCCGGTAAAGTCACAACGGCGTGCCATGGTTCTAATCCCGTAAACTCGATGAAAATAAAAATCTAATGCCGATACGTCGGCTCGGCGCGAGTTTTAGGACACCGTCGCCCAAGGGTCAAGATAAAAGCACGATTCACGTAAAGATTCGTAACGAATCTGTAAAAACGCCGCGTTTACAGCGTTTTATTACTCTACATCAGGTATAGAGAAAGATATTGAGCAGCTTTCTCGCTGCCGTAGCTGGCGCCATTTTACCCGAAATCACATCGGATTCCACCTTTTTAAGAGCCTTATCAATCTCAGGCTTATCCTTAAATGCGAGAACCAGAGATTCCTTAATCTCACTCCACATCCAGGAAACAGCCTGCTTAACCCTCTTATCCGGGATCTCGTTGCTTTCCCAAAGCTTGGTTCTAAATTCCTCTATCCCTGCCCAAATCTCATCAATGCCTTCATCATGCAATGCAGAACACTTCTTAACCCGAGGCTTCCAATTGGGACTGGACGGGCGCATTAACCCCAAAGCCGCATGATATTCTGCGGCGGCCCGATTTGCTGCTGGCGCAAGATCTCCATCAGCTTTGTTGACGACAACCATGTCAGCCAACTCCATAATCCCTTTTTTAATGCCCTGTAGTTCGTCACCTCCGCTTGGCAGCAGCAGTAACAGGAACATATCAACCATCTCTGAAACAGCCGTTTCCGACTGACCAACACCAACGGTCTCAACCAGAATGACATCAAAGCCCGATGCTTCGCATAACAACATCGCTTCACGGGTTCTACGCGCAACGCCCCCCAGCGTCGCACCAGCCGGGGAAGGACGAATAAAGGCTGCCTCTTGCCTAGATAGGATCTCCATCCGAGTTTTGTCGCCCAGAATCGAACCACCTGTTCGCTGTGACGATGGATCAATAGCCAAAACAGCAACACGAAAGCCTTTATCAATCAAGTGCATGCCGAAAGCTTCGATAAAAGTGGATTTACCAACACCAGGAACCCCGGAAATACCAATCCGGATAGATTTACCGCTCATCGGCAAGATTTTTTCTAACAAAAAATCCGCATCTTCCCGGTGATCTGCGCGGGTTGATTCAATCAGCGTAATTGCCTGTGCCAAAGCGCGCCGCTGTCCATCAGCAATCCCAGCAACCAGTTTACCGATTTTATCGTTATCTTTCGCCATAATGCCGCTTTACCTATACTATTCCGCCAACCGCGTCATCTTGTCCTGCTACCTTTTCAACCTCTGCAACCTTCTGGGCCACTTCCAACTGTCGGCGCCACATTTCAGCATAGTGACCTTCTTTTTTAAGGAGATCGCTATGGGTCCCACGCTCTTCTATCTGCCCCTGTTCAAGGACAATAATTTCATCGGCATCCACAACTGTTGAAAGACGGTGGGCAATGACCAGCGTTGTTCGGTCCTTGGATACATCATTAAGACTGGCCTGAATTTCCTGTTCCGTGCGACTATCCAATGCAGAGGTTGCCTCATCAAACAACATGATCGCCGGATCTTTAAGAACAGTTCTCGCAATGGCAACACGTTGCTTTTCCCCACCTGACAGCTTCAGCCCTCTCTCTCCGACAATGGAATCGTACCCGTCTGGTAATGACAATACAAAGTCATGAATTTTGGCTAGTTTTGCAGCCTCTTCGACTTCTTCACGCGTCGCGCTTGGGCGTCCATAGGCGATGTTATAAAGGATCGTATCGTTAAAAAGCACGGTGTCTTGCGGGACAATACCAATTGCCTGACGAAGTGATCCCTGCTTCACTTTGGCAATATTTTGCCCATCGATTAGGACCTCACCCGCATCCAGATCGTAAAATCGGAAAAGCAGGCGACTGATCGTTGACTTACCTGCGCCACTAGACCCCACAATGGCCAGCTTTTTACCCGCTGGAACCGTGAAACTAACGCCTTTTAGAATAGGCCGTCGTTCGTCATACCCAAAATGGCAGTCTTTAAACTGAATTTCAGCACCACTAACGGTCAGCTCTTTTGCATCCGGCTCGTCTTTGATTTCAAGATCTTTATGGAGCAATTCGAACATTGTATGCATATCGATAAGCGCCTGACGGATTTCTCGATAAACAAAGCCCAAAAAATTCAATGGCATTGCAAGCTGCAACAGATAGGCGTTGACCATGACAAAGTCGCCAACCGTCATCGCACCATTTACGACACCATAGGCAGACATGATCATCATTAAACTAGCCCCGAGCGAAATAATCCCAGACTGGACAATATTTAGGCTGGAAAGACTTGTCCGACTACGAATAGCTGCATGCTCATACGCAGCCAAGCCCCGGTCATAACGTTTGGCTTCATGTTCTTCATTGCCAAAATATTTAACTGTTTCAAAATTCAAGAGACTATCGACAGCTTTGGTATTGGCATCATTATCAGCCGCGTTCATATCCCGGCGTAGTGTGATGCGCCATTCCGTAATGCGGAGAGTCAGGAAAATATAGGCTAGGATTGTCACAAGCGGAACAACCGCAAAACGCCAGTCAAACAAAACCCACAGCAAAATACAAACAACTGTGATTTCAATAAGCGTCGGGATTACATTAAACATCAAGAAGGTGAGCATAAACTCAATCCCCTTTGTTCCCCGATCAATCGCGCGGGTTACGCCTCCCGTTCTGCGTTCGATATGGAACCGCAGAGAAAGTGAATGAAGATGTCGGAAGGTAACCAGCGCCACACTTCGAATAGCATTCTGCACAACCTTAGCAAATAATCCCTCGCGAATATTGTCAAACGCAATTGCGCAGACCCTAGCTGTACCGTAAGCAACCAAAAGGCCAAGCGGAACGACAAGCAACGTTGGGTCATCTATACTCAACGCATCCACCGCCTCCCTAAGAATATAGGGCACAGATACATTTGTAAGTTTTGCAAAAATAAGAAGCGCAAAGCAGAAGATAATCCGAGCTTTGAGATCAAAACGGCCAACTGGCCAAAAATAGGGCAGCAGCGTCTTTAGAGTATCCAGCTGGCTGTTCTCGCCCTCTGACTTAGGAACATCTTCACGCATCCGGCGCATATATCATCACTCCATACGACCAAGAGAACGCGCGAGAAGAACATAGAGCTTTCCAACATCTGCAGTCATAAACGTTGCGGAAAGAACGTCTTCGCTATCACATTCACGGGCCTGAGACATCAGGTTATCAAACTGATCCAGATAGCGATTTACCTGATTTCTGAAGGTTTGATTTGTCTCAAAATAACGTTTAACTTCACGTGTATCGTAAAGATCTTTTTTCTTTAGAATGGACCGTGCAAAGATAGAACGGTCCCCCTTGTGATATCGTTTCCAATATTCCTCAGGCAAGTCCTCGTCCAAAATTTTATTCAAATCAATGGCCGAAGAATTGAGATCATCAATAAGAATTGTCGCGCCGCGCAAGAATGCATCCCGCTTATTCGCCGAACGATCTTCGCGTAATTTTAGGGCCTGACGTGTTGCTTCTTCGGATGCATGCGCCAGATCTCGTGCCTGTTGCCCAAAAGCGTCCGCAAGCGATGAAACCTTGCCATGCAATTCTGTGACTTTGTTACTATCTTGCGAGAATGTCTCACTCAATTTCTCTGCGCTTTTAAGTGCACCGTCTGCAGAACCTTTCAAATTGGACGCAGCCTTTTCAGCACGAACACCAATATCCTCAACCTGTTTCAACGATTCTTCTGCTAAGACAGCAAGCTTTTCTCTTTGCTGATCAACATGATCCTTCAAGGTATCTGCTGTTTGACGGGATTCATCTGACGCCTTGCTGAGTGCTTCGGTACGGGCATCCAGCGACGTACGAACCTCTTCCAACAGAGTACTGAAGTCATCGGACAGTGTTTTAAAGGCATCCAATTCTTCGTGAACCCCATGGCGCAGGTCTTGCACTGCTTGATTGGCTGCGCTGGATCCATCCGCAAGTGCAAGTGTTTGAAGTTGAAACACTTTGGCCACTTCCGTAGTGTGGCGCACAGCTTTATCAGCGGCAAGTTCCATAAGCCTTGTTTGATCCTTAAGCGCTTTTGATGCTTCTTCAACATTCTCCTGTGCGCTTTTGCTAACCTGTCCAATTTCGCGGGTATGCTCGCTCAAGCCGCCCATCACAACATCGGCAAGATCGCTGAGTCGTTCAGAAGATTCTTCCAAACTAGCAATCCCCGGACGGATTTTTTCCGCCGCAGCCACCAAAGTATCCTGTGCCTGCGCCGTTGCCTCTGTCAGTCGGGATGCTTCCTCTCGCCCTGCCAGAGAAACCGCTTCGCCTAAATCCTTGGTGACCTGTGTCAGATTATCAGCAACTTCCTTGCCGCTCTTATCAAGTTCACCTGCCTGCACTCTAAAGCGTTCATTCATTTCCCCCGCTCGCAAGGCAACATCGGCAAAAAGCTCTCGAACCTCTTCCGCGTCTTTACGCATAGCATCGGATAGCGAGACAGCTTTGTAACCAATTTCAGCAACCAGTTGTTCCATGGCCTGATTCTCGCCAGACAATCTCTCGCCGAGCTCTGAAACTTTAGCTCCGGCCCCTTCGAGTAGCAGCTCAACATCGCCGATGCGATCCTTGATCAGACCTTTGAACTTTTCGCCTTCGGTATCAATCGTATCCTGAACTAATTTCAGGGTTTCGAGATCTTGTTTCAGGCTTTGGCGCATGGTTTCGCCACAGACTTCTGCTGTCGTACCCGCCGCGGCCATATCTTCAGCCTGCTGTTTTAACATTTCACTGGCATCTTCAGTTCGGCCGATTGTGCGTTCCACCGCCTCGTCCAAAACATCGACGGAGTCACGCAATGTCTTGCTGATCGTCTCAGCCATGACTTCACTGCGAACTCCAGAACTTTCGAGGGCAGTAACCTGTTCCTTCACTGCTTCTCGTGCATTTTCAAGGCTGGAATGAATTGAATTATGGACGTCTTCAAGTGAGCTTTGTTGTGTAACAAGCGTTTCTTGAATCTGTTCGGTCTGAGAAGAGGCCCGGATCGCGGCTCCCGTAAGCTGCTTTGTTTGCTCTTTAAATGCGCTAATCAGACCGCTCAGACGTTTTTCGACTTCACCCGACGCGCTATTCAGGCTTTCAGCCTGTTCTTGTAACTGGCGTGTAATGTCTTTAACGCGGGTATTCTCTTCGTCATCGGGATAGGTTAGCTTATCCAGCTTATCCAGAAGCTTGCGCGTTTCATTGGAAAGCGCAGCCCCCCTGAGGATAAAAAGAAGTATCGCCCACAAGAGAACAAGTGGCAGCGTGATACCAGCAAGCACCTGCCCCTGTTCCTGAGGCACCATGCTTTCAATCACATCCAGACCAACCTGGTTCTTAAAATACTGATAACAAACCCACAGCCATGCCCCTGATGCTGCCACCCCGAACAGCGCCAAAATTCTTGTGATCCAGGTATGACCTGACATCCCCTCACTCCCTGTTTAAACACGATTTACGATCGCCTGAGAGAGATACTACGGCAGGAAAGTCCTATAGTCCAAGAAAGACCATTAAGATCAGGGCCTTCTTGGACATTTTTTTTAATTAGCTTCGTTTATTCAACAAGCCAATAATTTCCTGTGCCGCCAAGGGGATATTGCTTCCAGGTCCATAAACCGCAGAAACGCCGGCTTGTTTCAGTGCATCATAATCTTGTGCCGGGATAACACCGCCACAAATGACAAGGATATCATCTGCTTTCTGGCGCTTAAGCTCAGCAATCAATTGCGGCACCAGCGTTTTATGGCCAGCAGCCTGTGTCGAGATACCAACAACGTGAACATCATTTTCAATGGCCTGTTGCGCCCCTTCTTCCGGTGTCTGGAAAAGGGGACCGACATCAACATCAAAGCCAATATCCGCAAAGGCCGTTGCAATGACTTTTGCGCCGCGATCATGTCCATCCTGTCCCAGCTTCACGACAAGCATTCTGGGGCGGCGACCTTCCTGTTCAGCAAAAGCTTCTACCTCGCCCTGAATACGGGCAAAATCATCATCGCCGTCATACGCAGATCCATAC
Source organism: Kiloniella sp. (assembly GCF_048259265.1). Taxonomy (NCBI): domain Bacteria; kingdom Pseudomonadati; phylum Pseudomonadota; class Alphaproteobacteria; order Rhodospirillales; family Kiloniellaceae; genus Kiloniella; species Kiloniella sp. The sequence goes on along the minus strand of NZ_JBLXHT010000012.1, from coordinate 44,507 downwards.
ACGCCAGATATACTCCTGTTTACTGCACGATGACGACCATACACCTTTTCCAGTGCATCAGAAATCTCGCCAACTGTTGCCCGTAACCTCGTCGCCTGGACAGCCAAATCAAGCAAATTACCAGAACCATCTTCTGCCGCTTTGGTTAACGCAGCAAGAGCTTCATCACAGGCTTTACTATCACGTGTCTTGCGAATTTCATTCAAACGTTGAATCTGCTGTTCCCGAACCGCCGTATTATCAATATTAAGAACATCAAGATCGTCTTCTTTTTCAAGGCGATATTTATTAACGCCAACGACAGTCTCTTCACCACGATCAATCCGCGCCTGTTTCTTTGCCGCAGACTCTTCAATCCGCAATTTAGGCATGCCGGATTCAACCGCCTTGGTCATCCCGCCTATCTCTTCAACTTCATCGATAATTTTACGCGCTTCTTCAATCAAGCTCGCGGTCAGGCTTTCCACGTAGTAACTCCCAGCAAGAGGATCTACGACCTTAGTGATACCTGTCTCTTCTTGTAATATTAGCTGTGTATTACGAGCTATTCTTGCAGAGAAATCAGTGGGCAAACCTACCGCTTCGTCCAAAGCGTTGGTATGAAGGGATTGCGTTCCGCCCAAAGCTGCGGCCATGGCTTCAACAGTTGTCCGAATAACGTTGTTATAGGGGTCCTGTTCGGTCAAAGAGACGCCAGATGTTTGACAGTGTGTCCGGAGCATCAAGGATTTAACATCCTTGGGATCAAACATCTTTTTCATATAATGCGACCACAGAAAACGTGCAGCCCGAAGCTTTGACGCTTCCATAAAAAAGTTCATGCCAATCGCAAAGAAGAAACTAAGCCGCGGCGCAAAAGCATCTACGTCCAGACCTTTTGAGATCGCGGTGCGCACATATTCAAGGCCGTCTGCAATGGTAAAAGCAAGCTCTTGCACACAGGTAGATCCAGCTTCCTGCATGTGATAACCGGAAATAGAAATTGAATTGAAGCGTGGCATATTTTTAGCCGTGTAACCGATAATATCAGAAACAATCCGCATGGAAGGCGTCGGCGGGAAAATATAGGTATTTCGCACCATAAATTCTTTGAGAACATCATTCTGGATTGTTCCCGAGAGTTGTTCCGGCTTAACGCCCTGTTCTTCAGCAGCAACAATATAGCCAGCCAACACCGGCAACACGGCACCGTTCATTGTCATAGAAACAGACATTTGATCTAGCGGAATACCATCAAAAAGGATCTTCATATCCTCGACAGAATCAATCGCAACGCCAGCTTTACCAACATCCCCAACCACACGCGGATGATCAGAATCGTATCCTCTGTGCGTTGCCAAATCGAAAGCAACAGACAGCCCCTTTTGTCCTGCGGCAAGATTCCGACGGTAAAAAGCATTGGACTCTTCAGCAGTAGAAAAACCTGCATACTGACGCACCGTCCACGGACGCGCCGCGTACATACTGCCCCGAGGGCCGCGCAAGAAAGGAGCAAAGCCCGGTAATGTTCCCACGGTATCCAGATCTTCAAGATCGTCTTCCGTATAGATCGGCTTTACCACAATACCTTCGGGAGTTTCCCAATTCAGGCTATCGCTTTGCTTACCGCGAAGTTCTTTCTCAACAAGTCCTTCCCAGTCCGCGATTGTTTTTTTGGGAAAATCAGACATTCAACGCCCCTCCTAGTTTTCAGGATATCGCCCCGGCTTTTATTATTATGCCAGTCTTTATTATTATAACTGTTCACGTTATCGGGTATTTTCGTCTTACGGATAGACGCCCCTAAAGCAGAATTTTTTTTGCAGCGCAATATAACCAGCTTTTTCAAGGCGAGTCTATGCTCTGTAAGAAGCCTAATAAAGCAGAGCCAATTCAGTAAAATTGCAGATGTAAAAATTTTTACATGAAATCTTCGACAGGAATCACCCTTGTGGCGTTATACTTTCATCACCATGCAACTCTGGAAAACAAAAACCGGGAAATGATCGAAATAAATAAGAAACCCAATGCCCCAATTGTTCTATATGACAACCCCGTTATTTTATAACGATGATCGTTTTTTCCCGCTGCGAGTTTCGTTGGATTGCCACATAAAAATGCCTGGGCTTCTTTGAATCAAGCCGAGATTAGTATTCGGAGATAGGTATCGTGGCATTTCAGCAGATGTTCCTAACCATCTCGGCGAGAACCACCCAAGCTTTAAACCACAAAATCTTTACGACTTTACCACTTAAAGATAGGCATAGCTGCGACCGGATACTGGTTATAACGATTACATAGACCGACAAGTTTCAACATATCAGTTGGAGAGTTCAGGCCATTAAGATCATCAGAATGAATCCCACCCGCAATAAACAAACCATGAATACCTGCGGCATTTGCCCCTGTAATATCAGTACGGAGCGAATCACCGACAGCAAGCACACGTGATCCATCTTCGATACCGATAAGCTTCATGCATTCCTTGTATATATCCTGATAGGGCTTGCCGTGGTACTGCACTTCCCCACCCATATCTTGGTAATGATGAGCCACAGAACCAGCGCACAGTTCCCGTTTACCGCCTCGAATGACTTCCAGATCAGGATTGGCACATACCATAGGTAATTTTCTTTCAAGCGCCGGTTTTAATAGAAAATCATACCGCTCAACCTTATCTTCTGGATCCCAGATCCCGGTCAGCATAATAAAATCAGCGTTATCAATGTTATCTACAAAAGTGAAATCCAAACCTTCTTTCATCCCCAGATCTCTCTCAGGGCCAATCAAGAAAGCATTTTGACCTAACTTCTGATAAAATGGCAGGGATCGTTCTTTCAGGTTGCGCCATGTAACCTCACCCGAAGAAAGAACAGCATCGGCAAGATCCCGGGCGATACCCAGTTCTTCATTCCGAACGGTTACAGATTCAGCCCGTCTGGGTGCGTTGGACAGGATGACAACTCTTTTGCCAGCCTCTCTTAGTTTCTGAAGCGCATTCACGGCCTCAGGAAAAGCCTCTAAACCATCATGCATCACCCCCCAAAGATCGATTACAAATCCATCATAATTATCGATGACTTCGGAAACCCCTGATAGAAACGGGATCGTTCGAGGCGTAGATGACATAGGAAGTTCCTGCAAATAAATGTTTTAGAAATAGCAAGACTTCTTGTGCCACAAGCATCTTGACTTGCAAAGGATTACTCATACTCTCGAAAAGAGAACTTCCCTTATGGTTTAGCAGGTCGCGGTTCTCCAAAAAGATACCCCTGACCATAGGCAACGTCCTGATCAAGAACCTGAACAAGAGCATCTTCGGTTTCGATCTTTTCAACAACCAGCTCAATGGGAAGGCTTCGTAAGTTATTTAAAAATTTCTTTGTCTTGCTTTTGTCCTGTGAAAAAAGCCAGCCCTCTAGCTTCAAGAATCTTACACGGCCAGCGGCGAAAGCTTTTAGGTCCATATCCAGTGTTTTCATACGATCGAGTGACAGTCGACAACCATGCCCCATCAATCGTTCCAGGCTCAACAACTCGCTGGCCTTTAAGTCCAAAAACTCATCTTGTGCGACTTCGATAATCAAATGCGGCGCTATCTCAATATTTCCACGCACGAAATCGACAAAATCATCAAAGAAATCCTGATCCTTCAAGGTATGAGACGACAAATTTACAAAGAACGAAACATCTTCACCTGACCGGATAATCTTTCGAATAATCTGCACACACCTGAACAACAACATATTATCGATAGCGGTGATCAGCCCCGCCCGTGTTGCAACAGCAACATATTGTCCCGGCTCGATTACCTGTCCGTTCGTTGTGCGCAAACGGGAAAAGCACTCGTAAAATTTTCTTTTTCGCTGGGGTAAAGCAACAACGGGCTGCAGAAACATATCAATCCGGTCATCCCGTAATGAACGCCTCACGATTGATAAAATTTCCGTTTCGCTCAGATCACTTAAAACAGAGACCTGCTCTCTCTCTTGTTTCGTTTGCTTATCATTTCGTGCAAAGCGTAAAGATCTTTCATTTCTGAAATCATCCAGAAAATCACTTTTTACAATCTGCTGCTTTTCGCGAGCAGGTTCTTTACTTTCGGTCTGGCCAAACTGAGAACTTTCTTCATCATCGAACAATCCGAGAAAAGGGTCTGTCAATCTGGGCATAAGCGTTTTAAGTAAGTTTACCTCGGACAGAGCATCATTAATAATGTTTTGCTCTTCACTTAACTTGCTTGACTGACCTGCGGCCTCAAAGGCCTCTGCCATTCCTTTTATTTCTCGACGGGTCCAGGAGATACGATCTCTCAAAACAGCCTGATTATGATGGAGCGTTTCCAGTTTTGCAGTAACGTCATCATCATTTGACCGTCGGGTTATGATTTCATGCAACACGGCGCCCGAAAGAAAAACCCATAACCCAAGTAACATTGCCCCACCTGTTTGCAAGTCAGGAATATAGCTGGGTCCCATAAGGGCAGCGATCAGTGCAAGAGCACAATAGATTGTGATAAAGAGCAAATGGTGTAGCAGCGGCATAAATCTTTATTTCAATTAGATATAACGAATAGAGCAATCAATGACACAAGGTTCTTGAGAGAGCCTTAACAAGTGACTAATAATCTGACAGATTTCAGATCTCTTTTCCAACTATATAGATGGCCTAACTGATATGACGGTTAAAATTCTACACAACCCCCGCTGTAGCAAGTCCCGCGAAACTCTTAAAATAATTGAAGAGCAAGGACACACTGTAAAAATTATTGAATATCTGAAGGATGCAATCACTGAAAATCAACTCACAGACATTCTAGAACAGTTAAAACTAAATCCGTGTGATCTATTAAGAAAAGGGGAAAAAATCTATAAAGAGCTTAGCCTTTCAGACAAAAGCCTAACAGACCAAGACTTAATCAAAACCATGACAGAACACCCGATACTTATCGAACGCCCCATCGTAATTAGCTCAAAGGGTGCCAGAATTGGCAGGCCACCAGAATCAGTATTGGAAATTCTATAAGGTAAAAAGGTCATCTGTGATCTGCGCCAACGGCTTCAGCCACAGAGCCAAAACCATCTTGACGCAGCAAAACAGTCAGTTCTTTAAGAATCTGAGAGATAAGAGGCGGGCCACCATAGACCAGCGCAGAGTACAACTGTACCAGCGAAGCGCCCGCTTTTATTTTAGCATAAGCCTGTTCACCATTGGCGATACCACCAACACCGATTAATGGAATTTTTCCCTCTGTTAATCGGTACATATCCCTCAAAACATTTGTCGATGGCTCAAAAAGCGGCGCCCCGCTCAACCCACCCACCTCTGTACGATGTTCGCTTTTGAGGGTTTCAGGACGTTCTATTGTTGTGTTTGTAACCGTCAAACCGTCCAACGCAAGGTCCAACGCGACCGCAGCTATGTCTTGCTTATCTTCCTCGGTTAGATCAGGAGCAATCTTTAAGACGAGCGGGGGAGCTTTCTCACCAAGCGTAGAAGCCAATACATCCTGCACACCGGAAATCAACACCTCCAACTCTTCTCTACCTTGTAAAGCTCTCAAACCGGGCGTATTGGGGGAAGATACATTGATTACCATATAATCGGCATATCTTGCGAGTTTTCGAGCACCTTTTTGATAATCTTCAAGAGCAACTTCAGTGGTTTTATTTTTACCAAGATTGACCCCCAGTAACCCCGAAAGCTTTTTCTTGCGAAGTTGAATCAATCTCTTTTCTGCAGCATCCATTCCACCATTATTAAATCCCATGCGATTTATAACAGCCTTATCATCTGATAAGCGGAATACTCTGGGTTTAGAGTTTCCTGGTTGTGCCAACGGCGTAATTGATCCAACTTCGGTGAAGCCCAAGCCTTGCCCTAGCATCGGCTCTACAGCCTCTACGTTCTTATCAAAACCAGCTGCTAGCCCTAAGGGGTTTGAAAATTGAAGCCCCCATACAGACGTTTTAAGAAAAGGATCATCAAGTAGTTTTTGTGATGGAGCCAGACCGTGTTTGAGACACCATAAGGTAAAGTTATGCGCTGTCTCTGCCGGTAAAAGACGAATACATGGACCAACGATATCGAAGCTGTTCACAAAAATCTCCCGAGATCATAGCAAAGCTGTATTTGGAGGGGAGTAACATAGGCATGTCCAAGTCACCACCCCAGAAGCAACTACAAGTACAGAATTTGCAAAATTAAATTATGATTGCTCACGTAACCAAACAGGAAATTGATGCTTACCGTACATATCCAAATTTAAATCAACTGTTCGCACAACCGCCGCTAAAGGTAAATCAGCATATAGGTGAGGAAACAAAGCCCCGCCCCTTGATGGTTCCCACTTCAAAGCATCACCAAGCAGCTGCACATCGACTTCCAATAAAATGAGCCCATCCTGTCCAGCACGATGCTTAGCAACTGAACTATGAACCTGATCTGGTCCAGAAAAGTGTATAAAGCCGTCAGCTTTGTCTTGTGAGGATCCCGAATACCCCCCTTGCTCCTTTGCAAGGCACCATTCATCCAGTCTACAAACGTGATATATTAACTGTTTCGTCATATTACCCCCCTTCAATTCGCAAATAGCGTTGCATATTGCAAAATACATCAAGTCAAGCTACCGCAAAATGCAACACGCGATTAATTGTAACAACTTATAATTTCATTCACCGCTAGTTCAACCCCGCAGTTTCTAAGGGATTCAAAGCAATCTTAGGCTGTGAAAACAAAAAGAAACACCACCCAAAACACCTCTCCCCCGCAGAAACGCTCATTTTTTTTAAATATTTGCGAAACCCTCACCCATCAAAAACATTTTAACAATCATTTCTTAAGTTTAATATCAATGACTTAACTAAAAATATTAATTCATGTAACAAATACAACACAAACTGGCACACTCCCTGCAATATACCCTTTCAGGAAGTCTATTGCGAGCTAGACGACCTAGTATAAAGGAGAATACCATGGCACATCAAAACATGACAGCGAGCACCATCGGCAGCAGAGCATTGGCAACTGCTCTTGACGCCGTATCAGCCATGGAACAATCGGATCAGTCAATGATACCGACTTCTCCAAAAACAGCGATCTTCAATGCAGGATCGCCACAGAACGACTTAGGCGAAGAAAATATTCGGCAACTCTTCGTATCAATGGTTGAGACAGAACAGTAACCCCCTCACGTTCTCAACCATCTAAGTCGCTAAAGACTGTCTTCAGCCTGTGAAAGACAGCCTAATGGCGGGAAGGTAACTTCCCGCCATTTCTTTTTCTCAATACAGCACACCCAACAAGAATAAAGTATATGGCTCTACAAAATATCATCGGTAGAGACCATTTTCCATTCTCCCGGAAGCAAGTTTCCCAGTGTCAATTTACCAATAGATTCCCGAACAAGGCGTAATGTAGGGAACCCAACTGCAGCCGTCATCCTTCTTACCTGACGATTTTTCCCCTCAGTCAGGGAAATTCGCAACCAAGCCGTTGGAATATTCTTTCGCTCTCTTATTGGGGGCGTCCTTGGTGGAAGTTCTGGTTCTGATTTCATAAGTTCAACTTTGCAAGGCTTCGTACGATACCCTTTAATTGTTACGCCTTTTCTAAGCTGATCAAGGGTATCGTCATCTGGCACTCTTTCCACCTGAACAAGATAGCTTCTCGGATGTCCATTTTTAGGGTGAATCAAACGATCAATAAACGGGCCATCGTTGCTTAACAACAACAACCCTTCACTGTCTTTGTCCAAACGACCCGCAGCATAAACACCCTGGGGTAAATCTATCTCGCCAAGCGTCCGCTGCCCTGCCTCACCTGTAAATTGACTCAAAACATCATATGGCTTGTATAGCGCAACATATAACAAAACAGATGGTTTAACGATATTTCTCTCTCCTTGAGAAGACGTCTTCCGCTTGTTTTTCAAGCCATATTTTTCGGGCTGATGCTGTCTCCCAGTTTTTTGGCTCCCAGTTTTTTGGCCCACAATTTTTCGTTCTCTTCTTTGAATCATAACAATTATCTACTGCAACAATGACTTACAGTCACGTTTCAATTACGTAATACACAACTAAAACACGGGAAATCATCGACTTTACTCACCTCACTGCAAACGTGCGTCATGCTTGATAAGTTTTTGATCCTATTTTTTAGCAAATTGAGGTATAATTCCCAGAGAGTACAGGTGTCACGTTGCATAACAACAACTGAATAGGTGACCGTACAATGCTTAAACATGCTGATATATGGCACGCCATAGATAGTTTAGCTGCACAAAACTCCCTATCCCCCTCTGGCCTGGCACGGAAAGCAGGGCTGGACCCAACGACTTTTAACAAAAGCAAACGCATAACCCAAAAGAATAAACCCAGATGGCCAAGCACAGAGTCCATTTCTAAAATTCTTGACGCAACCAACTCAACACTCGCTGAATTTGTTAATCTCGTAGGTGAAGAAAGTGCTGGCTTACTCGCAAAAAGGATCCCGGTCCAAGACCTAACTCAAGCCTCTTCTTTGGGGCAGTTTGACCATAACGGTCACCCGATGGGAGACACCTGGGACGAAGCTCTTTTTGCCCGTATAAACGACACAAATGCCTTTGGATTAGAAATTACAGGCAATGACTATCAACCGGTATACAGAGACGGACACTTATTGATCATCTCCCCCAATGCCGACTTAAGACGGGGTGATCGCATTGCACTCATGACAACCAACTATGAAATTTTCATCAAAGAACTTATCAGAAACAGTCCGCTTAAAGCTGAATTAAAAGGCCTAGCTGCCCCACATCAAGATATGACAATTTTGACTCAGGATATAATCTGGATCGCTCGCATATTATGGGCCAGCCAATAAGTTTTGGTTGCAAAAAGCGCTTTCACACAACTTACTTTAACTAAATGTAAATCATAATTTTTACTCTTTTTAAAGGCTTTAGCGTCATATTAAATTAACAAACGGCTTAAGTGTTTGTCGTTTACTAACGAGAATTAAATTTAATTAAAGAGGCACTGACGCATGGCAAAACTGGACATGGATGGCCCCCTGAAATTGGAAGAGAAGACTATTCTCAAAGAAATAATTCAGCCCATGCCTGGCTCATTTGCACTCGGACATCTTGGTTCAGATCGAAGCTTTGAAGTATTGTACGTTGGATATGCCGAAAAAACAGTTCAGGAAACATTATTGCACTGCTTGAAAAAGCGGGTTGGACAAGGCGGCTTGATGGATAAATTAACGGGCAAAAACCAAATCAATGCCTTCAAATACAGCTACGCAAATTCGCTTGAAGCCTGCTTTCAAAAAACGTGTAAAAACTTTCACGATTTTGGCGGCTCCAAAAAGTTGAATAACAAAGTTCACCCCGCGCCACCCAAAGGATCTGACTGGGCTTGCAACAAATGCACAGAAGAATTATCGGCGAGCTTTAAGATTAAAGCTGGGTAGTTTTAAATAATGCCCCCCAAAGAAAAGCCCCGAATTAAAATTCGGGGCTTTTCTTTTTTTAATCTGCTTATTTTTTTCTGCGTCTTTAATTATGCCTGGCGTTAAGCTGAAAGATCTTCCCCAGCAAGGGCTCTTTCGATCAACTTAATACTCTCGCTCAAGCCATAGAGAGCAAAAAACGTTCCCATACGCGGCCCCTGAGACTGGCCCAACAAAACCTCGTAGAGACATTTGAACCAATCGCGCAGATTATCAAATTCATGATCTTTACCAATAGTATAAACTTCTGTTTGAATATCTTCCGCACTTGTATCGGACGGCAAACCTTTCAAGACAGCTAGCAAATCTTCAAGGGCTTTGATTTCTTTACCTTCTGGCGCCCGATATTGAAGCTTTGGCTTCACAAAATCCTGGTAATAACGAACAGCAAACCCGACCAGTTTATCAAGAAACGGCGTCGTTTCTGGCGACGCTTCTGGTGCATACTGCTTAATAAAGCCCCAAAGGCGATCGGTATCATTCGCGTTACAAACGCTTGCAAGATTCAACAAAATACCAAAAGAAAGCGACGTTTGCTCAGAAGGAACATTTCCTGTGTGAATATGCCACGCAGGGTTCTCAAAAAGTTTGCTTTCGTCCTGTTCTCCAACCTTCCCCTTGAAAGTGACGTAATCATCAACAGTTCGGGGAATAACATCAAAATATAACTTCTTAGCTGTTCTTGGCTTATTATACATAAACAAGGCTAGACTTTCCTGTGGCGCATAAGTCAGCCACTCTTCCATGGAAAGTCCGTTCCCTTTGGATTTAGAGATTTTTTGCCCCTGCTCATCCAGGAAAAGCTCGTAAGTAAAGGTTTCCGGTCCTTTGCATCCCAGAACCTTTTGTATTTTCTTGCCCAGTTTGACTGAATCAATCAGGTCTTTACCTGACATTTCATAGTCAACATCAAGCGCGTACTGACGCATCGCCCAATCCGGTTTCCACTGAAGCTTACAATGCCCGCCAGTTACGGGAACTTCGATCAGATCACCACCTTCATCACGGAAAGAGATCGTTCCCGCATCGACATTGGTTTCCTCGACAGGCACCTGAAGGACTTTCCCTGTCTTAGGGCAAATAGGCATAAAAGGACTATAGGTTGCCTGACGCTCTTTCCCGAGTGTCGGCAGCATCACCCCCATGATCTTGTCATAGTTAGCCAGGATTTCCAATAATGCCTTATCGAATTGACCAGACTGATAGACCTCGGTAGCAGAAAGGAAATCATACTGAAAACCGAAGCTGTCCAGGAACTGTCTGAGACGAGCATTATTATGGTGCCCTAGACTTTCGTGCTCACCAAACGGATCAGGCACCTTTGAAAGTGGCTGCCCGATGTTTGCCGCCAGCATTTCTTTGTTGGGCAAATTATCCGGTACTTTGCGGAAGCCATCAAGGTCATCAGAGAAACAGAAAAGCTTGGTTGGGATATCGCTCAGCTGTTCAAACGCATTACGTACCATCGTCGTACGAGCAACCTCACCAAAAGTTCCAATATGAGGCAGCCCTGATGGACCATACCCTGTTTGAAAAAGAACATACCCCTTCTCCGGCGTCTTCCCACCGATACGAGCCAATACTTTGCGCGCTTCTTCAAACGGCCATGCTTTTGCCTGCATAGCAAGTTCCTGGTGGTTAGACATCGTTTCAATCCCTCAAGGGTGTAATGTTAATTTAATGAAAGTCGTTCTGACTCTATTCAATAACAGGCCAGAGATGGGGAAATTAGGCGCAGGAAAGCCTCGCGTCAACTATAGTCGTTTAACTTAATTTTTGTTCTAGGCGTGAAGAGAGAAGTGTCGATAGCCTACACGAACAATGAAACAATGACGGACAAGAGTTAAGTTAAACGACTATAAGAGGCGTAACAGAGACTGATATTTCATAAATCACAACAAATGTTCGCCGCTTGTTCTTTTTCAATAGCCATTAGCGACGCCCGCTTTTATAAGAAGACAAAGAAAGCCGTCCAAACTTATATAATTGGTAAAAAATATTTAGATAGAGCATAGACCTTACGAGGAACAACATCAGAAATATGACACTCAAAGCATGACACCGGAACCCCCAACAGCAAATCAAACGATTACCAGCCAAGCCGACGCAATTATGATGCCCAAGGCGCCTTTGTTGTTATCCGGATTACGTTTTTCAGTCTGGATTAGTCCAGACGGCGAGATCGAAAGATTGCCAAATATTGAGGCTGCTCGCCGTGTCACCCTTGAACCCCCGATGGTATGTCATGCAAAATCTACGGCCCAAAGGTTGGGCATCGATCCCTTCCCATCGTATGATGTCCTTGAGCTGATCGCTTTTGTGCGCCCGGCTGCCGCCTGTACACCAACGCCCCGGGGCCTCGCGGCCTTTATTGGCGCCCCAGAGCCCACATCAATTGAAGCCGCAGCCCTAATTCTGCATCAAACATCAGAACTTCTTTTGCGTGAGCAAGCATCCAAAGGCAGACAATACGATCCCTATGCTGCAGATATTGCAAGAACAATGATGATGGCAGGCTGGCTATGGGCCCCCGCAATACTATCGGCTATGCAGGAAGAAAACCTGCACTCCCCGGCCCTAAAGCCCGGTCGAGGAATGCGTGTTTGGGAACGCCTTGAAGAATGGAGTGATCACGCTCCCGAAGACCCACCAAGGCATCAGTCTGTTAAACCAGAAGAAGCAAGACGCCGCCTCTCTGAACTACTCGGAGAAGATGCTGAGGTTCGTCCGCAACAGGTGGATTATTCCGCCGCAGTTTCTAGCGCTTTTGCCCCCAGAGACGTTTCCGGCGAACCCAATATTGTCTTGGCAGAAGCCGGAACCGGTGTTGGCAAAACCTTGGGGTACATTGCGCCAGCTAGTCTTTGGTCCGAAAAAAATGGTGCCCCGATCTGGATATCCACCTTTACCCGAAACCTACAAACTCAAATCGACAGTGAGCTCAATAGGCTTTTCCCGGAACGGCGCGAGAAATCAAAACGCGTCGTCATACGTAAAGGTCGCGAAAATTATCTTTGTCTGCTGAATCTTGAAGAAGCGTCTCAAGCCCTAATGACGAAACCCCATGACGCCATTGCCATAGGTTTGATGGTAAGATGGGCATCACGCAGCAGAAATGGTGATATGGTTGGGGGCGACTTCCCTGGCTGGTTGGCTGACTTGGTTGGGAAGAACAGAACTCTGGGTCTAACAGACAGACGTGGCGAATGTATTTACTCTGGCTGCCCCCACTACAGTCGTTGTTATATTGAACGCAATATCCGCAAAGCCAAACGCGCAAATATCGTTGTCGCAAACCATGCACTGGTCATGATTCAAGCTGCCATGGGCGGCGGACGTGATGAAGGCTCTCTTCCCAGTCATTATGTTTTTGACGAAGGCCATCACCTGTTTGATGCTGCTGACAGTGCTTTTTCTGCACACCTAACAGCACAGGAAAGTCAGGAACTCCGCCGCTGGATTTCTGGGGTAGAGACAGGATCAACCCGTTCTGCAAGCCGAGCACGCGGCCTGAAAAAGCGGCTCGAAGATTTGATCGCAACAGACGACAGGACTCGCGATCTGGTCACCGAAACCGTACACGCGGCAAGACATCTTACCGGGGACGGTTGGGTAAATCGGATGGAAGATAACCTTCCAAACGGGCCAATGGAAACCTTCCTTTGCCGGTTAAGAGAACAGGTTTACGCTCGTACGGACCATGAAAACTCCCCCTATAGTCTCGAAGCGGAAACCAAACCCGCAATTCCGGGCCTCATAGAATCTGCAATTGAACTACGTTCTGCACTCGAAGAACTTTTGGAACCAATTAAAAACCTGCGCCGCCGCCTGGAACAACGCCTTGATAATGAAGCTGATGAACTAGATAGCGACACACGGCGACGGATCGAAGCGGCTTGTAAAAGTCTGGAACAACGCGGCAGTAATCAGGTGCAGGCATGGATCGCCATGCTCATTGCGCTGGAAGAGGAAATTCCAGAAGATTTCACCGACTGGCTTTCTGTCGAACGTGCGGGAGGAAAAGACTTAGATGTTGGCCTGCACAGACACTGGATTGATCCCACTAAACCGCTGGCGAATACTTTGTTATCTCAGGCGCATGGTACTGTCATAACATCAGCAACCCTGACAGAGGGGAGCGGAAATGAAGAAGGCGACTGGATTGGCGCAGAACGACGTAGTGGCGCATCTTTCGTTCCCGGTATTCCGACAAGAGCCCGATTCAAATCCCCCTATGATTACGTCAATCAAACCCGGGTCTTTATCGTCAATGATGTCCGTAAAGACGATATGGATCAGGTTTCAGCAGCCTATCGAGAATTATTTCTGGCCTCACAAGGCGGGGCCTTAGGACTTTTTACTGCCATTTCCCGCCTCAGGACTGTTCACCAGAAAATGGGACCCGAACTCGATCGATCCGGTTTGACGCTCTATAGCCAGCATGTCGATAACCTCGACACCTCAACACTCATCGATATATTCAGGGCAGAAAGAAATTCATCTTTATTAGGCACCGATGCCGTTCGTGACGGCGTAGATGTACCCGGCGATTCGTTACGGTTGATCGTATTTGATCGCGTCCCCTGGCCAAGGCCAACCATTCAACACCGTGCCCGCAAAGAGCATTTTGGTGGCAACCGCTATAATGACAGCCAAACAAGACTAAAGCTGAAACAAGCCTATGGTCGCCTCATCAGACGTGAAAATGATCGTGGTATATTCGTCCTTCTTGATCCCATGATGCCGACGAGACTCCAAAATGCCTTTCCCGAAGGTGTTTCAATACAAAAAACAGGATTGGCAGACGCCGTTTCCCAAGTTCGTGACTTCTTTGACACTTCCTCTAAATAGAACAAAAACCTAACATTCCAGCCTATAAAGATTAAGTCCAAGTCCTTCATTTTAGTTCCGTACAGAAATTTCTGTTTTTTTTACTTGCAAAAGTAAAAGAGGAAGAATAAACCTCACTCCGGATCGGGGAGTAGCGCAGCCTGGTAGCGCATCTGGTTTGGGACCAGAGGGTCGGAGGTTCGAATCCTCTCTCCCCGACCAATTATTCCAAAAAGAAGGAATAATTGACCACAAAGACCGCCTTCGAGCGGTCTTTTGTCTTTTTAAGGCAAACACTTCCTCACGATACGCAAATGTTTACTTTAAAGTTCTGTAATAATAAAAATTCATGAGAATTTGAATGCAATATAACGAAACAAAAATCGTTAATTGAACAGCAGAATAACGCTATCCATCAATTCACTCTAACATTGCGACAAACCAAATACTCTGCGCCTAATACTCTGTGACAGGCATACCTTCGCGAAACGCGATCTTTCATACACCCGCAACAAATTGTGTTTTGGACAGGATCTAAAACACCCTGCCCAAACCACATAAATTAAGCCATTTCTGTTCGGCTTGATACCTTTGCCCTTAACAGGACACCCAACACAACGAGAGTCCCCAGCGTAATGGCGATCCAGCTGTTTGAGATAAGGACTAAACCAGCAAGAGTAAGCAAAACCTTCTCGACTAAAATAAGTTCACGCCCCCAAAACCCGATATAAGCAGCAGACAGAGCGAGAATAGCAAGAACCCCACTAAACAAAGCCAAGACAAACTCAACCAGAGAAAAGTCGACAAACAACAAACTAGGCGCATAGATAAACATAAAAGGTACCAATGCCTTACCCATAGAGAGCCTAAAAGCGGTCGTGCCCGTGCGCATCGGGTCTGCCCGTGACAGCCCTGCTGCAGCGTATGCTGCTAAGGCAACAGGAGGGGTAACATCTGCCAGCACTCCGAAGTAAAAAACAAAGAAGTGTGTCGCGATCAACGGCACACCAAACTCTGACAATGCCGGTGCCGCTATTGATGCCAAGATAATATAAGTCGGCGTCGTCGGAATACCCGCCCCCATCAAGATACAGGCAATTGCCACGAAAAAGAGACCGAAGAACAAAGCAATAGATTTTTCAGAAAGAAGGTCAGTAAAGTCGAACGCCGTGACAATTCCCGCTAGATCATACGCCAGCTGTACAACAGCCGCCGAGAACTTGAACCCCAGACCCGTTAATGTCGTAATACCCAGCAGAAAGCCTACACAGGCACAAGCAGCACCGATAGCTAGCGCAAACTTAGCGCCATCCTCGAAACCGATCATGAGCTTTCTTGGCGTCAATACTGTGTTTAAATCCATATCCCGATTACCCATTCTATGAGCTACCAGCGGGATATAAGAAAAACCTATCGTGAATAGAATTCCCCAAAAAGCGGCCAAAAACGGCGTATATTGCATCAATAAAAGTGTAACCATGACAGCTAAGGGAATCAATAAGTGCCAAGACCGTTTCAGAACGTTAGCCAGCTGTGGAATTTTATCTGCAGACATCCCCGCAAGTCCCAACCGCTTTGATTCCAAATGCACCATCAACAAAATGGCTAAATAGTGAAAAGCGGCCGGAATAATCGCAATAAGGATGATTTCATTATAAGGCACACCTAACATCTCGGTCATCACAAAAGCCGAAGCCCCCATAATCGGGGGTGTGACTTGCCCACCACAGGATGCAGATGCTTCAACCGCACCTGCAAAGCGCCCTGAAAAACCCATCTTTTTCATCAACGGGATTGTAAAAGCCCCTGTGGTAACCGTGTTGGCAATCGGAGACCCGGAAATCATTCCGAAGAAGCCAGAAGACACAACAGAAACCTTTGCACTCCCCCCGGATTGGCGGCCAGCGATGATCGTTGCCAAATCAATAAAGAGCTGCCCAAGGCCACTCATTTGAGCAAGAATCCCAAATAGAACAAAATGGAAGACATAGGTTGCAACAACGCCGACTGCGACGCCGTAGATACCTTCAGTTCCAACAAAGAGGTGATTAATAATACGATCGATCCCGTAACCACGATGGGCCAAAATACCGGGCATGTAAGGACCAAACATAGCGTAAAGAATACAAAAGGCCCCAATGTAGGCTAGCGTAGCCCCCATGGTACGACGTGTTGCCTCTAGCGTAACGATAATGGCGATCAGGCCCATCATATATTCTTGTGGACGCGGTTCGCCAACATTCACGATAAAGATGTCTTTGAAGAAGACTGCAAGATAAGCAGAGAACCCTGCGCCTAACGCAGCAAAAAGCCAATCACGTAAAGCGATTTTTCCCGGCTCACAACCACGCCCTTTTATTGGCAGGGTCATGATAGCCAGCCCCACCATTCCTGCGATAAAAACATAACTTGAGACAGTCGCGGGTAATTGTCCCAAAAGGTCAAAGATCAAAAAGAGATAGAAGGCCGCAAACAAGAAAGAGCTGCGCCACATAGCTGGTGTCGGCGCTGCCCGTTTGCGCGGGAAAACCAAAAATACCAGCCCCATCACAAAAGCCAGATGTACCGTGCGGTGCATAACTTCGTTCAGAAGTCCAAAACCTGCCGTATACAAATGGAATAAGGACAGAGCAACCGAGGCAATTGTGATCAGTATAGCAACTGGCCCCAATAAATCGCGGAAGTTAGATTCGGAGTCGTACTCCTTGATCATCGCCTCGATTTGTTCGGGCGAGAGGTCTGGATCTGACTGTCCAGATTGACCTGTTTGCTTTGTCATATGTTACTTTCCTTCATTCTCGCACATCTGAATACCCAGAACCTTGGCTTTAAGATCCGCCAAAGTAATCACAAATTCACCAAGATGCAGACTATTGAGGTATTCACGCTGAACACGCAGCTGAATACGGGTAAATTTCCGATCCATTTCAAGGATAAATTTACCGTCCTGTTGCCGCCATTTGATTGTTCCAACATCACCAGCAAAAGAAGGCAATCCGGCACTATGAGTTTCAAATACTTCAGCAATTTGATGTATCCCACTTGATCGCACCTCGTATATATCCATCACTGGCGTAAGCGTCGCGGAATGAATAAAGGAAAGTGAAAATTTGTGGCTTTCATCAAGTGTATATCGCACTAGTTCACGGTTCGAATAGCCATCATATAAACAAAGGTTACGAACCGGATTGTCGGCCCCAGAAGGAGCCGACAGAAAAAATAGGCTTAGCCATACGGCAAAGCCTATTTTACGAAAGTATATCAGCTTACTTTGTAACACCGATTTCTTTATAGTATTTTGCTGCGCCAGGATGCACAGGAATTGAAACACTTTGCAGCGCTGTTTTCGCAGCAATTTCCTTGCCCTTAGGATGAACTTTCCCAAGAGTTTCCGTGTTTTCATAAAGAGCTTTTGTCACGGCGTAGATAATATCATCCGACACGCCAGCATGTGTTGCCCAGATCGCACGAACAGCCAAAGTTTCAACATCTTTATCAATACCTTTGTAAGATCCCGCAGGCAGAATCGAATTTACATAATAAGGCTGTTTTTCCTGCAACTTGGCGATTGCTGGTCCGCTTAACGGGATCACTTTGATCTCATGACCATTGGCAAGTTCGGTAACAGAAGACGTCGGCGCACCAGCAGTAATCAATGATGCGTCTAGATTACCATCTTTAATTTTTTCAACCGATTGTGAAAAAGATGAGAAGTCTTCAGACAGATCATCCCGAGACATACCGTGGGCCTCAACTAAGTCACCCAATAGCTGCCACTGACCTGATCCAGGAGAACCAGACGAAATGGACTTTCCGGCAAGATCTTCGAATTTCTCGATGTTAGAATCCGCACGCGCAACCAGCTGAACTGTCTCAGGGTACAGCGCACCGATGGCACGAATGTTTTCAACTTTGTTGCCTTCGAATTGACCGATGCCTCTATAGGCTGCGTCCAGAATATCTGCTGCAGCAAAAGCACTTTCGATTTCGCCACGGCTCAAAAGTTTGGTGTTCGCAACAGACGCATTACCTGTTTCTGCTGTTGCCGACAATTTTGTATCTGGAAGCTCAGCGGTATTAGAAATTAACTGAGCAAGCATACCGCCCAGTGGATAGTAGGTACCACCCGTTCCGCCAGTAGCAATACCAAAGAAAGAGCGTGTTTGAGCGCTTACAGATTTTCCGACAAGACCTGCCAAAGGCAAAGCCGCGGCTGAAAGCATAAGAGTTCTGCGAGTAAGCATATTGTTCTCCATGTTGTTAACCAACCGGGAATTCTCTTGCCACCCGGCTCTACGAATAATTTGACTCATCTAATTTTAAATGTCAAAGATGTTTTTCAATTGTAAAAATATGATTTTATAGCGATGACACCCGAATTGATAAAATTTATGGCAGGATCTACCCCGATTTTGCTTAATGTTCCCCATGCTGGAACTTCCCTTCCATCATCAATCCTATCGCGATTACGCCCTGATGCATTGGATCTGAAAGACACTGATTGGCACATGCATGAATTTGCCCTCCCTTGTGCTGAGCTAGGATGCAGCGTCATGGCCGCGCAATATTCCCGCTACGTAGTGGATTTGAATCGTTCTGCCGAAGATACGCCGCTTTATACAGGCCCAACTACTGGTCTTGTTTCGCAGATAGATTTTGACGGACATCCACTTTATCAAACAGAACAAGAGCCAGATGAAGAAGAGATAAAAGCACGTATCAACACCTATTGGGGGCCCTATCATCAAGCACTAGAGGCAGAGATTCAGCATATCAAATCCGAGTTTGGTATTTGTATTCTGATAGACCTACATTCGATCCGATCAAAAGTACCCCGTCTATTTGATGGTGTGTTGCCCGATTTTAATCTTGGAACCAATAGCGGCAACAGTACTGATTCTCGATTTGAGAAATGTGCCCAGCAATACCTTAGTTCTGGTAAATATAGTTTCGTAAAAAATGGTCGTTTCAAAGGCGGCTACATTACACGGCATTATGGCCGGCCAGATCAAAACATACACGCCCTTCAGCTTGAGATTGCACAATCAACATACATGATCGAGCAAAGTCCCTGGAACCTGGAAAACCAAAAAGCGATTGCACTTGGCGATACGATAAAAGGATTAGTATCTGCGCTGTTATCCGAACTGGAATCTAGAAAATGACTTTTCTTGAAAACCTCATCACCACTTTAAGTTAACAATACCAACCCGGATCTGATCACGAACTCTTCTATTCTGTGCCCCCCCATAAAGCTATAAAGGACATCAATTAAATGGCGACCGGTTTATTCTTCAAACAAGCTCTGACAAATCAGGGTTGGGTATATGACATCTCTGTCAGCATCTCGGAAGACGGTTATATTCGGGCAATTGATCAGGATAATAACCCAAACTGCTACCCTGTGATTGAAAACCCGATTGTCCCCGGAATGCCAAACCTTCACAGCCATTCGTTTCAATATGCAATGGCTGGCTTGTCAGAAGTACGAAGAAATCCCGTTGATAGCTTCTGGTCCTGGCGTGAAATGATGTATTATTTTGCGCACAATGTTTCCCCCAGCGAACTACAGGCAATCACCGCAAAGCTTTATATGGAACTTCTCAAAGGCGGGTATACAGAAGTTGTTGAATTCCATTACCTACACAACGACATGGACGGCAGTTATTATACACAGACTGAAGAACTGTCGACAGCGATTATAACTGCCTCTGATCAAACGGGTCTTAGTCTTACACATCTTCCTGTATTTTACGCCCACGCAAATTTTGGCGGTGTCGCCCCACAAGATGCTCAACGTCGTTTTATCAACTCGCGGGACCAATATCTGAAGTTAATCGAAATACTTAAGTCAAACCAAAACCAGGCCAGTTATAATTTAGGCTTGGCTCCTCACTCATTAAGAGCCGTCACCGAAGACGAAATGGCTTGGCTTCTTGACTTACGAGACAATCTTTTACCAGATTGTCCGGTTCATATTCATGTGGCAGAGCAAACCAAAGAAGTAGATGACAGCGTTGCTTATAACGGGAAGCGTTCTGTCACAGCCCTCATGGACCAGGCACCTGTAGATTCTGCCTGGTGCCTAATTCATTCTACCCATTTAGATGATAACGAAGTTTCTGCGATTGCCAATTCTGGAGCAACCGTCGGCTTGTGTCCGCTGACAGAATCAAATCTGGGAGATGGAATTTTTCGGGCTATCGATTTTCTGAATAACGGGGGCCATTTTGGCATCGGTTCTGACAGCAACATTTGTACACAGGCCACCCAAGAGCTACGTACTCTGGAATATAGTCAGCGTTTATTATATCGACAACGAAACGTTCTGTGCTCGGAAAAAATGCCCAATGTTGGCAGTCATTTGTGGCAATTGGCTGCAGCGGGTGGTGCCCGCGCCACAGGCCGTAAAATCGGACAAATATCCGTGGGGTCCCGAGCAGATTTTGTCGAACTGAAATTTGATCAAAACGGTATTATGGCAGCCGTTCCCCCTCAAGCCGTACTTGATTTCCATATATTTTCTGGACAAAAATCTGATATTGGCGACGTTTATGTTGCCGGCAAGAAAGTTTTAACATCCGGAAAACATCCGTTAGAAGAAACGATAAACACAGCCTATGTTTCAGCTATACAGAGACTGGCCCATAAATTATAAGTAGCTATGGATAAAAGTAAGAAATATCAGTCAAATTCCCTCCTGCGGGGTCTTAGAATTCTTGAAGCATTTGGCGCCGGTCGAGCACAAATGACGCTTTCGCAAATCGCTGATGAAATTTCAGTAACGAGTTCAGCAGCCTTTCGTTTTGTACATACGTTAGAACAAGAAGGTTATTTAATAAAAAACGAGGCGGAGCGTACATTCCGCCTCGCGCCACGCGTTATGGAGCTGGGCTATAGCTATATCAAGTCTTTGGATTTAAACGACGTTGCAGCCAGTCACGCACGTCATCTACGCGATCTATCCGGTTTTTCAGTTCACGTCGCGGTACTAGAAAACACAGATGCCGTCTATGTTTTTCGCGCCATGTCTCCCAGTCCGATGGTCTCCAATATTCCCGTTGGCTCACGCTTACCAGCTTTTGCAACGTCCATGGGCCGTATCATGCTTTCCTCGCTCAGTGACGAAGAGATTGATCGCCGCTTCAAGGGATATGAATTTCAAAAATTCACAGACGCCACAATTGGCACGCTTAACGAGCTTAAAGCGGCCTTAAAAGAAGATCAAAAACGAGGGTATACGGCACAAGCTTCACAGTTAGCAGAAGGAACAAATGCGATAGCTGCGCCAATCCATGATCGATCAGGGTACGCTATCGGAGCCGTTAATATATCTGGGCACCACAACCAGCTAGGCTTGAATGAACACTTAATAAACATGGTGCTCGACTGTGCGAAGCGCATCTCTGAAATGCAGTAATAATCATAGCGAAGGACATTCGCGCTTAAATCTGTGCTTTACTCAATATTTTAAAAAGAAGAAAAACTGACCCCAAAAAACTGCCTTTGAGCGTTTTTTTATCTTTATGACCAGAATATTTTCATCATAAGGCCTGCCTGTCTCCCGATGAGATCATGCCTGCATTACCTCACAGACTCATTGTAGCACTACAATGTGGGCTATCTCATTCTTTTGCTATACGCCGTACTCTATCCTCACTAGGCTTTTGATCAGTCCATTACTGCTATCTCGGAATCTGATATGTCGCTTGATCTACTGCTGTTGTTTATACCCGCCGCCTTCGCAATCAATATTCTGCCGGGCCCAAATAACATGCTCGCCATGACAAACGGTCTGCGCTATGGACTTTTTGACGCCATGAAAGGCGGATTAGGCCGCCTAGTCGCTTTTGTTATCCTTATTGTTCTGACTGCCACGGGCCTCGGGGCAATTCTGGCTGCTTCAACAACAGCCTTTTACGCCTTGAAAATTGGCGGTGCCATATATCTCGTTTATCTGGGCATTCGCTTGTGGCGCTCAAAAACGGAAGATGTCGAAGACATTGGAGCGCCCCAGAGATCAAAAACTTCTACCTACTCCATTATTCGACAGGAATTTCTGGTCGCAATCAGTAATCCCAAGGCAATTTTGGTTTTCACTGCCTTTTTCCCTCAGTTCATTGATCCTACTCTTGCGATGTTGCCCCAATTCGCAACTATGGGAATAATCTTTGTTTTTCTCGAAATTATTGCGCTCTTTCTCTATGCCATTTCCGGTAAGCAACTTGCATTCCTGACCAGAACACAAAAGGGGCAAAGAATAATGAACCGAACCAGCGGGTCATTTCTCATTGCGGCTGGCGGCCTACTCGCTACATCCAGCCGATAGATTCTACCAAAATACCACATAGAAAATGCCGAACCATCCCGGCATTTTTCTTATTTGGAACACTTTATTTTCACATTAGGGGAATAAAAACAGCGCTGAGGTGTCTTTTATCTACACGGATATTTTTAAATCTCTGAATTAAGGAAATAAAGACATGAAGACAGCGCTGAAAATGATCGTCGTTACAACTGCCCTTATGACCGCCGCTCCCTTTGCAGCATCCGCAGAAAATTTGGATGAAATCGTTACCACAAGCGAGACATCACTCGGTACAATTCTCGTCAACAACTCAGGGATGACACTTTACTCCTTCGATAAGGATTCAGGTGGAAAATCAGTTTGCAATGGTGGTTGCGCAAAAGCTTGGCCACCTCTTTTGGCTTCATCTTCTGCTACGGAAAAAGGAAATTACACAAAAATCACACGTGATGATGGGGCGCAACAATGGGCATATAAAGGGATGCCACTTTATGGCTGGGTCCAAGACAAAAAGCCCGGCGATGTCACCGGAGATGAATTCAAAGGCGTCTGGCACGTTGTAAAACCTTAATACCGCAGCTCTGAATACGACAGACCAAAGGTCTAAGCCATTATGGACGAGTTTCTTGATCAGTTGACCAAGTCCATCCCCTTTCTCAGGCGATATGCTTACGCATTGGTCAAAGACTCGTCCAAGGCGGATGATCTGGTTCAGGACTGTCTGGAAAGAAGCTTGGCGAAACGTGACCAGTGGAAAGGCGACGGCAGCTTAAAATCGTGGTTATACAGAATTTTAAGTAACATCCACCTTAACCACTATCGACAGAACCAAACCAACCCTCTTCATTTTCCTGCTGAATTGACGGAAAGAACACCATTGGTCCCAGACACAGATACAACATCACATCAACTGAGCCATTTGTATTTAAGAGATCTGGATAAAGGGATTACCCAACTACCCGATGAACAAAAACAGGTCCTTTTGTTGATTGCGCTAGAGGGTTTAAGCTATTCGGAAGTCTCAGCCATTACACAAGTACCACTTGGCACCGTCATGTCTCGGCTTTCCCGAGCAAGAGAAACTTTGCGGAAATTTACCGCAACATCATCACCGAAAAAAGTACCGCCGATCAGGAGAATAAAATGAGCAGGAATAGATTTGAAGGCTCAGAGCTTCTCCACGCCTATGTTGACGGAGAATTAAAACCAGAGGAAAGGCTGCGTGTCGTACAATGGCTTGAAACTCACCCGGATGACGCAAGAATGGTCAATGAGTGGCAAAAGCAAAACCAGGGAATTAACACCCTTTTTGCTTCAAAAGCTCATGAACCAATACCGGAACACCTCTCCCCTCCCTCTAAGCCTCAACATATACTTTCCGACAATTGCACGTCAGCATCGATCCTTCCTCAAATAGCAGCCGCGTTCTTGATCCTAGCCATTGGCATAGCAGGTGGTTGGTTTGGGCGGGATTTCCTAAAGACATCAATATCAGACCAAATGCCCATCGCAACAGCATATCAAAACTTTTCCCAACCTGCGATGGAAGCCCATTGGATATACACACCCGAGGTCCGGCATCCGGTAGAAGTTGAAAAGAACGAGCAAGATCATCTTGTTAAATGGCTTTCTTATCGGCTCGAGACCCCCCTCACGATCCCTGTCCTCTCGGCACAAGGGTTTGATTTGATGGGCGGCCGTCTTTTACCTTCGCAAACAGGACCTGCCGCGCAGTTTATGTATGAAAGTAAAGCCGGCAGCCGTATTACCCTCTATCTCACAAAATCATTCAACGACGAAAAGGGAGAGACGGAATTTCAATTCAAACAAGCCGGATCAACACGGGCATTCTACTGGTACAATGGCGCTCTCGGCTACGCCGTCATCGGAGATATTAAGCGAAATGAACTGCTAGAAATTGTTAATGATGTCTATCGGCAACTCTAAGCGAAAAAATAACACCTAATTTTCAAGAGTTCTCTAGGGACTTATTCACCAAGACTGTTATAGTAATGGAAAAGCTATTGAAATTTACCGCGCTTCTTCTCAAGTAAGAGGCTCAATATTTCAAATATTACGCACAATGTTTATACACGTTCATAAGGAAGTGTCTCAATGACCGATTATCGTTCTGCCTTGGTCTATGTAATGGTTCTTACATCTGCAGCTGACAGCGACATGACTGATTCAGAGCTAACAACGATTGGTGAAATCGTAAAGTTTCTACCTGTGTTCAAAGGTTATAATCCAGAAGATCTTCCCATGGATTCTCGTAAGTGCGCTGACCTTCTCGAAGGCGAAGACGGTATTGATCGTGTCCTAGACCAAGTTGTCGCGGCTCTGCCGGAACACCTCAGGGAAACAGCCTATGCACTGGCATTAGAAGTTGTTGCCGCGGACGGTATTGCCAGCCAGGAAGAGTTACGTCTTTTGGAAATTTTACGCCACACGCTTGATATCGAACGCCTTGCAGCCGCTGCAATTGAGCGCGGCGCCCGCGCACGTTACATGCACGCTTGAATTTAATTATCCGAATTTAAAAAAAGAGAGGCCAACAACCTCTCTTTTTTCTTTGGAAGTAACTTCTATGTCCATACTAGAGATAGACATCTTTTTACCTTTGTAGATGCCCTGTGACAAAAGCCCGTTAACTAACAATCATCTATCCTATGATTTATGCTATTGATACCCTTCGAAATCCTTATATAAGACCTATATAGAGCTATCGTTTTTGGCAGGCACAGCATGATATCAGACACAAGACAACAAGACCGTCCCATTGCCCTTTGGCTTTTACTCTGCTGTGGAATGATTTTGGCCATGGCTGTCATTGGTGCCATTACCCGACTAACAGAATCAGGTCTGTCGATCATGGTGTGGGAACCCTTCAAGGGTGTTCTTCCCCCGATGAATCAAGGCGAATGGGAACGCATGTTTGATATTTACAAACAAATTCCCGAATACCAGCAAGAAAATCTGGGCATGAGCCTGGAGGAATTTAAAAATATTTTCTGGTGGGAATTCATCCATCGTCTTTGGGGACGTGCCATTGGCGTCGTTTTTCTGTTGCCCTTTGTATGGTTTTTAATCAAAGGACAAATCAGGAAACCGCTTATCCCTCATATGGTTCTGATGTTTATTCTTGGTGGACTACAGGGTGGTATGGGATGGTATATGGTTGCCAGTGGCTTCGCAGACAGAACTGATGTCAGCCAGTACCGATTAACTGCACACCTGTTACTAGCCTTTGCCATTTATGCCTATATTTTCTGGATTGCCATCGGGTTATTATTTCCACAACCAAGCAGAAATTCGGCTTTTTCAAGTGCCAAGCTGCACATTCCACTTTGCCTTATTCCTATACTCGTTACCATAACAATTGCTTCAGGTGGTCTCGTAGCCGGCCTCAATGCAGGCATGATTTACAACACCTTTCCTCTGATGGACGGAGAAATCATTCCCGATGCCTATCATGCGCTTGAACCATGGCATTTAAATATTTTTGAGAATATCGCTGCTGTACAGTTTAACCATCGGGCTTTGGCGATCACCACTTTCACCCTGACTTTAGTTATATGGGGGTGGTCCCTTGTCTTGCAGCGTTCTACTAACCTCGCGCTCGCGCTCAACCTGTTGCTTTTGAGTGCTGTCATTCAGGTTATATTGGGCATTAGTACTCTTTTACTGGTTGTTCCCATCTCGTTAGCTGCCATGCATCAGGCCGGTGGCCTGTTGTATCTTACCGCCAGTCTCTATGCCCTCTATGTTGTTCGCCGGGATAAGAACCCTGCTCTCTTTTAAGGTTTATTAGATATGTCAGATCATAAATTCCAAGTCCACGATATGGACATCCCTGATGAGCCACTAGCAATCTCTGTACTTACCGGCTTTCTGGGCAGTGGCAAAACCACCCTATTGAAAGAGCTATTGCAACATCCTGACATGGATGAAACTGCTGTTATTGTTAACGAGTTTGGGGAAATAGGATTGGATCATCTTCTGGTAGAAAGCTCTTCAGAAGATATCGTCCTGATGAACAGTGGTTGCCTGTGTTGCACAGTTCGTGGTGACTTGGTTGAAACAATCAGAAAGCTTTACAAACAACGCTTGATGAAAGAAGTTCCCACTTTCAACCGTATCGTTATCGAAACAACAGGCCTCGCCGATCCTGCGCCGATCCTGCAAACCTTAATGTCCGATCCTTTTCTAAGTGACCGTTTTAGACTGGATGGTGTAATCGCCACTGTCGATGCCATTAATGGTACAGAAACACTGAACAATCATCAGGAATCAATCAAGCAGGCTGCTGTGGCCGACCGCCTGCTTCTGACCAAAACTGATCTGTCCAAAGATGGTGATTTTAAGGATCTTGTCGCTCGCCTCAAAGAATTAAACCCCACAGCGAGTATCTTCAAAATTGCGAAGGGCCAGATTGACCCGGCACAGCTTTTTAACGCTGGGCTCTATAATCCCGAAACCAAAACACTGGATGTGCAAAACTGGCTTAAAGCAGAAGCTTTTGAAGATAGCCACAAGCATAACCACGGGCATAATCACCATCATGGTCATGGACACCACCACGGACATAGCCATAACCCCAACAGACACGACGACAGAGTGCATGCCTTCTGCCTAACACATGATAAGCCGCTTGACTGGGATCAACTTAATTCCTGGGTAGATATGCTCATCACACTGTATGGCAGCAATTTGCTTCGGATCAAAGGTTTGCTTAATATTGAGGGTGATGAGAAACCAATTGTCATTCATGGCGTTCAACATATTTTTCACCCTCCCGTAATGCTGGAAGGTTGGCCAGACAAAGACCGCCGATCAAAAATTGTTTTTATTGTCAAAGATCTAAAACAGGAAATGTTTGAAGATACCTTCAAAGCGTTCATGGAACAGAATGACGATGTGATATAGCGGGTAAAGCTAGCCTCAACCAGTTATCGCTTTAAAACCACCTGTTCTTTCATGAGTACACCATAGAAGAAACTCTTCTGCTGGCATCGGCTTCGCAAAGAAATACCCCTGCGCCTCTTCACAACCTCGATCTTTGAGGAATAACATATGGGATTTTTCTTCGACCCCCTCGGCTAGGACTTTCGTTCCCATAGCATGCGCCATAGAGATAATAGCAGCCGTAATTGCAGCATCATCCTGATTCTGATCCAACTTTAGGACGAACGATTTATCAATCTTCAGCTTATCAACTGGGAATCGCTTCAGATAAGAAAGCGAAGAATAACCCGTACCAAAGTCATCAATGGCCAAATGAACCCCAAGTTCAGCGAGACTATTTAGAATACGATCAGCCTCTCTAAAGTCAGCCATAATCGCCGTCTCGGTAATTTCAAGCTCGAGACATCCTGGACTTACCTGCGTGAATTCAAGAACTTCGGCCACTTTGTGAACAAAGTCGACTTGCCTGAATGAAACGGCAGACAAATTAACCGCAACACGAATACCCGGCAAAATATTTTGCCATTCTTTTGCCTGTGTACAAGCCGTCGTCATAACCCAGTCAGTAATAGGATCGATTAATCCTGTTTTCTCAGCAATAGGAATAAAACGATCTGGGCTTACCATTCCATCACTGCTATGCCAGCGGATTAAAGCTTCGGCCCCGACCAAACGTCCGGTTTGCAGCTCTATCTGAGGTTGATAATAAAGCTCGAATTCATTTTTATCTAATGCTGCCCGAAGTAAATGTTCTAACCGACTACTTTCTTCGAGATTCTTTTTTAAACCGCTATCAAAGAATGTATAGGTCGACCTCCCTTTATGCTTCGCTTGATAAAGCGCCATTTCGGCATGGCCTAAAAGCTCAGTTGCCGTCCTTCCATGTTCAGGACCAATTGCGATACCAACACTGCATCCTGAATAAACTTCATTACCACTCAGGAAAAACGCCTTGCCCATCCGCATTAGAAGTCGTTGAGCACAATATTCGGCATCGACTTTTTCTTCGATCGGCAACATCAAGGCAAATTCATCTCCGCCCAACCGAGCCAAATGTGCCCCAGGGATTAGTTCTTCTTTGAGTAAATCAGCAATTTTTCGTAATAACTGATCACCTGTTTCGTGCCCAAATATATCATTCAAATCTTTGAAATGATCCAGATCCATCACCAAAACAGCACAGTATTTAGTATCCTCACACGCTTCGCCCCCTTTAAAAAGGGATGGGTGCTGATCCACAGCATGTACAAACTGTATACGATTACCAAGACCCGTTAATGCGTCGTGGTAAGTCATGTGTTCCACAGTTTTCTGGGCTTTAATACGCGCTTTGATTTCCTGTGAGAGTTCCTGTGTTCTTTCCGCAACTTTCTTCTTCAATACCCCTTGGATACGAAGCAGCTCTTCTTGGCGCAATAACAGGTCATTGATATCCTTGGCCTCGATTAAATACGCACTTCGACCACCGTGGCGAAACTTTGAAACAAACATTTCAACACGTAACGCTCCCCCTTTTAAACCCACAAGTTTGAGAGGAAATGCCTGCGTTTCATCGGATAAAAGTTTAAAATCTTTGTTAAAAACAGATTTATAATCCGGGTGAACAAACGTTGAAAAGGCTTTACCAAGAACGTCCTCTTCATCACTACCTTCAAGCAACTTTAGCCCAGCAGGATTCATATAGCTGATGCCATTATCATCACAGATACACAGGAAAGAAAGCGCAGCATCCTTGAGAATACGCTGTGATATCTCGCTTTCAACAAGAGCTGCAGCATTTTTCTTGGCAAGAGAGAAGTCCTTGCCATAAAGGATAATGGTGTTCTGTTCCGCTTCTACAACAGAATCTGCATAAAACATGACTTCATGCTTCTTGTTGTTAAAGCCAACTATTTTTAACGGGAAATCAGTTTTCCCACTTTCCAATAGTCCCTGCCAAATATCATTGAAGACATAGTGATATTCGACATCAACAAGATCAATAACGGGAAGAGGGTTATCATTCCCGGAATTATCATAACCAAGCATGTTGCATCCCGCATTATTGCAGAAGACAACGCACTGATCCCGCACCAATAGAGCCAGATCAGGAAGAGCATTAAGGATTTGCTTGATATCTGTATTCAAACTTTATTTATGACTATCATAGAGATAGCCATCCATTCCATTATACTTACAACCGCCATTTGGACTGGCTAATAACTCAAAGAAACGCCGCCCAGCTTATCCTTTAAGCTAGCAAAATGACTCTTACTGGAATGTAAAGATCTGGAAAATTTCACAATTTTTTGACAATAAATCTTACATTTTTTATTCGGTATGATTTTTTGACCCGCGACCCTTGAAATATTTGATCAAAAAGTTGATCACAACGATTGGTAAGACCAACCCTGCCCCCAAAAGAATATAGCGCCCGCCCCAATCAATAAATTCAGCAGCAGAATCGACTACCTTCTGAAAATTATCGACAATCCAGTTCACGAGCCCCAATGCATCCGTGTTGAAAGCGGCAAGCACAACACCAACCACAAAACAAAGAAGTACGATCTGAATAATACGGCCAACCATGCGATTTCCCACGTAACCGAACACCTTTTAAGGTCTTCAGTTTATAATCAAGTTCAATTAAAATTCTCTAGACCAGTTATTTTCTAGAATCCGACAGCGTCTAGAGCAAGAACAATCAGCACTCAACTATGTTGAGCGGGCAAATACAGACAAAGTGCTCGTCTGGAATCAACAAGAGCGTTGTCTTATGAGAAAGAACAACGCTCTTGGATCTATATGCCCAAATTGGTAGAAATCGATTATTTATGATTTCCCAATAATTTCCATACCGTTGGCAGGAGTAATGAAGCCAACGCAAGTTTTACTACGTCACCCATAAGGAATGGCAACATACCCCATTCCAACAAAGGCTTGTCCCAACCAACAATCGAACCAAGCCAAAGCAAACCAAAGCTATAGATCACTGCATTACCAAGGATCATCGCAACAGCGGTTGAGATATAATTGCGATCCCAGCCTTTTTCAGCTAACCAGCCAAGCAAGACAGCAGCAAAGAAGAAGCCAAGCAAATAGCCCCCTGTTGTGCCCATCATGTATACAAGACCAAGCCCTTTTTCAGGCGTACCGGAAAACACTGGAAGCCCCATAGCACCTTCGAAAAGATAGAGCATGATCGTTAATCCACCCAAGCGCCAGCCATAGGCCATACCAATCATAAAGACCACTGTGGTCTGCATTGTCATTGGAACGGGATAAAAAGGAATCTGAATTTTAGCCGACGCCCAAAGAGCAAGGGACCCAACGAGGACCATCAACATCTTTGTTAAAAGGTTTGAATGAGAACCAACAAGTTGCTGTCCCAATGTAGGGTGAGCGGTTTGTACCGAGAGCATCAATATGCCTCCTGCAAAATAAACAAACAATTGTTATCGATTGATATCATCTTGTTAAGAATCGATAATTTCAACTTTACTCTAACAAGCTAGCATCCAAGAAGAAAGTTGCAATTCTGCAGGTACTGATTGGGGGGTCTTGCAACAAAGACCGGGCAACAATTACCGGGGATTGAGCTATATTCAACCTCCCCATACCAACCAGATACTCATTGCCAATCAATCTGGATATTTACAGAATTATGTTTTGCTCAAAACTTTGACTATTAAGGAAGTGTCATATCTGGATAATCGGTAATAATACCGTCCACACCCATCTTGATTAAACGCGTGAAATCATCAGAGTCGTTCACAGTCCAAGGAATGACTTTCAACCCTTCTTGATGGGCTTCTTTCACGAGTTCAGGCGTAACTTCTCGATAAAAAGGTGACCAGACACGTCCCCCCGCAGACTTGACCATCTTGGGGATGCTCCCCGCATGATCGTCAACATCGAAACCCGCTGTCCAGCCACTTGTTCCTGCTTGTCCAATCGCGATGTTATCCAACCACTTTTGCTGCGCGGTCAGATAAACCGTGGGTATATCTGGTGCCTGTTTTTGTACGAGCTGAAGTGTCCGCCAATCAAAGGATTGGATCGTTACACGATCTGACATGCCGTGCTTATAGATAACAGTAAGAAGTGCCGCGACAAAATCATCCGGAGATACAGTCGCATCAGGCGTTTGCGGATTTATTTTAGTTTCAATGTTGAATTGAACAACCTTGTTACCTGAGCGCGTAACCAGATCAAAAAGATCAGACAATCTCGGAATAGCCTGAAATTGCTCGGAATTTTGCCGAGAGAATCTTTCTGCGTACTTTGACCCGGGTTTAAGGGCGCCCACATTAAATCTGGCGACGTCCTGATAATTCATCCCGTTCAAAATAAGCGACTTATCCTGAACCCAATTACCCTTGGGATCTTTTGCAATATTGGGATTTAAATAAGGATCGTGATGAACAACAACAACACCATCCCGAGTCACCCCAGTATCTAGCTCAAGCGTCGTAACACCAAGCTCCAGCGCCTTGGAAAAGCCAGCCAACGTATTTTCCGGGGCAAGCCCCCGAGCACCACGATGCCCCTGTAAATCAAAATTCTCTGACACACCGAGATCAGCAAACCGTTGCGAAATACTTTCCGCCCCTACTGTCTGCACAACCCCCATAACAGCGAGTATTACGCCTGCTTTGATTTTTCCTTGGCTCAAAAACATTAGCTGCTCTCTACAGATTGCCCAATAGTCTTGCTGTCATCAAAATTGAGAACCAGTACCTGACGGGTCAAAGGCGCCACTTTCATCGATCCCATGTTTCGTGGGTCAATCCAAATCGCCTGTTCAATTTCCACCTGTGGGCCGACTGACGCATCACTTTTAATGTAGAAAACATCGGCTTCGACAGATGTATGATTTTCATTCTCTGCCGGGGCTGTAAATTTTCCTAAGAAACGACAATCAGATCGATCAAACTTAAAACCAAGGTCTTCACCCAGCTCTCGCTCCAAAGCAGCCAAGGGCTCTTCCCCTTGCTCAATCTTCCCGCCGGCTTGCATAAAAAAGGACATGCCTCTTTTTCGAACCAGCAGCATTTTTCCATGACTATTACCAATCACAGCCGCCGCAATTTTGATCACGTCTGGCGTTTCAGTGTTTTTTTCTTGGGAACTCATCAAAGAACCTTCTTATAAAATAATCAAGCAACCGAACTTGGATAGCGGACAATTGGAGCGGGTGAAGGGAATCGAACCCTCGTATGCAGCTTGGGAAGCTGCCGTTCTACCATTGAACTACACCCGCGATAGCTAGACGCTAGATTGGCACATATCTGATCACTAGTCCTATCCTTTGCCTGATAATATAACAAGGTATATGTACCTTCATCCTTTTAATTCTGCTGAAATAATTCACTGATTATTTTGTGGGATTATTTTGTGGGATTATTTTGTGGGATTATTTTGTGGGATTATTTTGTGGGATTATTTTGTGGCAAAATTTTACACTTTATACCCTTGACCCCACAAAAACCTTTCCTAAGTGTTGTTTAGCGGGGGCTGAAATCAGACCCGCAACATAGGCCTGAATGGCCGCTTGTTATGATCACATTGCTTTTAGGAGGATGTCGTTATGACCCGTTACGATCTATCACCGCTTTTCCGTTCGACTGTCGGCTTTGACCGCTTGGCACGGATGCTGGATGAAATTCCTGATTACAAAGATAATAGCCCTGCCTATCCGCCTTACAACATAGAAAGCGTCGGCGAAGACCACTACAGAATCACCATGGCTGTCGCAGGTTACACGCAAGAAATGCTCGACATCAGCTTTCATTAAAACATGCTTCATGTTTCAGGGGAAATTCCGCCAACCAAAGAAGAACGTCGATATCTTCACCATGGCTTGAGCAGTCGAAAGTTCGAGCAGAAATTCCAACTTGATGATTATGTAAAGGTCGAGGATGCCCATCTCAAAGATGGGTTACTTACCATTGATCTCGTCCGCGAAATTCCAGAAGAAAAGAAACCGCGTACGATTGAAATTACGCAGGGGCAGCCTTCAAACTTGCTTGGCAAAGCAAAAAAAATAATTGAAGGAACAAAAAATAAAGCTGCGTAATTCCCTTACGTTCTATCACATGTTCATACTTACAAGCGTCGGGTCCTTTTCCCGACGCTTGCTTTCAAACAATTAATACAGACCAGCTTTTCCATTCCGATAAAACCCTCGTGATCAGATGCTCTTAAAGCTGACAAAGCCGCTTTTGATCTATACCTTTGCGATAACTTAACAAAACAAGAAACCATCAGTTGGCTGATAGTTTCATCGAAGAGGTATCAATGGGGATTAAACAAACTTTCACTTCTGCCATTCTTTTTACCGGGCTTGCTCTCAACTTGGCGACACCACAAAGTGTTATCGCTCAAGATCAAACCACTGCTAATCAAGACTGGTCAAAAATTGAAACCAAAGCTCAGGGCCAAACCGTTTACTGGAATGCCTGGGGTGGCAGTGAGCTTATAAATGAATATATCGCCTGGGTCGGCAAACGAGTGTGGGATGACAATAAAATCACCCTCAAGCATGTAAAGATTACTGATACTGCGGATGTTGTCAGCCGGGTGCTTGCTGAAAAAACAGCGGGGAAAGATGCCGAAGGCTCTGTTGATCTCGTCTGGATTAACGGCGAGAACTTTGCCTCCATGAAAACGAATGGGCTTCTGTTTGGCCCCTTCTCAGAAAATCTGCCGAACTATCCCTTGGTCGATACAGAAAACAAAGCCACAACAACAATAGATTTTACAAATCCAGTTGATGGATTGGAAGCACCTTGGGGAATGGCAAAGTTCAACTTCATCTACGACAGTGCCAAAGTGGACCAAATCCCGAACTCTTCCGAAGAACTTTTGGCTTGGGCCAAGAACAATTCAGGACGTTTTACATACCCCTCACCACCTGATTACTTAGGTTCGACCTTCTTAAAACAAGTGCTTGTTGAATCTGTTGATGATCTCAAAATACTACGACAAGCAGCAACAGACGAAACTGAATTTAAGAAAACAACCGCTACTTTATGGGATTACCTTGATCAGTTACATCCTGCTCTTTGGCGTGATGGCAAACAGTTTCCCGTAAGCAGTTCAGCCCAACAACAACTGCTAGACGACGGTGAAGTTGATATTCACCTCTCATTCAATCCGGGGGCGGCCTCGTCCCTTATCAAGTCCGGTGAACTGGCGCCAAGCGTTCGAACCTTTGTTTTTGACAAGGGAACAATTGGCAACACACACTTTATTGCCATTCCCTACAACTCATCCAGTAAAGAAGCAGCCATGATTGTTGCGAACTTTCTGATGAGCCCCGAGGCACAGGCCCGCAAACAAGATCCGGAATACTGGGGTGATGACACCGTTTTATCTATTGCAAAGCTATCTGCTGAAGATCAAAAAATCTTTTCAGCAATTGAACTCGGCGTTGCAACATTGCCTCCTCAAGATCTAGGGCCAACTTTGCTGGAACCTCACCCAAGCTGGATGGAACGTATAGAGAAAGAATGGCTGACACGGTACGGACAATAAATTCTACCATCAGCAAACAAATACGATACCATCAGGCCATGAAAAACCATTTCAGCTCAATTCTTAGCGTGCTTTTCAGTTTGCGCACGGTGCCTGTGCTGACACTCATGATTTTTCTGTTGCCCGTTCTGGCAGGGCTTACCAGTACAGTTTTGCCCGCTTTTGGATATCTGCCCGTCATAGGGCAGATATCTATAAATGCTAACGCCTGGGAACAGCTCTTTGCGCATCCTGCTTTATCCAACGCCCTCATCACATCCGTATCCAGCGGGGTCCTAGCAACAATTCTTTCGCTGGTCGTATCTCTTTCGTTTGTTGCAGCGTGGCAGGGTACCGCCAGCTTTAGAAAAGCGCGCCGAATTTTGGCGCCCATTCTTGCCATCCCCCATTCAGCACTTGCTATTGGCCTCGCCTTCTTAATTGCCCCAAGTGGTTGGATTGTCCGCGTGTTTTCACCTTGGGCAACGGGTTGGGAACGCCCTCCGGATATCCCCATTATTCACGATGAATGGGGAATATCACTTATTCTTGGGCTAATGATCAAAGAAACACCCTATCTTTTATTAATGATACTGGCGGCATTGGACCAGTCTCAAGCAAAACAGCGGCTAAAGCTCGCGAAGACTTTAGGTTATCATCCGATCGCAGCATGGATAAAAGGCATACTGCCTGTCATCTACAAGCAAATCCGCCTCCCCATCTATGCCGTTCTCGCTTTTTCCTTATCTGTTGTTGATATTGCCCTGATCCTTGGCCCAACAACACCGCCTACGTTATCAATATTGGTACTTCGGTGGTTCAATGACCCCGACCTAAACTATCGAACTATTGCAGCCGCGGGTGCCTTACTCCAACTCTTTGTCGTTGTCTGCGTAATTGTCACTTGGTGGATTACAGAAAAAGCAATGTCCAGGCTAAGCAAAGGGTGGCTTATAAATGGCCGGCGGACATTTTTAGAACAACCTGTTCGTAAAGTTTCCAAATTTTCCCTGAATAGTATTTTCGTTCTGTTTTTTGGCAGCTTGCTCGTCATTCTTCTTTGGTCTTTCACCCGCCGATGGCGATACCCGGACTTTTTACCTTCGGTCTGGAGCATCCAAAGCTGGGATCGTAATATACACAACCTATTATGGAGTAGCTCTTCCACACTTATAATTGGCCTGATCAGCTCTTTCGTTGCTGTCGTTCTTGTCGTCGTTTGTTTGGAGAATGAAAAACGTCGGGGAAAAACAGCCGGATCAGGAGCCCTGTGGCTGGTGTACTTACCTCTTATGATCCCTCAGGTGTCTTTCCTTTTTGGGGTACAAATTTTGACGATTAAAGCAGGCATCGATGCCAGTTGGCTTGCGATTATCTGGAGCCATCTTCTCTTTGTTCTCCCCTATGTATTCCTGTCCCTGACAGACCCTTACCGACAACAAGATGATCGCTATATCAAGGTAGCGCTTTCGATGGGAATAAGTCCGGCTCGTGCGTTCTGGCGCATAAGATTACCCATGTTACTCAGGCCATTACTTTTTGCCTTTTCCATAGGTTTTGCGGTTTCCGTAGCCCAGTATTTACCAACTCTTTTCGTTGGTGGAGGCCGATTTTCAACCTTGACCACCGAAGCTGTCAATCTTTCAGCTAGTGGCAATAGACGTATAATTGCCGTGTACGCACTTCTTCAGGCTTTGTTACCTTTGTTTTGCTTTATAGCTGCGCTAACCTTGCCAAATATTGTTTTCCGTAATCGCCGTGCTTTAAAGGAACATTAAGTGACATCATGAGCGATAATACTTTCAAGCAATCTGCCACACCCGCACAATATCCCACGCTTTATTTAAAAGACCTGAAGCTATGCTTACGCGGGGAAGCACTCTTCACCAATCTGTCCTTGAATATTTCACCGGGGGAAATTGTAACCCTTATGGGGCCAAGTGGCTGTGGAAAATCCAGCCTTCTTGCGGCAATAAGTGGTACACTTGAAAGCGATTTTTCTCTTGTCGGAGAGATTTTTCTGGATGATTTGAACTTAACCAACCTCCCCCCTGAAGAACGACATATAGGAATGCTGTTCCAAGAAGATCTTTTATTCCCACATATGTCCGTGAGCGAGAATCTTTGCTTTGGTATTCCCGCCCACATCAAAAGCAAAAAAGAACGAGTATCCTTGATTTCGCAGGCATTAAAAGATGCTGGATTATCAGAGTTCGAAAATAGAGACCCCGCAACCCTATCTGGTGGGCAGCGAGCACGCATTGCAGTATTAAGAACACTACTCTCTCAACCCCGTGCACTTTTACTGGATGAACCCTTCTCGAAACTGGACACTGAACTACGTACTCGCTTTCGCGATTTTGTCTTCAGGCACGCCCGGGCACATAACTTGCCAACTTTGTTGGTCACCCATGATCCCGAAGATGCTCAATCAACAGGCGGGAAAGTTATTCGAGTATCCGATTTCTAACTGAAAACCCCATTAGCTTTCATCAAAATAATAAAACCTGTTTGGCATTATCTGTTACAGCCTCAAAATTTTATTCGAACCGCCAGCTTGATCCACACCAGACGCAACGGTATAATCTACCATACTCGTCAGAGGTTATTGAAATATTCTGTGTTCTTGATTGTCTCTAACGAACACTCCACGCCCGTAATATTTACGAATGCCACCAACCAAGTCTAGCGCTCGCAATTTTTCGAGACCACCCAATCATGCGTAATCCAAAGATTTTCACAGCTTTAATAGCGTATAAC
Organism: Kiloniella sp.; assembly: GCF_048259265.1. Classification (NCBI taxonomy): domain Bacteria; kingdom Pseudomonadati; phylum Pseudomonadota; class Alphaproteobacteria; order Rhodospirillales; family Kiloniellaceae; genus Kiloniella; species Kiloniella sp. The sequence goes on along the minus strand of NZ_JBLXHT010000012.1, from coordinate 6,673 downwards.
AGATCGCTTTTTTTTGCAGATCTTCTCGCCGGTGTGACAGTAGCATTAGTCGCTCTTCCCCTCAGCCTCGCAATCGCGATCGCTTCAGGCGCGCCACCAGAAAAAGGGATTGTAACCGCAATAATTGGCGGTTTATTGATTTCACTTTTCGGTGGCAGTCGAGTTCAGATCGGTGGTCCGACAGGGGCATTCATCGTTGTCGTCTTCAACGTCATCACACAATACGGATACGATGGTCTTGTATTGGCCACTTTCATGGCGGGGATTATTCTACTCATCGGTGGATATTTTCGAGCAGGAAACCTGATAGCTTTTGTGCCTGAAGCCGTTGTTAATGGCTTTACTATTGGCATAGGAATCATTATTGCCACAAGTCAGTTAAAAGATTTATTTGGCTTGTCTATAGATAACGTTCCAGCCGATTTTTTAGAAAAAATACCTGTCTTCTGGGAAGCACACCAAACCCTTAACTTACCAGCAACGACAATAGCGATTATCACACTTATACTGATTGTCGTTCTCCGCAGTATAGCGCCTCGTTTTCCTAGTCTAATTATTGGTATTGGCGTTGGGTCTGTACTCGTTGCAATGATGTCTTTGCCTGTGGACACACTCGGATCTCGCTTTGGTCAACTACCTAGCCAAATACCATGGCCACAGCTACCTGATTTGTCTTTCTCTCGAATTATAGAGCTTATTCCTTCTGCTTTAATTATTGCATTTTTAGCAGGCGTTGAGTCATTGCTATCGGCAATGGTAGCCGACAAAATGATTGACGGGCAACACAGACCAAATGCCGAACTTACAGCACAGGGTATAGCTAATATAGGCTCAGCATTATTCACAGGGCTTCCAGCTACAGGCGCAATTGCCCGAACAGCAACAAACATAAAAGCAGGAGGTAAAACACCAATAGCAGGAATCATTCATGCTATTATAATACTACTTGTTATGTTACTCGCTGCCCCACTGGCAAGTTATATGGCTATGCCCGCATTGGCCGCCCTTCTTACTATCACTGCCTGGAACATGACCGAGCCACACAAATGGCGTGAATATGCTCGTGGCAAGAAAAGCGATATTATACTTTTGCTACTAACACTTATTTTGACTGTTATTGTCGATTTGACTGTTGCAATTGGTGTAGGAGTATCAGTCGGGCTTGCTCTACGCCTTAGCAGACGGGATCATGTAAAAAATGATTGGTCCCCCCCAAACCGATAGTAATCAAAAAACAACCTCACGAATTCACCAGGTGGAACCGTCATTCAAATGTCCGAATTCTAGAACCAATTTTCCGAAGACATTTTGACATTATTTCTATGAATAATGCACAGAGGGGATTGCTTTCTGTTAATATATTTATATTAACAGTCGTCTAACAAAGTGATATGAGATTTTTTAATAACCGAATATTGTCTCGTTTTTTTGCTCTTGCGGCAAAAACGAGATAAAAGCTGTCACGTTTTGAGATAGCTTGGGAGCCTACGTTGATGTATAGCCAGACAACCCGGTCTATAACGGTAACAGTAACGCCGACTTTTCTTGAAGATCAGTCGTCACCTACTGATAATCATTATGTCTGGGCGTATCAGGTACAGATAGAAAATACAGGCGACGAGGCCATTACCTTGAAAAATCGTTATTGGCGAATTACTGATTCGATGGGACGCATTCAAGAGGTCCGAGGCGCTGGCGTGGTTGGGGAACAACCTCTCTTACAGCCTGGTGAAAGTTTTGAATATACAAGTGGCACGCCCCTTTCTACCGCCTCTGGTATCATGTGTGGCAGTTATGAAATGGAAGACACTAGCGGGGAACTATACGATGTGTTGGTTCCACCCTTTTCACTGGACAGCCCTTACGAGATCGCGCGTCCGAACTAGAACATATCTTCTACGGAATCTTGAATCCGATAGAAGCTTTAAGGATTACAGTCCGTGAGTGACAAAGATAGTAAAGTCATCCGCCCTTCACGCGATGAAGCTCTGGCCGCGGTTGAAACCCTTCTACGTTGGGCAGGTGATGACCCAACCCGCGAAGGCTTATTAGGCACACCTGATCGCGTTGTACGCAGCTACGAGGAATTTTTTGCAGGCTATAATGTTGAGCCTCGGGAATTACTCGAACGTACTTTTGAGGAAGTCGAAGGGTACGACGAGATTGTATTGCTCAGAGATATCCGGTTTGAATCTCATTGCGAACATCACATGGCACCGATTATTGGAAAAGCACATGTCGCGTATTTGCCTAATAATCGTGTTGTTGGCATCAGCAAGCTTGCCCGCGTGATCGAAGCTTATGCAAAACGACTGCAAATTCAAGAAAAGATGACGGCGCAGGTCGCCAATGCAATTAACGAGGTTCTTCAACCCAAAGGCGTCGCCGTTGTTATCGAAGCGGCACACCAATGCATGACCACCCGCGGTGTTCACAAATCAGGCGTAACAATGGTAACAAGCCGTATGCTTGGCCTGTTCCGCACCAACCCCTCCACAAGACGCGAATTCCTTTCTTTGATAGGAAACCCTTCTTCTTCAGCGTCTTAAGAAAAATAAAAATCCAAAGCCCCCATTAATCCGCAATGCGGATAGGGGGCTTTTGCATACCAATAACAATAATTTTCTGATACTCTCCCAGCACTTTCGCCCTTACACCTGCTTCCCTGACGGAACTGGTATAAGATCTTTTAGGTGCCATTCTGGCTCCCCGATGGATTTACTTTAGCTTTTTCATCGGTCATAAAACCGCTATTTGGCCAAAAGGTTTGAAGATGATCAAGTTCCGTCCCGTCGTCTTCGTCACAGGAATACTGCTCTCGATTATGGCCATTGCCATGATCATACCTGCCATTGTCGATGCTGCCGCAGGGCACCCAGACTGGCGCGTTTTCGCGACATCTTCTGCCCTTAGTCTTTCTGTTGGCATATCCATGGTTCTGGCAACCAACGCAACATGGACGGCCTTTAGCCTGCGCGAAGCTTTCGTCATTACAAACCTTGCTTGGCTGACCATTGCCATCGCTGGGGCCGTACCATTAGCATTTTCCGAACTGGAACTCAGCATCACCGATGCCTTCTTTGAATCCATGTCTGGGATCACAACAACTGGCTCTACCATTATTGTCGGGTTGGATGAGACCCCCCCAGGTATCCTTCTTTGGCGTGGGATTCTGCAATGGCTGGGTGGTATCGGTATTATTGTCATGGCCGTTGCCATTCTTCCGATACTACAAGTCGGTGGTATGCAGATGTTCCGGGTTGAAGCCTTTGAAGCAGATAAAGTACTTCCCAAGGCAGCGCAGATTGCTGCCGCTATTTCCATCTTTTACGTCTTTATCACAATCGGAGCTGCAATAATCCTATCTCTATTGGGTATGAGCGGGTTTGATGCTGTTGTTCACGCAATGACTTCAATCGCGACGGGGGGCTTCTCAACCTACGATGCCTCGATCGGACACTTTGAAGATCCTAAAATTCATTGGGCGATCAGTGGATTTATGGTTCTTGGCTCCATTCCCTTTATTCTTTACTTGCGCGTTATTCGGGGGGATTTCAAATCTCTGATTCAAGATAGTCAGGTAAAAACATTTTTGATCATTCTTGGGTTATCAATTGCCCTTATAACTTACTGGCTTATTGCTGATAATGGCTATTCTTTTGCTACAGCCCTAAGGCTATCCGCATTTAATGTCATATCTCTGATGACAGGTAGTGGCTTTACAACTGCCAACTACGGCCTATGGGGCGGCTTTGCCCTCGCCCTGCTTTTTATATTGATGTTTGTCGGTGGCTGCGCGGGCTCCACGACCTGTGGCATTAAAATATTCCGCCTGCAGGTTCTCTATTCAACTGCCGAGGCACAGCTTAACCGTTTGATCCAACCCAACGGCATTTTCTTTCCGACCTATAATGGTAACCCGATCCCGGAAAGTGTCTCAGACTCAGTCATGAGCTTCTTCTTCCTCTTTGCCGTCAGTTTTGTCTTGCTTGCAGCTGGATTAGGTTTCTCGGGATTGGATTTTATCACTGCTATTTCAGGCGCAGCAACTGCAATTGCAAATGTTGGTCCTGGCCTTGGGGAAACCATTGGCCCCGCCGGAAACTTCCAGCCTCTACCAGATAGTGCCAAGTGGCTCATGTCTGCGGGAATGCTTCTTGGACGGTTGGAACTCTTCACGATTATGGTGATGATCCTTCCTCGTTTCTGGCGCGGCTAGATCAACAGACTCTAATAATTTTACCCTAAAGCGATTATCCCCTAAACATTTTCAGGGGATAATCGCTTTAGCTTGAAAGCAACCCGTTCTCGATCGCGTATCGTGTCAAACCTGCAGTAGAACTAATATCCAGTTTACGCTTGATATTCTTACGATGAGTCTCGACTGTACGCACACTGATATCCAGTTCCAAAGCAACGTGCTTGTTGCTTTTCCCCTCTGCCAACAACAACAAAATAGTTTGCTCGCGTGTGGTTAAGGGGCCTTCCGCATCACTATCCTGATATGACATCAGAATCTTGGACACTCCCGAACTAAAGTAGGTTCCCCCTAAATGCACGGCTTCAATAGCAGCAACCACTTCTTGAGATGGTACATCCTTTAAAACATACCCCCGTGCCCCATAGCGTAAAGCGCTGGAAATATATTCACGATTATTATGCATGCTCAGAATCAGGAGTTTTATTTCAGGATACTTTTCGGCAAATATTTCTGTTGCGTCCAACCCATTCAATTCCGGCATATTTATATCCATCAGGACAACGTCCGGTCTTAACTCTTCCGATTTGGCCAAAGCTTCAGCTCCGGTTGTCGCCTCCCCAATCACTTCAATATTGTCGTAAAGCTCCAGGCAGGACCTAAGGCCATCACGAACCAAAGGATGATCATCGCAAAGCAGTACCGATATTACTTTTTTCTCATTCGTCATGACTTTATCTCGGCCTCCGTACGCAAAATACCTTTTGGAAGTGTCGCAACAATCTTCGTTCCCGACGGGGAAGATGTTATGTCTAATTCTCCACCGTGATGTTCCATGCGCTCTTGCATATTTCTTAATCCAATTCCTGCAAGGGGATCTTTTTTTGTGTTCAGTCCCTGAATATCAAAACCGGAACCATTATCAGAAATTTCTAACGTCACAATTCCCTGATGTGCAGCCAAATTAATATCAACATGATCGGCATTTGCATGACGCTCAATGTTCGTCAGGGCCTCTTGCGCCACTCTAAACAATGTTGTTTTTGCATCCTTTGGAAGCAAATTTTTAAAGGTAACAGTACCTATTTTAATTTTAATATTCGTACGTTCTGAAAATTCATGAGCTAAACTTTCCAAGGCAGGCGACAATCCCAGATCATCAAGAAGGCTAGGCCTGAGATCACGAGAAATGCGTCGAACTTCATTAATCGCGATGTTCAGCGCATTTGCTCCTTTTTCAATGGCCCCGGCGACCCCCTCAGTATCTTCGGTTATCCGTTGGGCTTTTTTCAAGGCAACTTCATGCGCATACTTTATCGAAACCAAAATTTGGCTAATCCCGTCATGAAGTTCACGGGCCACGCGCCCCCTCTCTTCTTCCTGTGTTTCAATAATTCGCTGCGTGAGATCCTTTAACTTTCCATCTGCGACACGACGCTCATGCAGATTTATCGCAATCCCGGTAACAAAAACTCCACCAAGTGCGGTGAAAGTGATGATAAGGATAATCACAGACGTTTCCCGGATACGTTCTTCAACTTCCAGCTCAAATTCTGCGACTTGGGCAATAACGTCATCAATATAAAGGCCCGTTCCCAGCATCCAGTTCCATTTATCCAAAGCGACCGCATAGCTAATTTTATCCCTAATCTTCCCTGTGGAAGGCTTTGCCCAGAGATACCGATGAAAACCGCCTCCCTCTTGTGCCCTGTAAATCAAATGCTGAATGACAAGATTACCCGTGGTGTCTTTGAGTTCCCACCAATTATTACCAATCAACTCGGGCTGTTTAGGGTGAACAAGGCTTGTTCCTTCAAAATCATAAACGAAGAAATAGCCATCTTCCCCATAAGTGAGAGTTTTGAGGATTTCCTTTACCTGCCGTTTTGCATCCAAATCATATGATTCAGCCGGATCATAGATATGTCTTATCGATGTCTGCGCGAGGCTTAGGTAGTTTAAAAGTTCCAACTTCTTGGCATTAACCATGTTTCGCTCAAATGCCGCAATTTCATCATTGGATAACCGCTGTGTTTGATAGGTTACCAAAATAGATATGGCTGAAATCGCCAAAATTAAGGGAACGGTTGCAAGCAAGAGTACTTTCTGCTTTAAATTCATAAGCTTATTTTCCGTTCGCCCTTAAACATTACGGGATTTTTGCATTAAATTCTGACTATAGCATGCTACTTTTTGCTTTTCTCTCAGTATTAGTTGGTATTTTCGTGCCCCCACTAAACGTGATTAACTACCAAGTGCTGCGAATTTAAATCTCGGGCTGTTACTGATAGACAGTCCTCAATATTTTACAGTAAAAACCAAGCCGTCAAAGAAACGGTGTCATAATAAAATGAGAAATCTTGAAAAATTTGAGATTATTCTTTCTAACCGGAGGCAGTTTTAATGAATCGTAGAAAGTTTCTAACGGGCGCAGCTACGGGTGTAGCAGCAGGTGCGGCAGCAGCAACACTTAGT